>NZ_MJKG01000003.1:0-185020 GCF_002139545.1 Campylobacter sp. P0103 | reverse complement strand
TAAAGGGAAATTTATGGGTTTAAAAAGCGATAAATGGATACGCCAAATGAGCTTAGAACACAAAATGATAACTCCATTTTGCGAAGAGAATATCGGTCGTGGTGTTGTCAGCTATGGGCTTTCTAGTTATGGATATGATATTAGGGTTGGAAATGAATTTAAAATCTTTACAAATGTAGGTGGTACAGTTGTAGACCCTAAAAATTTTGATGAGAAAAATGTAGTGGATTTTATCGGTGATATTTGTATTGTACCACCAAATTCATTTGCCTTAGCTAGGACGGTGGAGTATTTCATAATGCCTAGAGATACCCTAGCTATATGCCTTGGCAAAAGCACATACGCAAGGTGTGGGATAATAGTCAATGTAACACCATTTGAGCCTGGATTTAAAGGTCATATCACAATTGAAATTTCAAATACTACCCCACTTCCGGCTAAAATTTACGCAAATGAGGGGATAGCTCAGGTGCTATTTTTACAAGGGGATGAAATTTGCGAAACTAGCTACGCTGATAAAAATGGCAAATATCAATCCCAAACTGGCATAACCCTACCAAGAATACTACAATAAGGGTTTAAAATGATGGTTTATAGCAGACAAAAAATAGAAGATGATGATATAAAAGCCGTGATAGAAGCTCTAAAAAGCGATATGCTTACATGTGGAAATCGTGTAGTGGAGTTTGAGCGTGAGCTTTGCGAGCTTACTGGAGCCAAATTTGCTGTAGCGATGAACTCAGCTACTTCAGCACTTCACGCTGCATATATCGCACTTGGCGTGGGGACTGGTGATGAAGTTATCACCACCCCTATAACCTTTGCAGCCACCGCAAATGCGGCTATAATGTGTGGCGCTAGGATTAAATTTGCTGATGTACTTTTAAATGGCAATATAAATCCATCCTCTATAAAAGAGTTAATAAGCGATAAAACCAAGGTTATAACCGCTGTGGATTTTGGTGGGTATCCAGTAGATATGGATGAAATCAAAGCGTTAATAAAAGAGCAAGATATTAAAATTATTGATGATGCTAGTCACGCTTTGGGTAGTAGTATTAATGGCAAGATGGTTGGCACTTTGGCTGATGTGAGTGTATTTAGCTTTCATGCCATTAAGCCTATTACGACTTTTGAGGGTGGGGCTTTGCTAACTAATAATGAAGAGATTGCTAAATCCGCTAGACTCACACGCTCACATGGTATGGTAAAAAAACAGGCTTGGAATATGGATATGGTAACTCTAGGCTATAATTACCGCTTAAGCGATGTGGCGTGTGCTTTGGGGCTAAGTCAGCTTAAAAAGCTTGATAAGTTTATTAATAGGCGTTATGAGATTGCTAAGATATATGATGATGCCTTTAAAAACTCAAAATATCTAAAAACGATAGATATCCCAGATAATATAAGAAGTGCTAGACATCTATATCCTGTGCTTTTAAACTCTAATTTATGGTGCGTAAAAGAGGATATCTATAACGAACTTCACGCTATGGGCATTGGGGTACAAGTGCATTATAAACCAACTTATCAATTTAGCTTTTATAAAAATTTATATGGTGAGATGAGATTAGATGGTGCTGAGGATTTTTATAGAGCTGAACTTAGTCTGCCGTGCCATCAGATGATGAGTGATGATGAAGCAAGAGTGGTTATATCAAGCTTAAATCAAATGTTAGAAAAATATAGTTTTGGGTGCTGGATTTGATGAATTTAGGATTTTAATACCCAAATTCCTACTCCCTAGCATCGGCTAAAACTAAACCAAAAAGCACCCTAACTCCGGCTCTTTTTAAGAGCTTTTGAGCCTCTAGCATACTAGAGCCGGTAGTGATTATATCATCTACTAAGATTACAGGATATTTAATCTGCTTTAAAAGCTTGAATTGCCGTGGATTTTTACGACGAAACTCCAAAGACTTTCCAGCATATTTCACACTATTTGTAGCACGCAATGCCCTATAAAGCGGTGATAATTCTGAATTTGATAAAGCCTTGGCTAGGATAGCAGTATGAGAATATCCGCTTTTTGTATTATCATCAAGCGGAATGACTAAAACCTTGCTCCCAAAGCTAAACTCACTAGCAAATTTGGTTAGACTCAAACGAGCCAAATTCGAAATCGCAAATGAGCCACAAAGATGATGCTTAGTAGATAAAATCTCTTTTATATCACTATATTTATAAAAATAATATACCTTAAATCCATCTACTAATCTACAACCTTGCTGATACTCACTAAGTATCTTTTGGCAATCTTTACATATCAATTTAAGCGATATTTTAGCACATTTTACACATCGCATTAATTTACCAAAATAGCCTTAGAAATGGCCTTTTATAACTTTGAAATCTCTTGAGCAACTTTATTGGCTGATTGCTTGATTAGTAGATTCATATATAGGTCAAAATCATCTACCTTGCTTACGCTTAGATCGCTTACATTTTGAGTTGTAGTGATATAGAGTGTTCTATTTTTATTGATATTTTTAATTTTTAGCGTACCAAAGAGTTTTGAATTTAAATAATTTGCACCTGGACTATAAATGCTTTTGATATTATCAAATTCAAACTGAACCCTATATGTATAAGGCGAATCACCATCACTTGCAACATAAATTCCACGAGCTTCTAGTTCAGCAGCTAATGTTTCGTAAAATACTTTAGCAAAATTTTTATCAAATTTAATATATTTACCATTAATTTTTATTAACTTTTGTGTTTCTATTAAATCGATAACTTTATGGATATATACCTTTTTTAGTGCTGCTGATGTATCGATTGTGCGGATATTTTCACAACAATTTATTGCTACATCGCTTCTGTATAATTTACCATCAATTAGCGTCTCATAGCCTCTTTGTGAGCAAGGCTCACACTTTGCATCTATGCGAAATAGTGTTTGTTTAGGTTTTTGCTCCTGGTTAGTTTGTGTGTTATTGCTTACAGCACATCCACCTAAAATCATTGTTAAAACTAAAACCAAAAATACTCTCATTTTCTCTCCCTTATAGATTTTATACTCTCTCCTGCTAGGCCATAATTTTGCATATCTATCTCATCGATGATTACAACGGTACTAGATTTATTTCTACCTAAAACCCGACTTACTAACTCTGTTACACCATCTATAAGCTGTGCTTTTTGCTCAGCTGTAGGCTCTCCATTCTCTTTAGTTACTCTAATGTTGATATATGGCATTATTTTCCTTTTAAATTATATTAGCAAATTTTGTGCCATTTTAGATTAATATACTATTTTATTATCATCCACTCGTCGTTATTATCTCTTTTGAGTTTGATCTTATCTCCATCTATGTGAGCATTAGCAGATCTGATTTTGATAGTTATATAGGCGTTACTTTCACTGATATATTGGCTTAATATCTCTATATTTTTTATTATCTCATTTTGATTTTTATACATAGCATTTTGTATATACTCCATTGCTGGGTTGGATTTGATCTCTTCTGGTAAGGCTACTTTGATAATCTCTTGGATATTAGCATCTTTAACGCTATTTAATATATCTGTCGCCTTAGAGCTATCAGAGTTACATCCAGCTATAATCAACGCTGATACAATCCATAATCCCCTTTTCATCATCTCCCCTTAATCTATCTTAAGCACGCTTAAAAACGCCTCACTAGGCAAGGTTACCTTGCCTATGGCTTTCATACGCTTTTTACCCTCTTTTTGCTTTTCTAGAAGTTTTCTTTTGCGTGTTATATCGCCACCATAGCATTTAGCAGTTACATTTTTGCCCATTGATTTGACCGTTTCTCTAGCGATAATTTTGCTTCCTATACTGGCTTGGATCGCTACTTCAAATAGCTGTCTTGGGACTATCTCTTTCATCGCTTTGACAAAATCCCTACCCTTACTCATAGCCTTTTCTTCAGGCACTATGATAGATAGAGCATCTACGGTCTCGCCTGCTACTTTGATATCTAACTTAACTAACTTACCAATCCTATACTCACTTGGCTCATAATCAAAACTCGCATAGCCTTTTGTGGCGCTTTTGAGCTTATCATAAAAATCCATAACTATCTCATTCATCGGTATATCATACTCCAAAAGCACCCTTGAAGTGGTGATATAATCCATCTTAGTTTGAATAGCGCGGCGTGAGCTTAAAAGAGTTATGATATTGCCTAAAAACTCGCTTGGCGTGATAATAGTAGCCTTGACATATGGCTCTTTTATATGCTCTATTTTATTTACTGGTGGTAGTTCGCTTGGGTTTTGAATATTTATAGTAGCTCCATCGGTGCATACTACTTGATAGGTAACTGTCGGTGCGGTAGCTATCAAATCTAGATTAAACTCACGCTCTAATCTCTCTTTGACCACTTCCATATGTAATAAACCCAAAAATCCAACCCTAAATCCAAAACCAAGAGCCGCTGAAGTCTCAGGCTCATAACTTATAGAGCTATCATTTAATTTTAATTTATCTAAAGCATCTCTTAAATCTTCAAATTTATCCGTATCAATAGGATATAATCCAGCAAAGACAAATGGTTTGGCCTTTTCAAATCCACCTATTGGCTCTGCGGCTCTATTTTTGGCTAGGGTTATAGTATCACCTACACTTACACTAGCTACATCTTTTAGCCCCAAAACCACTATGCCTACTTCGCCGGCTTTTAGCTCATTAGTCTTGATAGGCAAAACAGGATTTGGATACATCAGATCTAATACAATATGCCTTTTATCAGTTCCCATTACATAGACTTCATCACCCTTTTTAAGGCTACCATCGTATAATCTCACAAGAGCCAAAGCGCCTAGATAGTTATCAAACCAACTATCATAAATAAGCGCTTTAAGTGGCAAATTTAAATCCGCTTTTGGCGGTGGAATCTTGCGAATTATTGTCTCTATTAGCTCTTTTATCCCAACTCCACTTTTAGCACTCACCTCTAAAGCCTCAGAGCAATCAAGCCCAATAACATGCTCTATCTCATTTTTAACTCTATCTGGATCAGCTGCTGGGAGGTCTATTTTGTTTATTACTGGAATTATCTCAAGATTATTTTCAAGTGCGATATATACATTTGCTATTGTCTGGGCCTCGACTCCTTGAGAGGCATCTACTACTAGCAAAGCCCCTTCACAACTTGCCAAACTCCTACTAACTTCATAGCTAAAATCCACATGTCCTGGGGTATCAATCAAATTTAATATATAATTCTGCCCATCAAGTGTATAGCCAAGCCTTACAGATTGCGCTTTTATGGTGATTCCACGCTCTTTTTCTATATCCATTGTATCCATGACTTGAGAACTCATAGATCTCTCATCAACAGCGCCACACTCTGTTATAATGCGATCTGCTAGCGTGCTTTTACCATGATCTATGTGGGCTATAATGCTAAAATTTCTTATATTTTCCATAATTTTCCTAACTATTTGATAAAATCTGCGGCTCGCCAAACAGCCGTTTTAACTCTTTTAAATTCATATCCTCTTGGCTCATTGATGATTTTAGTGCCTCTAATCCTTTTGGCTCATCGGTTGGTTTTGAATTTGGATTTTGCTTATTTAGCGTAGTCTGCCCTATTATTGGTGGCATTGGAGCACGGCTAAGCGGGCTTTGCTTTTTTGGTTCACTTTTTTGTACATTTAGCTTGCTATTATCTCCATAAATACTACGAACAGATGGTAAAATTACATCATTATAAAATTTCCTAGCCAAAATTAGCTGATCATCACTCATAGCAAACTCAAGATTTAAAGTGTTATCTTTAAACCCTTTAAAACTCACACACTCATCAAAAATTACACCTAGTTCATAGCTTTTATCATAAATGGCATCAACAAATAGTTGATAGTTATTTTTTGATTTTGGCTTAACTGATGTTAAATTAGAATGGTTTTGCTCTGTTGGCTGCGAGGTTAAATTTGACACTGAATTTAGCGATAAATTTGAATTGGGTGATTGAGATTTTAGTGATGATATCGCATCATCAATATTTGTAAGATTAAATGCCTCAAGCATCATAAATAATGTGATAAATAAAACAAATTCTGGATCGGCTGAGTTATTTAGCATAGCTTTAGCTTCGCTTAATATCCTAAAAAATCTCTCAAAAATCAAAAGTGAAAAGTCGCCATTTTGGTGTATAAATTTATACTTTAAATGCTCGATTAATTCATCAATTATTGAGCTAGAATCATAATTTTGAAGCTCATTTAAAAGCTGTAAAAGATTATTTTTATCCCTTGAATTTATTATTGCAAATATCTCATCAATCTTGACTGGATCAAGCAGTCCTAGCATATCTACAACAACCTTATGCGTGAGCTTTTCGTGTGAGTAGATAATAGCTTGATCAAGTAAGGTAAGAGTATCTCTAAGGCTACCACCACCACTTCTAGCTAGCACTTCTAAGGCTCTTGGCTCAAATTCAATCCCTTCTTTATTTAATATAAACTCCAAATGCTTCACCACACTAGCCTTAGCAATAGAGTGAAATCTAAAATGTTGAGTCCGTGATAAAACAGTAGCTGGAAGTTTCAGCGGATCAGTAGTCGCTAAAATAAATTTAACATAATCAGGTGGCTCTTCAAGCGTCTTTAAAAGCGCATTAAAGGCCTCTTTGGTTAGCATATGAACCTCATCAATGATAAATATCTTAAATCTCGCACTACTTGGTGAGTATTTTGTCTGCTCGATTAACTCTCTGATATCATCGATTTTACGATGGCTTGCTGCGTCCATCTCTATGATATCCATATGTCGATTTTCATTAGCCATTATACAATTTGGGCAAACTTCGCACGGATGAGCGCTTATACCCTTTTGACACAATAAAGCCTTAGCAAAAATCCTAGCACTACTAGTTTTGCCACTCCCTCTAAGCCCCGAAAATAGATACGCATGGCCTAATCTATTAGAATCTAAGGCGTGAGATAGCGTATTTGCCACTACATCTTGGCCTATTAATTCATCAAAGCTCTTTGGGCGATATTTGAGTGCTAAAGCTTTCAAATTTAGTCCTTATTCGTTCATTATGCTTAAAAGCTCTTTATTGTTTTTGGTTTTTAACATTTTAGAGTATAGGAATTTAAGAGCCTCTATGTCATCCATAGTAGCTATAATATTTCGTATAGCCCAAATTTTGCCTAAATCATCGCTACCTTGTAGTAATTCATCTTTTCTAGTGCCGGATTTGAGTATATTTACAGCTGGATAAATTCTGCGATCTGAAATGGTGCGATCTAAGATAATTTCGCTATTACCCGTGCCTTTAAACTCTTCAAATATCACATCATCCATTCTAGAACCTGTATCGATCAAAGCAGTCGCTACTATCGTTAGACTTCCGCCATTTTCTATATTTCTAGCTGCACCAAAAAATCTCTTTGGCTTATGAAGAGCATTGGCATCCACACCACCGCTTAAAACCTTACCGCTACTTGGGGTTACTGTGTTATACGCTCTAGCAAGGCGAGTAATGCTATCAAGCAATATCACAACATCTTTTCCCATCTCTACTAGTCTTTTAGCCTTTTCTATCACCAACTCAGCTACCCTTACATGATTTGATGCTGGCAAGTCAAATGTAGAGCTAAATACCTCACCACGCACACTGCGTTGCATATCTGTAACCTCTTCTGGCCTCTCATCTATTAAAAGCACTATTAGCTCAACTTCTGGGTGATTTCTTGTAATGCCGTGAGCTAGCTCTTTCATAAGCTCAGTTTTACCTGTTCTAGGTGGGGCAACTATAAGCCCCCTTTGCCCCTTGCCTATCGGGGTGAAAAGATCAAGCACACGACCTGTAAGCTTCATTGGATCATATTCTAATTGAATTTTTTGATTTGGAAATAGCGGAGTTAGGTTATCAAATAATGGGCGCTCTTTGGCTTCAGCTATGGATTTATAATTTATCGCTTCTATCTTTAAAAGAGCGTAATATTTCTCTTGTTCTCTTGGCTCTCTTACTTGTCCGGTTATGATATCACCGACTCTTAGGGCGAATTTTTTAATCTGGCTTAGGCTAACATATGTATCATTAGCAGAATCACTCAAATTCGCATCAGTAGAGCGTAAAAAGCCATATCCGCCCTCAACTATCTCTAAAATTCCAGTAAATAAGATAAATCCGCCTTGTTTGGTTTGGGCTTTTAGAATTTCAAATACTAGCTCTTGGCGGCGAAATTCTCTAGGGTTTTGGACGCCTACTTCTTCGGCGATTGCTACTAGGCTATCTAAGTCTTGGAGTCTTAACTCTTCTATTTTATAGCCATCAACTGGCGTATGTGTGCGTGTGTGTTGTTTTTTGGTTGGTTGGTTTGATTGTTGAGCAGTTTCCTTATTTTCCATTAGACCTCTTTAATATAGTGAATAAATAGCAGTACAACGAATAAAATTGTAGTTTGAAAGAACCAATTTTATACAAATTTTTTTAAATTGTCAATAAAAGAGATAAATTTAGCTATCTATTAAAAATTATATTTAAGCTAAATTTTATTTATTAACTTCAAATAGTATTGAATATTTTGTATAACAATGTTCTGTTCTATCATATGCTTCGTTGCTTATTAATCTAGCATTATATTTGCTACGAAAATACTCATAAAATATGTCTATTCTATTATTTGCAATTTTGCCAATATATGGGCTAACGCATATAAATAAATTTGATTTTCCCATAGCGTTTTCTATGGAATTATATAATTTCTGATTTAATACTACGGCTTCCATATCTAAAATATTTGAAAAAATATGAATTACCGGAATTTCTTTATTTTTAAATTTGAGCTCGCTCTCTTCTATATCATTTAAATATTTACATATTGGATTAATTTTTGAGTCAACACAAAATGCGTTAGAATGAAGTATAGCCCTAGATAAAGCAAGTTTGGAAGGCTCAATTAATATTATTTCATCTATTTTACAATCTAATTTATTATTGTTAATAAAATCACATAAATTCATAATCCCCATCGCTTGGCCACACCCATAATCTACTACATTTAATTTATCTAGCTTATAAAATTCATCAAGTAGTAATTTTAAAGATTTTTGCAATTTAGATGAATGCATTTTACCAAAAGAGTATATATACTGGATCAAATCTTCTTTGTCTTTTAATACAGCTTTGCCTCTATCTAAATTATAATGCCTAGAATTTGTATCGGTTATATGTGTTGAATAATATTCTTTAGCATGGTTTTGTATATCTGTAAATTTGATATTTTTAATTGAATTTATAAAATCAGCATAATCGCCATTTTCTATCTTAATAGCTATATCTTCGATGCTCTCATAGTGGAAAATATTATGAATTTGCGCATCCCATTGATTTAAAAATTCATCTTTATCTCTTGCTTGATATAGAAAATCTTGCAAAGATTTGGTATCTAAAAAATCATTTTGAACATCTAAAAATTTTTGCTCAAAAATATCTAATATACTATTATAAATATATAGATTTTTTCGGTTTAATTTTAGTGAATTAAAGATATATTGTTTTATTATAAAATTAATGATATCTCTGTCTTCATTGGATTCATATCCTTTTTTGAGAGTAAATATTATATCATTTATATTAGATTTAATTCTATCTAAATTTAAATTTTTTCTCATTAAATACATAACTTGGACTGTGTAGCCTAAATCAATTTTATTTTGTATTAATCTATCATAAAGATAGAAAAAAGAAGTATCTAGCATATATCTATTATATAGCTTCATAAGCAAGATAATAAAAGAAAAATGTCTAGTATTTGATATATCAAGTTTATTATATATTATCTCTTGGTGAATATTTATTTTATCTAGCTCATCTTTAATATTTTGGCTATAAATATTATAGCCATCATTCATATATTCATAGATATTTTGAAAATTATCATCTAGAGAGTGTGGCAAATTTTTAATTGTGTTAATTAGTAGATTCATAGTCAAGAAGCCCTTTGTCTTTGCTTATAATTTTTCGTATATCATTACAAGCATTTTCATAATCTATTTTTCGTTTAGATTTAGATGGTTTAGAATCTAGTTTACTAAGTATTTCATTTATTTCATTTATTAAATTATCTTTTTTATCTTGAATTGTTTCAATATGATTATTATCCATAATGTAGTTTCTATCTAAATTGTCGCTATTTGTCAAAATATCATTTTGATTGATATTTGCAAACTTTTGTCTTAATATAATATTTTCTTTTTTTAGTTGATTTATTTTTTGTTCATACTCTGCACATCGTTTTATAATTTCTTCTATGCCATTAGAAATTTTTTCTAGATTTTGATTTTTTATGTTATCTAATTCATTTAAGTTTTTAGATAAATTCTTATCTTCTTCTATATATTTTGCCAAGTAAGTATCATTTTGATAAAAATTCATCTTATATTCATCTATAAAATCATATATACTAAATGGTCTTGATGAATCAAATAGATAATAATCTTTATCATCTTCCATTCTACTTTTCGAATTTTGCTTATATTTATCTAAAAACAATATATCTATATTATCTTTATCTTTTATGGCGTATTGATATATTATCTCTATTATCACTCTACCTATAAAGCTATTTATATCAAATTTAACTTTTTTTTTCTCATAAAATGTCCTTAGACCATCATATCCTTTATTGTATCCATAAAGAAAAAGAGTATCATTATTCATATTTTTAATCTTTTCGCTTGATATTGGATCGCTTGCTTTAAATAGATCATATAAAATTTTTAATCCAGTATCTGTATCATGTAATTTAAATTTATCCATTGGTACTTCAAATTTATCTTTTATACCAGCACTTATATTCTTTGCATCAAGTTTATTTTTGCAATCTTTAAAATTTAATATTTCATAATTTGATAAATCTAATTTTTTAATAGGTATTATTTCTAAATTTGGTTTAAAATTTGTAATTTTTTTATACTCTGTAGCGATATCTTTATTTAATATAGACAAAATATCAAACAAAGTTTTATTCAGGTTATTATTTTCTTTATGACTGATAAAAGCCATAGCTCCCATTATTCTATTAAATTTATCTAGCTTTATAGCTAAATTTTCATCTTTTGAATTAGGTAAATGAATTGGTATTGTTAAATTAATTTGTTCTATATTCAGCTTTTCAAATATCTCTTTATGAATAATAGCTCCTCCACCTACAGTATTTGTTGCCATATTTGCATTGGATATTAACCTATCAATATTATCAATATCTTTGATATAAATTTTATTTATTCTTGAAATAGGGATAGCTTCTTTTATAATAATTATATTTTCACTATCTTGAACAAACTCATCTTCAACTAACACGGCAATTAAGCAATCAGAATTTTGAGGTAACTCTTTATTTTTTAAAGCTATGATATTATTAGGACATAAATTTTGAATATCACATATATGATCTGTTTTAAAATATGCCCTTGCTTTAATAATTCCAGTTCCAAAATAGTGAACTATGTTATCTTTTTTTATAGGTATAAAAATCTCTTTCATATTATTCTTTCTTAATTTTTCATTTCATTATAATCTTTTTTTATATAACAATCAGTTTTACCCATATCATTAAAATACTGTATTTTATTTAACGAAACATTATTTAATAAAATTAAATTAGTTTTAGCTCTTGTTAATCCTACATAATAATCTTTCTTAGTTATTATATTTTGATTTATTGTCTTATTTTCCGTAATAAGTCTTATAAGATGTAATTTTGGTATAATAACAGTATCAAATTCTAAACCCTTAGCGGATTTAAAAGTGCATATATGAACTCTTCCTATTTTAACCTCATTTTCATTGCTAACATAATAAGTGCAATCGACACGACTTTTTAACTCATCATAATAATACTCTACAGAACACTCTTTAATATGCTTATTATTGAATTTATTACAACCATCCTCTTGAGCAAATGGCAACAATATAGCGATATTTGTATCAGAATATGATTTTATAAGCTCAACAATAAAAGATATCTCTTCATCATTTGGGATATTTTCATAAACTACTGGTAAAGTATATCTATCATTTGAAAAATTATCTAATGCTTCTACGCTCTGCCCCAAGCCTATAAAGGCTGTTACAAACTCATATATCCCTTGATCATAGCGATATATTCGATTCAAAGAGTATTTTTTTAATGGTTCAAATTCGCAATCTTTTAGTATATTTTCCAATCTCTCTTCTGTATCTGGTCTATTTTGGTTGCTATATAGTTGTTGATTCATATCTGCATTAATGCAAATCCTCTTAGTAGCAGATGCAATTGCCTTAAATGCCTCTATCTCTATATCTTGGGCTTCATCTATTATAACCACATCATATTTTATATCAGGTTCTATTATCCAGCTATTATTATATTTAAAAGTTTCATATAATGATTTAACTTCATTAATGTTATTGCCACTTTGTTCTATGCAACAATTTAAATATTTTCGCAAACTTTTTGTATAAGCTATCATTATAATATTATTATCTTTAGCATCATTTATATATCTCCATAGAGATACTATGCTTTTGCCACATCCTGCTGGCCCAGTAACCCAAAATGGATCTTTTGAATTTAAAACCATTTGCTGATTTGCTGATAAATCTGTTATTAGTGGAAATGATACTGCATATTCTCTTGCTGGTTCTTCGCTGACTTTATTGGAATTAGATATCGCCATTTTACACCCCTATAATGCTTTCTGAATTTGGATTTATAAGATATTTTTTATAGTTACTTATCGCTGTTTTGGCTGAAGTATTAGCATAACAATATATACATTGATGAACGCATGTATTATACTGACCGATATCCTTAGCAACTATACAGCCGCAATCTTCCCTTTGTCCTTTATCCTTATTTTCCTTAGTTTTTTTAATCTCTATACCAAAAAGCCCCCGGTTTACTTCTACCCCTAGAAATTTCATTAGTTTTTGATCATTATAAAACTGTTCTATCATTAAATCATCATCTACGCATTTATTATGCTTTATATTAAATTTATCCAAATCAATCTTTTCGCTACAAGTCGCTACTTTAATCCCCCAACGCCTAGCCATCTGCGATATATGTTTTGCCATATATTCCATTTTTTGGGAATCAAACTCAATATAAGGGACATTTTTTAAATTATTTTGAACCTTTTTATAGGACGATATATCAGCAAAACTAAATACAAGCTTATTAGTATATTTATAAAGCTCATCACCAATTTTTTCTACTCTTTCTAATAAAGCGTCCATAGGTAAATTTTTAGTTATTAAAAGTGGGTCGTATCTCCATATAACTCTAGATTTTCCTAATCTATCAGATAATCTTTTAAAAGTTTCAATACGTTTTTTTTTGCTTGGCACACCAGCCTCTAGCCCCTCAATCTCATAATCATTTAAGCTATATTGAAAATAATAATTGACTCCAATGCTATCAAAATAATCTAAATGTCTTATCATTGGTTCAGGATTTTTGCTCCAAAAAACTATAAGCCTAGTATTATTAAAATTCACATACAAAGGCTTACCATTAAAAGGATTAATCCACTTTATATAGCCTATTTCAAATCTATTTCTAAACCAATCAGCAAAGAACGCTGGTATATCAGTCGCCCTACTAGCAGAGATAATCACAGGAGCTTGCGCCTTTACAGTTTCGCCACTATCTAAAACAATATCCTTGCTCTCCCAAATAGCCATATTTTCACCTAAAAAATTATTTAAATTTCACTATAATATCAAAATATACTTATATTGAAGTAAATACTATAAAAAGAAATTTAAATTTAAATAAATATCTCAAATTTCAAAATTAAATCTACCATTAAGCCAAATCTAGATAAAATATCGTATTAAAAAAAGGGGCAAAAATGGCATACTCCAAAAAGGATCTCATCTCTACAAAAGATCTTACCACCGAGAATATATATCAAATTTTAAACCTAGCTAAAGATTACAAAAATTTAAATTTACAAAATGAGAAAAAGTCTCCACTTTTAAAAGGCGTAACGGTTGTAAATTCATTTTTCGAAAACTCCACTAGAACTCGCACAAGCTTTGAAATTGCGGCCAAAAGGCTATCTAGCGATGCTATAAATTTCACTGCTAGTAACTCAAGCACCAATAAAGGCGAAACCCTAATAGATACAATCAAAAATATAGAATCTATGCAAACAGATATCTTTATAATGCGTCATAGTAGTTCAGGTGCAGCACAATTTGTCGCTTCTCGCACTCCTAGCTGTGTGATAAATGCAGGAGATGGTTGCAATGAGCATCCTACTCAAGCGTTATTAGATCTCTTTACAATATATGAAAAATTTGGCTCATTTAATAATCTTACAGTTTCAATCATTGGTGATATAGCTCACTCTAGGGTAGCTAGATCAAATATCTATGCTATGCAAACATTAGGTATAAAAGTTAAACTATTTGGCCCACCCCAAATGATGCAATATGCTAAGGTTTTTGGTTGTGAAATTTGCAAAGATATGGATGAGGCAGTAAGTGGAAGCGATGCTATTATCATGCTTAGAATTCAGCTAGAAAGAAGCGATGATGAGACTCCATTTCCAAGCATTAGAGAGTATTGCAGATATTTTGGACTAAGCAAAACTAGAATGCAAAAAGCAAAAGAAAATGTAATAATTCTCCATCCAGGACCAATCAATCGTGGAGTAGAGTTAAATAGCGATGTAGCTGATGACCCACGCATATCTACAATCTTATCACAAGTAGAAAATGGCGTAGCTGTGCGTATGGCTATATTAGATATAGTTTATAAAAATCTAAAAGGGCTATAATGAAAACTTTAATAAAAAATGGAACAATAATCAATGCCAACGAGAGCAAAAAAGCAAATATATTAATACAAGATGATAAAATTATCTCTATTACCACAGATGAGCCATCTGCTGATATAGTAATAGATGCTAATGGCAAACTAGTTATGCCAGGATTAATTGATATCCATGTGCATTTTAGAGATCCAGGGTTTGAGTATAAAGATGATATTATTACTGGATCGCAAACTGCAGTAGCTGGTGGAGTAACTGCTTGTTGTCCAATGGCAAATACAAATCCTGTTAATGATAATGCTACAATAACTAGAGATATGATAGAAAAGGCTAAAAAACGAGGCCTAATAGATTTAATGCCAATTGGAGCTATAACAAAAGGTATGAAAGGCGGTGGAATTACTGAGATGGGAGAGATGAGTGAGGCTGGATGCGTGGCATTTAGCGATGATGGATTGCCTGTTAGCTCTAGCGATGTTATGAGAGCTGCGCTTGAGTATTCAGCGTTTCACGGCTCATTTATCATAAATCACTCTCAAGACTGCTCACTATGTAGAAATGGCCACATGAATGAAGGTCTAATGTCTATGAAGCTAGGTATCAAAGGTATGCCAAGAGAGCAAGAAGAGATAATGATAAGTCGTGATATGCTCTTAGCTAAACTCACAGGCGGCCATATCCATATAGCTCATGTTAGTAGTGCATGGAGTTTAAAACTAATAGAAACAGCTAAAAAAGAGGGAATAAATATCACTTGTGAAGTCTGTCCGCACCACTTCACCTTCGATGATAGCTATCTTGAAAACTATGATACAAATTACAAAATGTCTCCACCACTTCGCACCAAAGCTGATGTAGAGGCTATGAGAGATGGATTAAAAAATGGAATTATAGATATCATCTGTACTGATCATGCTCCGCATCATAATGATGAAAAACAAAGAGAATTTGATAAGGCTCCATTTGGAATTTTAGGCCTTCAAACACTCATTCCACTTACTTTAAATTTAGTTCGTGATGGGGTGATAAGCTTAAATAAGATGGTAGAGCTAACTAGTCTAAATCCAGCCAAACTACTAAAACTAAACGATAGAGGAGTTATTGCTGAGGGTTATTTGGCTGATATTACAATTGTCGATCCTGATTTTGAATATCTCTACGATGAGAAGCTAAACAAATCTAAATCACAAAACTCACCACTTCTAGGTAAAAAACTAAAAGGTGCTGCAATCAAAACTATAAAATCTGGAAGATTAGTATATGATTTTCCAAATGTGGTGGCGTGATGAGAAGCGCATTTACAATGATTGAGCTAGTCTTTGTCATTGTGGTGCTTGGCATTTTAGCTAGTATCGCAGTACCTAGGCTAGTTGCTACTAAGGACGATGCAAGTGCTGTAACATCAGCTACTTTACTAAAAGATACCATCGTCCAGCTTACTGCATATTATACTATAAATGGCAAACTACCAGCTGGTGAATTAAAATCTCAAAGCAATCTAGAAAATCTCGCTCCAACATATAAAAAATCACTAGATAAAAACGAAGCTTGGACAAGTTGCCTAAATATCACGCTTACAAGCGATACTATTAGTGTTGATGATGCTAGTAATTCAAGCGAGCCATTATGCAAAACTTTAGTTAAAATCCCAGCTGTTAAAGAGTGGATAGATAATGATATCACCCTAAGCAGTAGCGGAATATTTAATTAATTTTTACTATTAAAAGGTAAATTTGCTTATTATCTGGATCGACTGGAGCGTTAGTTAACTGGATATTAAAAAACCGCCTTGAATTTGGCCGTACAGCTCACCCGATTTATTCATTAATGGTTTGGGGCAAGGATGCTAAAATGCTTGCTAATCTTAATAATATCGATGCCTTTGAGAGTTACTCGCTATTTGGTTATATGTATAAATTTGATGCGAAAATGGTCTTTTTTAATGTAGCAATCAATATGGGAATTACATTTACACACTATGTAGAAGGCTTTGCAAGTGCCATATCGCTATTTTAAGCCTTTTACGGCTGGATATATTGATGCTAATGGCGTAGAGACTAAGAGAACTTATGTAATGTATGTTCGTGCTGCTGGGGTAAAAAAATATGCCAAATAGTTTTTATGAAAGTATTTTAAAGGAAGTTAAATTTGATAGTTATTATATCAAGCTGCTTGGTTCTTGTGATACTTTTAGAATTACAGATAATGATTTATTAAATAATGGCGGTAAAAATCTTTATACATTTATTGATTATGAACTTGATTGGAATAAAGGGGTATTTGTTAGTGAAAAATAAGATATTTAAGGTAGCGTGATGATTAGCAATATTTATGAATTTCTAGATAAAAGTGTAGCAAAATATCCAAATAAAACACTATTTGTAAGCGGTAAGAATTGTATTAATTATCTTGAATTTAGCCATAAAAGTAGCGCTTTGGCTAGCAAGATTTTAGAATTTGGGTTAAATAAAAAGCCAGTTTTAATAATTTTGCCAAAATCCATCGAAGCACTTATAGCGATGTTTGGCGTGGCTAGAAGTGGAAATTTTTATAGTATTATAGATGAGAAAATGCCATTTGAGCGAGTGCAAAAAATTATAAATATTTTAAAACCTGCACTTATTATTACAGCAAGGGATTTAGACAGTAGTGTTAATGAATATGGTGCTGATGTAATTTATAGCGATGAATTTTATAGCTTTGAGTTAAATTTATCACTGCTTAGTAGAGTTGAGATTATTGATACTGACTTGCTTTATGTGCTATTTACTAGCGGAAGCACAGGTGAGCCAAAAGGTGTGAGTATCAGCCATAAAAGTGTGATTGATTATACATTTTGGGTTAGTAAAACATTTGATGTTGGAAGTGATGAAATATTGGTAAATCAAGCACCATTTTATTTTGATAACTCAATTTTAGATATCTTTACTACAGTTAGATGCGGAGCGACTTTACATCTTTTATCTACTTTTGAATTTGCCTTTCCAGCTAAGGTAGTGGAGTATTTAAAAACTCACGGTGTTACGATGATATTTTGGGTTCCTAGCGTGTTAATATACTTTGCTAATACAAGAGCGTTAGAACATCAAGAGCTAAAAACACTTAAAAAGGTGTTATTTTGTGGTGAGATAATGCCAAATCGTCAGTTAAATATCTGGAGAAAAGCCTTGCCAAATGCACTTTATGCTAATTTATATGGGCCAACTGAGATAACCGATGTATGCTGCTACTATGTGTGTGATAGAGAATTTGGTGATGATGAGCTACTACCAATTGGCAAAGCATGTAAAAATACACAAATTTTACTTTTTGATGAAGATAATAACCTTATTACTCAGCCATTTATCAAAGGTGAATTATGCGTGCGTGGTAGTAGTCTTAGTCTTGGTTATTATGGCGATAGGACTAAGAGTGCGCAGGTATTTATCCAAAATCCACTTCATAATAACTTCTACGACCCAATTTATAAAACTGGCGATATTGCAGCTTATAATGAGTATAATGAGTTAATCTGTTATGGCAGGCTAGATTCTCAAATCAAGCTAAATGGCCACAGGATCGAGCTAGGTGAGATAGAAGCGGCATTAAATTCACATCCGCAAATCAAGCGTTCAGCATGTAAATTTACTGGTGAGAAAATTGTAGCGTTTTATGAAGCTAGTAGAGATATAGATAAGATTAGAGAGTTTTTAAGTAAAAAAATTCAAGAGTATATGATCCCAAAAATATTTATAAGATTGGATAAATTTGCTCTAAATGCTAATGGCAAAATCGATAGAAAGGCGCTTGATGATAAGCTTTGAGAAGTAATTGCTCAAGGAAAGGTAGCTAAAGATTGCGCTAGAATTGCTAGAGATAAATTTGATAATGTTAAGCTTTTAGATATTAATGAAATTTCAAATTTAGATGAGTATTTTAATTCCTTAAAAGGCCATCTAATAATTAGCACAAATAATACCTATATATTTAAGCCTAGATGAGTAGAAAATAACACTATAATCAACTATCACAACGCTTTGCTTCCTAATCACCGTAGTAAATAGAGATACTCAAGCGCTCAAATAACTTTAATCTAGTACCATTTGGTGGGCTATGATCGTAGCTATAGATGCTCAAAAATATTATATGAAGCATATAAGGCAATAATGGAATCTAAGAGTAATATATTGCAACTATGAGAATAAGGTGATTTAATAAAAATATCTATTTATTAAATCACCTTATTTATGCTTATTCTTGCAATGACTAAAAGCTTAGCCATTGCAGCAAATACTATTAACCAAGCTATTAAAACTTAAATTCGCTAATTTTATCCCTTAAATTCTCAGCTTTATGCTCTAGTGTATCAGAAACTGAGCTAATTTTATCCATTGAATTTGAGATATTTTGTAGCCTATCATTTAATGTTTTATTATTACTTAGTAGGTTATTGGTTTTATCATTTAACTCTTTTGAACTAGCCATTGCTTGGGTAGCTAGGGCGATGACATGATCAATGTTATCATTTGCTGTTTGGATTGTATTTTGAATATTTTGCGCTTCATCGACAAATGTCGTAAAATCTCTTGAGGTTTGTGTGATTTTTGAGCTTACATCATCAATTGACTTAGTAATAGCATTGATAGTTATATCAATCTCATCTAAAGATTTGCCAGTTCTTTCAGCTAGCTGTCTAACCTCATCAGCAACAACTGCAAATCCTCTACCATGTTCGCCTGCTCTTGCTGCTTCGATGGCGGCATTAAGTGCAAGAAGGTTGGTTTGATCAGCAATATCTGATATAGTTGTTAGAATATTCTTAACATTTTGAGCATCATTATTTAGCATTGAGATATTAGTTAATAGCTCTTGTTGGCGACTTGCATCAAGCGTTACTAGCTCAGAGAATTCAGATATAACGCTAGAGGTTGAGCTTAGTTCATTTTTAGCTGTGATGATATTGTTCATTGTATCATTGCTTTTTAAAGCATTATCGCTTAGGCTATCTTCTACGCTATGACCGATTATTTGTGAATCTTTTGATAGTTTAAAGCCCTCTTGAGTATCATTTTGAATTACTTTTGACTCGCTTAGTAAGTCATTTGCAATTTGTAGATTTTGCTGAATTTGTCCATCAAGCTGACCAAATAGCTGTCTAATAACTTTTAAAAATCCTTCTATTTGTTCATAGATTAGCCCAATCTCATCTTTGCCTTTGTTTAGAACATTGTTTGGTCTAATATCTTTTGTTTTTTGGACATATACTAGATAGTTTAGGATTTTAGCAATTCTACTATTAATATTATGGATTATAATGTAGCTAAATCCAAATGTAGCAATAAACGCAAAGGCTAAAATTCCAATTGAGAAAACAAGCACATTAATATTGCTTTGTCTTATCTGGTCTATGTCTTGAATCAATCTAGCTGCTAGTCTATCTTCTATCTGTTTTAAGATATCAATCTTTTTGGTAATAGTAGCAAACCAGTATGTACCACTAGTCTCAAATCCGCCAGTAAATGCATTTTTCATCGCCACAGCTCTCATACGCTCAACTTCTTGAAAATCTTTGTTTCCACTAGTTATATTGTTATAATTGATTAGCTCCTCAGGGTCTACATATTTTTTAAACTCTTCTGTATATAGATTTTGAGCTACAACTAATGCGATAAATTTGTTATAAATTCCATCGCCGAATTTATCAGCTGAGAATGTATTTGATAAGACTGCTCTTTCTTGACCGGCATTTTCTTTAGCATTTATAAAGCTCACAAATGCAGTTAAAGAGCGGATTATTTTGTAGTTGTTTGAGATATTAGAGATTACTACTATATTATTGATTAGTTTTGAGATAGTATTTGTATAGTATCCTAAAACATCTCCTACTTTAACGCTAAAATTATCTACACCTCTTCTTATAGATTGGATATTATTTAGTGCATTTATTGTATCTTTTATAGAGTCCCTAAGCTCAACTGGATATGCATCTATTTCAAATTTAGATAGATTTTCATTAAGCTTATTTATCTCTTTATCGCTTAGTTGGCGTTGATTTAGTAGAATTTTTTTAAAATCCTCACTTTTACTACCTAGATATCCTGATGATGAACCTCTTTCTTTTTGTAGTTCATGTATTACAAGTGAAATTTGAGATGAGAGCAAGATTCCATCTTCGAGTAATTGAGTGCGTTTATAGGTATCATACTCTTTATTGATGAGATTGCCAGCTATGATCATAGCGACGATGAGCGGAATGACGATGAGAATAAGCATCTTATTCTTAATCTTGAAATTGTCAAATATCGACATATTTTATCCTTTCAAAATATGAATTAATTCGTCTGATATTTTACTATTAATAAATTATTTTTAGATTAAAAGTTTGGATTTGAGATTAAAAAATTTATTTTTATGAGAGAATTTGGAGTTTGATAGTATTATTATATAATTATCATTGATAGTTAGTATCACTTGGCTTTGATACTGCTTAGATTTTGGCATAGATTACTACGCCAAAATTTTTACTCTACTAAGATTATAAGCAAAATCCATCATCTACGATTATATTTTGTCCATTAATAAACTGGCTATAATCACTAAGTAAAAATATTAAAGCCCCACAGATATCATCTGGGTCTAACATACCTTTATTTAGACAGACATCTTTGTATTGACTTAGAAATATCTCATTTTGGTTATCTAGTATTCCACCTGGACTTATGCAATTGACTCTAATATTATTCCCTTTTAGATATTTAGCTAGGTAGCGACTTAGATGAATAACTCCAGATTTAATAGCGCTATAGGCTACTGGAGAACTCATCTGTGTATTTTTATAGGTTTGAAATTTAGGTGCTACTACGCCTTGAATAGATGAGAGTGTGATTATATTGCCATATCCTTGTGATTTAAAAAATTTAGCAAATCTTTGCATAACCAAAAACGCTCCACCAAGTTGAAGATTGGTATTAGTGCAAAAATCCTCATACTCTACATCAAAAAAGTGGTTAGAAAAGCTTTTTGTTCTTGGATAGGCAGAATTTACTACAGCGTCTATTTTGCCATATTTTTTACTCGTTAATTCTATTAGATTATCAAGTGAGCTTTTATTAGTTATATCAGTATGGATAAACTCACAATCTAGTTTTGTGTTTGGCTGATTTATATCTGCGTTTATTACAGTAGCGTGATTTTGTATAGCTGATTTTACAAAGGCTTTGCCGATTAATCCTGAACCGCCAATTATTATAACTACTTTATCTTTAAGCATTTTTACTCCTTAAAATATGCTCTACTATCATAAAATCAAGCTCATCATCTATATCAATGCTGCGATTTGCAGGCATTACATATAGTCCAGTTTTAGGTAAAAACAAGGTATCGTTATTTAATAAAACTAAAGATTTCCATATATAAATTGAAGCATTCATATCATATGTAGCCGGAGCATCTTGACGGCGTAAAATTTGATTTGGTAGAGTTTTGCTAAGATTTATCTTGCCATCTATTTTTTCTATTAGATTAAAGTATGGACTTCTACGACTTGGCGTAGCAGTAATAAGAATATCATTATCATCTTGTATAAACTGCTCAAAAGCCATATTAATATCGCTAGATAGACGCAAAGGAGATGTAGCATCAAGGTCTATAATATAATCAAATTTATGTTTATAATACTCTTGACTTTTTAGTAAGGCATCACGGATTACAGCTAGTTTGCCAGCAGTATCACTAGCTAAAGCGCTATCTCGTTTAAAAAAGACCTCCGCTCCATATTTTTGTGCTGTAGAGGCTATCTCATCGCTATCAGTACTAATTACAATATGTTTAAATAAACCGCACTCTTTGGCTTGATTTATAGTGTGAGCAATGAGCGGAAGACCGGCAATTGGGCGGATATTTTTATTTTTTACACCTTTGCTACCGCCTCTAGCGCAAATGGTACATAGTATATTGCTCATATATTTTCCTTTTGAATTTGATCTATTAGTTGCATTGTATCCATAGCTTGAGAAAATGTACATATATGATTTTGCATATTTAAAGCATCTATATGCATCGCTTTGAAAGTATCGTTTCTTTGTAAATTTGGTTTTTGTATTTGAGTGATTTTTCCATCTTGATCTACTATTTTAAGTATATTTGCGATGAGGTCAAGATGATAGGTATTATTATTTGTCTCAATTAAAATTTGACGATATGGTGTTTTGCTTAGATAATTTAGGCTGATATTTATTAAAGTCTTATTGCATTTAGCTAAAATCATACAAATATCATCGCTAGTGATATTTAAATTTGATACTTTGGCTTGATAAGATTTAATCAATTCTAATTTAGAATCGCATAAAAAGCTAAGATAATCAATCTCATGACTAAGATCTAACAAAACGCCTCCGCCAAGCTCCTTTTTAGCGCTATATGAGCTAGTATATTTTCGTTTTCGCCATGATGGCAAATATTGACCACAGCGAGCTTCAATAGTTAAAATATCGCTTGGATTTAGCATATATTTTAGCTCTAAAATTAGTGGATGAAAACGCAGATTATACCCAATAAAAATCTTATTGTTTGGATTAAAATCTCTAAATTTATCAAATAATGGCTTTTCGCAAAGTATTATTTTATTACAGACATTTAAATCAATATAGCTTAAATGTTTAAAATGCAAATATGTAGGCGAGGCAATGATAAAGTAATCAAACTGATTTATATCTACTGTTTCAAGCTCTTTATAACATTTTATATCAATAATTTTTTGTGATGAAATGGCGCTAATATCAAATCCTAATGAGCGCAAAACATCAGCGTGGCGGCGACCAATTGACCCCATAGAAAGTATAAGCGCTCTCATGAGAAAATCTCACTATAAAGCTCATTTGCCAGGTTGTACTCTTCGATTCTGCCTATATCTAGCCACTCTTCATTAATTAGATAAGCTTTTGGATTTTGATTTTTAGTAGCTAAAGAGTTAAAAAGATCTGGCATATCTAGATACTCATTTTTTGGAATAAAATTTAGGATTTGTGGGTTTAACATATAGATTCCAGCACTTACATGGAATTTTTGGCGTGGCTTTTCAGTGATAGATTTGATAGTATTATCATCTAAATTTACCACCCCATATGGCACTTGCATCTCATATTCTCGCACACACATTGTAGCAACAGATTTGTGAGCTGTATGATAGTCGTGAAGTTTAGTAAAATCAGTATTTGTTAGCAGGTCGCCATTCATTACAAAAAAATCATCTTTTGGTGGATTTATCAAGCTTAGCGCCCCAGCTGTACCAAGGCGTTTATCTTCAAAAACATAGTTTATGTTTACACCAAATTTTTTTCCATCGCCAAAGTAGTTTGTAATAATCTCAGCCTTGTAATTGACACAAATAGTAAAATCGCTATACCCATTTGCAAGAAAGCTTTCTATGATTGTTTGTAGAATTGGTTTTGGACCTACATGAAGCATTGGCTTTGGAATTTGATTAGTTAGCGGGCGAAGCCTTGTGCCTAATCCGCCAGCCATTAATATAACCTGGTTTGGTTTTTTAAAGTTTGGTTCATAAATATTAACAATAGCAGTTGCGATATCATTTTCATCGATAATTGGAATGTAGCGTATATTTTTAGCTTTGGCTTTAGCAATGATATCTGGAGAGACATGCAACGAGTGCGAAACTATAGGCGTGCGATAGTATAGGGATTCAATACTTTGAGTTAGCTCCATTGAGCTTAATAATCCTCGCCTAATATCACCATCACTAATTGTACCTAAAAGTTTGCCATCGCTATTTACAACTAGCGCCATTTGGAGTGAGCCACTATCTATTATTTTAAGAGCCTCTTTTATACTGCTAGTTGGGCTTAGCTTTAGAGAGTTTATATTCATATTATGGCCTTTTTGGGGTAGACCCCCCCCCAATTTAAAGTCATACCAAATCCTTAAATCTTTTGACTGTGATATCTTTTAAATTTATATTTTTTAGAACTTTGATTATGGTTTTACTAGGCTTTGAGTTGCCATATGGATTTTGTTTTTTCTGGACTATTTTTTGAAATTTTGGACTATAGGCAAGTTTTATTGCTTTTAAAATTTGCGCCTTTATAGGCTTGATATCTATGATGCTTGGTGCTTTTAGTCTGCCATCTTGTCTTGGGCCTATATTTATGGTTGCGACTCCCATACTAGGGGCTTCTAGTAATCCGCTAGAGCTATTACCTAAAATTATATCTACATGCTTAAGTGCGCTTAGGTATCTTAGGCTTCCAAGGGAGGCAAAGGCGATACAATTAGGGCGAGATTTGACATATTCATCTATCATTTTATTTATAGCTATTCCGCCAGCATCACTATTAGCTTTTGTAAAAATTATATTTGTATCTTTTAATTCATTTAGTGCTTTTAAAATCTCTTTAAAATCTTTTTTATTATCTGTTTGAGTAGTAAGTGGATGGTAGGTTACTAGGATATTTTTTTTATTTAGATTAAATTTAATTGAGTCTTGAAATTTGGCTTTATTTAATAGCTTTAGCCTTTTTATATTTTCAATTCCCATACCGCCAACATTAAAGATAAATTTAGGATCTTCGCCTAATTGAGCTACTCTTTTAGCATACTCTTTATTTGCAGTAAAATGGATATGCGACATCTTTGTAATGCTATGCCTAAATGACTCATCAATAGCTCCAGCGCTGAGTTCCCCACCGTGAATGTGAGCTATTGGAATACCTAATACTAGGGCCGCAGATGCTGCGCAAAATATCTCATATCTATCGCCTAAAACCACAACAATATCAGGATCTAGTTCGCTTAAGGCTTTGCCAATCTCGCTAGTAGCTACTCCCATAGATTTGCATACACCAAGAGCATCATTGGCAAAATTTAAAATATCAACCTTTTTATTGATATTAAACTCATCTTGAATTTGTAAATATGTATTGCCAAAATCGCTTCGCAAATGACTACCTGTTACAATTAATTGAAGTTGCAGACTTTTGCTGATGCTAAGCTCTTTAATCAGCCAATAAAGTAGACCATATTCAGCTCTTGATCCAGTTATTACGCATATTTTTCTCATATTATCTCATCTTTTTTATAATTTTTTTGTGCTGGAGTTCCTATTATTTCATCCCATTTCATTGGGCTAATTCCTGCTGGCGTGGTACGTTTTGTAGTGATATTATCATCGGTAAAAATTTCACCTTTTTTAATATCAAATTTAGCTACAATAGACTTTCTAGCAATGTTTATATTTTTTATCTCGCTTGGGCTTGGGCTTTTGATTCCATCGCCTAGGGCTAGCTCAATTGCTCGAATTCCAGCTACCATTTGAGCTAATTCGTTTGGTTCTAAACTAGCCTTGTGATCTGGGCCTGGCTGAGTCTTATCTAGGGTAAAGTGCTTTTCAATCACACTTGCCCCAAGCGCAACCGCTGCAATTGGCACAGCAATTCCTAATGTGTGATCACTATAGCCAAATTTAACTCCAAATTCAGCCCCAATACTAACCATTGCTTTTAAATTAACATCGCAAAAAGGTGTAGGATATTCAGTATTTGCATGCAAAATCGTGATATCTTCTAGTGCTACATTGGTAGTAAGAATATTAAAAGCATCCCAAATCTCAGCCATTGTAGCCATCCCAGTTGATAAAATTATTGGTTTTTTAAATTTAGCAATAGTACGAAGTAGCGGTAGATTTGTTAGTTCGCCACTTGGGATTTTAAATTTGCTCAGACCAAGCTCAAAAAGTAAATTTGCTGAATCAATATCAAATGGAGTAGATAAAAACTCAATTCCAATATTTTTGGTATGCTCTATTAGTTTAGTATGGGATTTAATACTTAGCTCAAGGGCCTTTAGCATCTCATATTGGCTTTGTTTAGAATCTGTAGTTTGTTTTTGATAGGCTGCCTTTAAAGCAGTTTTACTAGCTAAATTTTCAGCTTTAAAGGTTTGAAATTTAACAGCATCAGCACCGGCCTTTTTAGCTTCATCTATTAATTTTTTAGCTGTGTTTAAATCTCCATTGTGATTTACTCCAGCTTCTGCTATTATATAGACTTTTTGCATAGCTTACTCAAAGTCGCTAAGTTCTAAAGGCTTAGCAAATTTAAGATCTTTTGTAGCTTTTTTGCCAATGGCTTGTTCATAATATCGTGGGTGAAGACCTTGAGCTGGGCGAATAGAGCGGATATTTTCAGGGGTTAAAATTTCTCCTTTTTTAATATCTTTTGTTACAAAAAGCGATCTAGCATATTTACGATTTTGCTCGCTAAAGCTATAATCAACCTTACCAAGGGCTTTATATGCATTTTTAACCGCTTGAGCCATTGCGCTAAATTCATCTTTGTTTAGCGAAAATCCGCTATCTTCTCCACCTAAGGCTCTATCAAGAGTAAAGTGCTTTTCAATCACACTAGCTCCAAGAGCTACAGCAGTGATTGGTACTTCTAAGCTCATTGAGTGATCGCTTAGCCCAACCTTTACACCAAGTGGAGCAAATCTAGCCATCATATCAGAGATAGTTGCAATATTCATATCTTCTATTTGAGCTGGGTAGTTAGAGGTACATTTTAGGATTGTAATATCGTGATTACCAACACTTTTGCATGCGTCAATTGCCTCGTAAATTTCATCAATTGTGCTAACTCCAGTAGATATTATCATTGGCTTTTTATGCTTTGCAGCATATCGAATAAGTGGATAATCCATCGCTTCAAAAGAGGCTATTTTATAGCGACTGACATTGATGCTTTCTAAAAAATCAACTGCGCTAAAATCAAACGGTGTGCTAAAAAACTCAATCCCAATCTCATCAGCATAAGCTTTTAAATCAGCCTGCCATTGCCACGGCGTGTAGGCCTTTTGGTATAATTCATAAAGGCTTTGTCCGGCCCAAAGTCCATCATCTCTAGTCATAAATATCTCATCACGGCAATCAATCGTAATAGTATCTGCTGTATATGTTTGAACTTTAATAGCATCAGCACCGCACTCTTTGGCAGCTTTGATAATTTTAAATGCTAAATCTTTATCTCCGCAGTGATTAGCCGACATCTCAGCTATAACAAATGGATTCATGATAACTCCAAATTTGATTTTATAGATTGTATCTAAAAAAGGTCAAAATATAGCTACAAATGTAGAAATTTAATCTAAATTTTTAATCCAAATCCAAATCGCCCAAAGACAAGATGAGCAAATTTAGTAGTTTTTAGTTTATTTTATAAACTAGCGGGATTTGAATTTGAACGGTTTTATCGTGTTTTGGAAAATTTTTAGCGGCTGCTGTTATTGTAGCTATAGCAGCATCATTTAAAGCTTTATGTTTGGAAGCTTTTAGTATTTTAAGAGATTTTAACTCCATATCTTTTGTCCATATAAACTCAACTAATACATTGCCTTGTTGTCTTAGTCTTTTAGCGGTGCGTGGGTATATGTGATTATCATTTATAGCTGATTTTATCGCTGCTAAAAATGGATCTAGTGTAGCGCTAGTTATATTATATGTTTGTATTTGTTCTACTGGTTGGGCTTGTGCTGCTGGAGTGGTTTGTGCTGCTTGTGTAGTTTGTTCTATTTTTTTAGCCGGTTTAGATTCTATAGGCATTGGTTTTGGAGTTGGAGTTGGCTTTGGTTTGACTGGAGTTGGTTTTGTGGTTTTGATTGGTTCGATTTTTTGAACTTGTTTTGGTGTCTCAAATTTATGTGTTTGCACTGGAGCTGGTTTTGGAATTTGGACTATCTGATTTAGGCTAATGCTTTGTGTAGTGATAGCTGGAACGATTGGTTTTAATGCATTTAGACCAAACCAAATAAATGGAATAAATAGCATACTAGTTAAGCAAAATGATTGGGTTTTGCTTGAGTAAATTGCTCGTATCATCGTGTTTTCTCCGTAATGATTGAGAAATTTTGGTGATTATTGACCTTTAAAATATCAATAATTTTGACAAAGCTATCAAATTTAGCACCTTTGTCGCTTTTTAATTCAACTACTGTTTGTTTTGGCGTAGCAGCAATTTTAACCTCAAGGTCGTTAATATCTATGATAGTATCGTTGAGATAAAAGTTATCATTTTGGTCGATTATGATGGTTAGCTTTTCTTTGGATTCTAGCGGTTGAGCTGAGCTAGCATTTGGAAGATCTACTTTGATTTGTCCACTAGCAATAAATGTAGAAATGCTAAGCACCATAGCTAAAACAACAAGCATAATATCTATAAATGGGATTATATTTAGCCCTTCGTTTTTAGGTAAATTTATCAATTTTGTGCCTTATTTGTGTATTGACTAGAGATGAGATTTACCCATCGTAATAGATAATTATAAGCTATTAGACTTGGTATAGCAACTAATAGGCCAAGGGCTGTGGCCTTAAGCGCAAGCGAGAGGCCTAAAACTACACTTTTGACATCAATAGCGGCTGAAATACTCATATCATAAAAGCTAATCATAATACCAATAACAGTTCCTAAAAGCCCTACATATGGAGCGTTTGAGTAGATTATATATAGTGTTGTAAGATTATAGCTTAGAGCATTATCAAGCTTGGTTTGGCTAGTGTAGCTGTTTATATCTACTTTGCGTAAGAACAACACTCTTTCTATCACGCACCAGCAGGCTATAAACGCCATAATTCCTAAGGTAGCAAATATAATATAATCTATATATTCTTTTAAAAATTCCATATAATTCTCCAAATCTTTTTGATAATTATACTCAATTTAACTTTAAATTAAGATTATAAAAATAGCATAAATTAGGAAATAAATTTGATATAAATTATTAAATATCTTTTTGATTTCATAATCTTAAGAATTATTATCATAGTTGAGATGTGATTTTGGAAAATTAGTACGGCATTAATAGCTAAATAATTTATTATAATTATTTTTATGTTTTTAAATTTACAATATTTAAATAATTTGATATATTATTAATTTAAGTGATAAATTTATATTTAGAGTTAAATTTGAGATTGAAATTTTAATCCCAAATTTAGCAATAAAATAAATTTATTAAAAATACTCTAAAATTACTTAGTATTTTTAATTAGCAATTTTAAAATTGAGCAATCCTTAGCAAAATCATCTAAATTATCTTTGCTATCTTTGATTGTTTCAATTGCTAAAAATTCTCCGCCGCACAAAAGCTTTAATACCCTTGCTAAATCAATGTTCCCATCACCAAAATGCATATGTGCATCAAGTTTTGCGTTCTCATCGTTATCGCTTAGATGATAAATTCTAGGATTTAGCTCGTTTAATTTAGCAATATACTCATAAGGATTTAATCCTTGATAGTTTGCACTACAAAGCGCATGTCCAGCATCAAGGCAAAACTCACATCCTACTTCGTCTAAAATTCTCTTAATACTCAAAAAATCTGCCCCTACGCAAAATGCGGTTCCATTGTCCATTGGTACGATATATGGTTTATTTTCGATAGCAAATTTGAGATTTTTTACCATTTTCATCTGTCGCACGCTCTCATCAATGCTTCCACCAATTCCAGGATGAAATACGGTATAAACGGCTTCTAGCTCGCCGCTATAGCGTTTTACTTGTTCGCATAATTCTAGATTATAACGCTGTTTATTAGGATTTGAAAAATCTAACCCACTGCTAAAATGTGGCGCATGAATGGCAAATTTAACACCGCAATCTTTAGCTAAATTTTTCCACAAAGGTAGCATTTGCAAGCTATTAGGCACGGCATAAAGTTCGATATAATCATACTTGCCACGCTCATAAAGCTCTTTGGCTGGTGCTATGTAATTCTTATTTAAACTCCAAAGCTTTAGTCCAATTTTATAGCTCATTTTTTACCTTAAATTTAATCTCTGCCATCTTCCAATCCTCCATTGTATCGATATCTTGCGCTACAGATTCATCTATTATATATGGAATTATATTTTTACCATTTAGCTTTGTGCCTTTGTAAAAGTAAAACATTCCTACATCATGATACATAGGCTCTAAATCTTGACTTCTTTTAGATGCATTTTGCGGCTCTCTATACTCTAAAAAACCATCTTTAATCCTAAAGGATCTTTGAATCGGAAAACTAAATTTAACAACAGGAGTAAGTCCATCAGCGCCACTTGATTTAAATTTATCATAAGCCAAGCGTAAAATCCCCCCATCTAAAAATGGCACGCACGGATAAACACAACAGACCACAGAAGGTTTAATTCCACGCTTTTGATACTGCTCTAAAACTTCAGTTAATACATCATTTGTAGTCGCATAATCATCTGAGTTTTTAGAAGATCTCATAAATGGTACATTTGCACCAAACTCTCTTGCTACAGTTGCGATTTCATCATCATCAGTTGAGACCATAATCTCATCGAAAATCCCTGAATCTTTGCACGCATCAATAGCATATGCGATCATAGGCTTTCCCATAAATTCTTTAATATTTTTGCGTGGAATTCGTTTTGAACCACCACGAGCAGTAATAATAGCTAAAGCGTTCATTATAATCCTAGTGTTTTAGCATCAATTAGCATAGGCACACCACGTACAGCACCGGTGGTAAAGATTTTATCAACTTGAGCTTTAAACTTATCAATCTCTTCTTGGCTAATCATTTTAGGCTCTTTGGCATTTGGAGCAAAATATTTTCTTAGGATTTTTATTTTAGCGGTATCATTTTTAGCACTTTTTGCTTCGTTTAGTATCGCAATAGATTTTTTAATTGCAGGAATACCGTGGTTTGAGACTGGTGCTAGGATTATTTTTAAATTTGCGCTTTTTAGTTTAGCTTCAATTAGCTCTAAATCCTGGCGACAATATGGGCAATCTGGATCTGTAAATAGATATTTTGTCTCTTTGTTTTTATCATTGCCAATTGAGATTATATTATCTTTTGGTATTGATTTGATAAGTTCGCCTAGTTTTTTGGTTGCTTTTTCTATGGCGATTTTGGCTTGAGCGTTTTCAAAATTTGCTAGATAGCTGATTTTATTTTTAATATCAATCACATCAGGAAATATATAAGCCCCATCACTATAAAGTGCAATGTAAGCGCTATTTTCACCATCACTCATTTTGATTTTGATCTCTTCAAAATTTGTATTTGGTAGATTTTTGCGTGAGTCGATTGTGTATTTTAGCTCTTCATCGCCACCTTCAAAAACTTGTAAAATCTCAGCATCGCTAAGTGCGCCAAAAAGTAGGCTTGAACTAAGCAAAGAGCTTATAAAAATTTTTTTCATTATAATGTATCCTTGTTTAAAATGGCTAAGCTAAATTATATGGTTAAATTTTAAATAAAAATCAACAATTTTAAGGAAGATTTTAAGAATTTATACTAAATTTTGGTATTTTAGTAGGATAAAATTTACCAATGGTAACATTTTTACAATTTTATTTAATTTTTTTATTATAAATTTTTATTATAAATTTAGTTAAAGATATTTAAACGGTTGAGCCAACACTACCTTTTAAGCACTATTTTACCAATATAAAAAGATTAAATTTATCTTAACTAAAATAAGTAAAATTTATATTTAATACAAATAATTAATACTTAAAGAGTATTTTTAGCTTAAATTCGCTATTTTTTATTTACTTTCAATTATTATATTTCTAATCGCAAACCAAATTTTGTAAGGAGTTTCATTGTGAAAAGTAGATTACTTTTAAGTTCTGTATTAGTTGCTACATCTTTATTTGCTGCTAGTGATGCTGATCTTTTAAAAGCTGCTAAAGATGCTGGTTTAAAAGCACTTCCAACTACACAAGCTCAAGTAGATGAGTTGCTAAACGAGATAGGCGTAAAACCAAATAAATTTACAAAAGCAAAAGCCGAACTTGGTAAAAAACTATATTTTGAGCCAAGATTATCAAAAAGCGGTATAATCAGCTGTAATACATGCCACAATCTAGGTCTAGGTGGAACTGATGGTATCGCTGCTGCTGTAGGTCATAAATGGACGGTAAATCCGCATCATCTAAATAGCCCAACAGTCTATAACTCAGTGCTAAACACAACACAATTTTGGGATGGTCGTGCTATGACTTTAGTAGATCAAGCCAAAGGCCCAATCGAAGCTGAACCAGAAATGGCAACTCCAGCTAAATTAGCTGTAGAAAGAATAAGCTCACTTCCAGAGTATCAGGCTGAATTTAAAAAAATATATAAAGATGGTATTACATTTGACAATATCGCCGATGCGATCGCAAGTTTCGAAAGAACACTTCTTACTCCATCTAAATTTGATAAATTTATGAATGGCGACTTAAAAGCTCTAAACAAAGCTGAAAAACAAGGCCTACAAACTTTCATTGACAAAGGTTGTGTTACTTGCCACACAGGTGTAAATCTAGGTGGATCTATGCAAGCATTCGAAGTAGCAGGTAAATATAAATTTGCTAATATTGGCGACTTTAAAGGTGATGCAAATGGCATGGTCAAAACTCCAACTCTAAGAAATGTAGCAGAGACTGCTCCATACTTCCACAATGGTGCTATATGGAAACTTGATGAAGCTGTAAAAGAGATGGGAAGTATCCAATTAGGTATCGAAATCAGCGACGCTGAAGCAAAAAGCATTATTAGCTTCTTAAATGCTCTAACAGGCGAAAAACCAAAAGTTGTATATCCACAATTCCCAGCAAGCACAGAAGCTACTCCAAAACCAGAGCTATAATCTCAAAGCCTACCAACTCGGTAGGCTAAATTCAAATTTCACCCCAAATTTAGTCAAAATTTATAATAAATTTAGTATAATCATGCCCTAATATCCAAAATAGCTCCATAAATCTCTTTGATAAATTTTTATTTAAGAGTGCTTTTTGGTCTTACCAAATTTTAAAGGATAGTTTGATGTATGCGATTATCAAACATGGCTCAAAACAGTATAAAGTTAGCGAAGGCGACTTCCTAAATTTAGATCATTTTGAAGCCGAAGCAAAATCAATTGTTGAAATCACTGAGGTTTTAGCAGTTAATGATGGCAGTTTAAAGGTAGGTGCGCCGTTTGTAAGTGGTGCAAAAGTTGTTTTAGAAGTTATACGAGAAGGTAAAGACAAAAAAGTTGTTATCTACAAAAAACGCAGAAGAAAAGATTCAAAATTAAAACGCGGTTTTAGAAGAGAATACACTCGTGTAAAAGTTACAAGTATAAAAGCCTAAGGAGAGTAAGGTATGGCACACAAGAAAGGTCAGGGTTCAACCCAAAATAACCGTGATAGTATAGGTCGCCGCTTAGGTGTTAAAAAATTCGGTGGCGAGTTCGTAAGAGCCGGAAATATCATAATCCGCCAAAGAGGAACAGCAACTCACCCAGGCAACAATGTAGGTATGGGAAAAGATCATACTATATTTGCTTTGGTTGATGGTTTTGTGAAATTCGAAAGAAAAGATAAAGATAGAAAAAAAGTTTCTGTCTATCCAGCTGCATAATTTAAGCTCCGTAACGGGGCTTTCTCTTTAATTAATTTATTCTTTAAATAGCCTTTAGATAAAGGATATCCAAAATGTTTATAGATAGTGTAAATTTTACTGTAAGTAGTGGCAAAGGTGGGCCAGGCTGTGCTAGTTTTCGCCGTGAAAAGCATGTTCCTCTAGGTGGGCCAGATGGCGGTGATGGCGGAAATGGCGGTGATGTATATTTTATAGTTGATAATAATACGCATACTTTAGCAAACTACAAAGGTAAAAGAGTTTTAAAAGCTGCAAATGGCGTACCAGGACTTCCAAGAAATATGACTGGTAAAAAGGGTGAGAACCTTGAATTAATTGTACCGCCAGGAACTGCTGTGTATGATAATGATAGTGGAGAGTTGCTACTAGACCTTACAACTGAGGGGCAAAAAGAGTTATTTTTACTTGGCGGCAAAGGCGGTCTTGGCAATATTCATTTTAAAACTAGCGTAAATCAAGCACCTTCAAAAGCGCAGCCAGGACTTCCAGGTGAGACTAAGAATATTAGACTTGAATTAAAGCTGATTGCCGATGTTGGTCTTGTTGGTTTTCCAAATGTTGGTAAATCTACCTTAATCTCAGCTGTATCAAATGCTAAACCTCAAATTGCAAATTATGAATTTACTACGCTTACACCAAAGCTAGGATTGGTTGAAGTAGATCAATTCAATGGATTTGTGATGGCTGATATTCCAGGTATTATAGAAGGAGCTAGTGATGGCAAAGGGCTTGGAATTAAGTTTTTAAAACATATCGAAAGAACTAAAGTTTTGCTATATATGATAGATTTAGCAAACTATAGAAGCCTTGAAGAGCAGTTTGAAACTCTAAGATCTGAAGTTGAAAAATTCTCACCTTTACTTGCTAAACGAAGTTTTGCCATTGCTCTTACTAGGGCAGATGTGGCTGAGGATATTGATAAAAAAGTTCAAAATTTTATATCTAAATTTGGCTTTGAAATAAAACAAAGTGGATATAAAATTGATACTTCACTTCCATATTTTGTAATGCCAATTTCAAGCGTTAGCGGAGAAAATTTAAAAGAGCTTAAATTCGCTCTTTTAGAGATTTTAAAAGATGATACTACAGCCTAAAATTAGGTGATAAATTTAGATAAATTTAGATATAATTCTAGCCCTAAATAATTATAAAAAGGGCTAGAGTGAAACGCATAGTTATAAAAGTTGGCTCACATGTTTTAAGCGATGATAATGCAATTAGTCAAAGTAGAATAGACAATCTTTGTAAATTTTTAAGTGATTTAAGCAATAAATTTGAAGTTATTTTAGTTAGTAGTGGAGCAATTAGCGCTGGTCAAGCCAAATTTGATCTACCAAGAACAAGTGTTATAAATAAGCAAATTTTATCTAGTCTTGGGCAACCATATTTGATGGAAATCTACTCTAATACCTTATCAAAATATGGTAAAATGGCAGCTCAAATTTTGCTTACAGCAGGTGATTTTGACTCTAGAAAAATTACTAATCATGCTAAAAATGTAATTAATGGCTTGCTTGAAAATAAAATTCTACCAATTATAAATGAGAATGATTCTACAGGAATTAGCGAGATAGTTTATGGGGATAATGATAGATTATCAAGTGCGGTAGCGTACTATTTTGATGCTGATTTACTAGTTATATTAAGTGATATAGATGGTTATTATACAGCCGATCCAAGTTTAGATAAAACTGCTACAATAAGATCAGTAGTAACTAGTATCGATCAATCTGAATTAACTAAAAATTCGCAAACAGGCTCAAAGCATGGCACAGGTGGAATTACTACAAAGCTATTAGCGGCTGATTTTTTAATGCAAAATGGTAAAGATATGTTTTTAGCCAGCGGGTTTGATCTTAGCGTAGCAAGAGAGTTTTTGTTAAACTCAAACCAAATTGGCGGTACAATTTTTAAAGGTAAAAGATGAAAAATATAGTTTTTATGGGAACTCCAAGCTATGCTAGTAAGATTTTAGAAGAGATTTATAAGGCTAAATTTAATATTCTTGCTATCTATACTCAGCCTGATAAACCAGTAGGTAGAAGCCAAACTCTTACCCCGCCAGATGTAAAAAAACTAGCCATAGATTTAGGACTTAATGATATAGTTTATCAGCCAAAATCTTTAAAAGAGAGCGGAGTTAAAGAGCATATTAAATCACTAAATCCTGATATTATTATAGTAGCAGCTTATGGACAGATTCTACCACGTGAAATTTTAGATATTGCGCCATGTGTTAATTTGCATGCATCTATTTTGCCAGCATATCGTGGTGCATCTCCTATACAATCGGCTATTTTAGATAAAAATAGTTTAAGCGGAGTTACAGCTATGGCAATGAATGAAGGGCTTGATAGCGGTGATATTTTAGCATTTAGTATTCTTGATATTACCAATATGAACTCATATGAATTATTTGATAAGTTAAGCATAATGGCTGCAAATTTGACTATTAAAATACTAAATGAGTATGAAAATATCAATCCAATCAAGCAGTTTGATGCTCTTAGTTCAAAGTGTAAAAAGATAAAAAAAGATGATGGTCTAGTTGATTTTAGTGTTGATAGTGCTAGTCAAATTTGGACAAAATTTTTAGCATATTATGGATGGCCAGGGATTTTTACTAAAAATGGAATAAAAATTTTAGATATAGAAGTAGCAAATTTAAATGGTGGAATTGGTGAAATTTTATCCATTAATGATAATGGTTTTGTAGTTGGTGTAAATCATGGAAGTATTTTAATAAAAACACTACAAGCAGCTGGTAAAAAATCAGTTGATGCAAAAAGTTATTTAAATGGCAAAAGGCTAAGTGTTGGAGATAGAGTATATTTGTGAGTGTCAATCGACACAAACTAAACTAATTGAAGATATAAAATCATTTAAAAAATATCCTCCGTGTGCTATAGTGGCTGATTGTCAAAGTCATGGCATAGGAAGTAGAGCAAATAACTGGCATAGCCCAAAAGGCAATTTATACTTAAGCTTTGCAATAGATGCCAAGGATTTACCAAGCGACTTAGAGTCAGTATCTGCAAGCATATATTTTGCCTATATTTTAGTCTTGGCACTTAGAGAAAAGGGCTCAAAATTATGGCTAAAATGGCCAAATGATATTTATCTAGGAGAGCATAAAATTGCAGGTATCATTACGACAAAAATTAATAGCGTATATGTATGTGGAATAGGGCTAAATTTAAAAAGTGCTCCTAGCTTTGCTAAGTGCCTAGATATAGAGCTTAGTAGGGATTTTATACTAGATTTGTATTTTAAAAGTTTAAATGCTAAGCCACAATGGAAGCAAATTTTTAGCAAATATTTGATAGAATTTGAATTGTCAAAGAATTTTTGTGTCCATATAGATGAGAAGCCAGTGAGCCTAAGCGGTGCTACATTGCAAAGCGATGGCTCGATAATAATAAATAATAAAAGGGTGTATTCAGCAAGATGAGTGAGGTTATAACCATTGCCAACCAAAAAGGTGGCGTAGGAAAGACTACTACAGCTGTCAATTTAGCAGCTTCGTTGGCTGTGGCTGAGAAGAGAGTTTTGCTACTTGATATTGATCCGCAAGCTAATGCGACGACCGGGCTAGGCTTTAAAAGAAGTGATTATGAATTTAATATCTATCATGTTTTAACTGGTAGAAAAAATATCAGCGAAATAATATTAAAAACAGAGCTGCAAATGCTTGATATTGCCCCATCAAATATTGGGCTAGTTGGTATTGAGCAGGAATTTAACGAGCAAAATCGTGACTATAAAAATATTTTAAAAAGCAAGCTAGCCACCATCCGTGATAGCTATGATTATATAATAATCGATAGCCCACCAACACTTGGAATTTTAACAATTAATGCACTAACTGCTAGTGATAGCGTTATTATTCCGATTCAATGCGAGTTTTATGCTATGGAGGGTTTAGCACAGATTTTTAACACTGTAAAAGTGATAAAAGAGACAACAAATCCAAAATTAGCTATCAAAGGATTCTTGCCTACGATGTATAGTTCGCAAAATAATCTCTCTAAAGAGACGGTTGCTGACTTGAAAAAACACTTTAGTAATAAGCTATTTAAGGCTGAAAACTGCGAAGATGGGTTTGTCATAATTCCTAGAAATGTTAAATTAGCTGAGAGTCCAAGCTTTGGTAAGCCAGTTATTTTATATGATATAAAATCTAGCGGCTCTTTAGCCTATCAAAAATTAGCTCACTCGATAATGGGGTAATATGGCACTTGGTAGAGGATTAGACTCCATCTTAGGTGATGTTGAGCAAGCATATAATAAGGAATTACACAAAGAGTTAGTAGCTGATATTGAAATTGATAGAATTGAGCCAAATCCGTTTCAGCCTAGACGAAATTTTAGCGATGAATCATTAAGAGAACTTAGTCAAAGTATCGAGCGTCACGGGCTAATTCAGCCAATTATTGTTATTAGAAAGGGTGATAATTTTACACTAATTGCTGGCGAAAGGCGTTTAAGGGCTACTAAACTTTTAGGAGAGGATAAAATCAAAGCAATCGTCGCAAATATCGGCGATAAAAATTTAAGAGAATTAGCACTAATTGAGAATATCCAAAGAGAGAATTTAAGCCCAATTGAACTGGCAAATGCATATCAAGAGCTAATTAATGAATATAAAATTACCCAAGAGGCTTTAGCGTCTATTGTTAAAAAAAGCAGAACGCAAATAACCAATACTCTAAGACTTTTAGGGCTTGATGAACATACTAAAGAGTTAATAGATGAGGGTAAAATTACTCAAGGTCATGCTAAGATTATGGTTGGTCTAAATAAAGATAATCAAAAACTAGTAGCTGATAGTATAATGGGGCAAAAGCTTAGCGTAAGAGATACTGAAAATTTAGTAAAAAGACTTAAAAATAGCAATCAAAGCAGACCAAGGATAGATTTTGAGGATAGAAAAAATTTAAATTTGCTTAAAGATTTAATTGAAGAACTTGGAATAAAATGTAAAATAAACGGGCAAAAAATTACTTTAAATTTAAATGATAGTAAAAAAATCGATAATATGATAAAAATAATTCAAAAAATTCAGTAGAATTTATTTTTTAATATTGTAAAATACTCGATTAGTTTAATGAAATTACATAAGGAGAACCGATGCTACAGATAGATCCGCCGTTGTTGCTGATTACATTAGTGATCTTTTTAGGGCTTATCTTTGTGCTAAATTCCATTCTCTACAAGCCATTGCTTGGTTTCATTGATGATAGAAATAAATCTATCAAAAATGATGAAGAGAGCGTTAGTAAAAATGCTAGCGATACTGGAAATTACGAAGCCCAAATAGAGAAGATCATAGGTGATGCTAGAGCTGAAGCTCAGGCTAAAAAGCATGCTGCTTTAAGTGAAGCTAAAGAGAGAGCAGCTACTAAAGTTGCTATCAAAAAAGAGAGTTTAGAAGCTGATTTTGACAGCTTTATGGCTGGACTTGCCGATAGAAAAGCTGAGTTAAAATCTAATTTAACCGCTAAAATTCCAGAATTAAAAAGTACCCTTGCTGGTTCTTTATCAAAAATGTAGGAGATTTGTATGAATATTAAATTTATCCTATTATTAGCAGCTCCAATGCTTGCTTTTGGTGCTGGTAGCGGAAGCGGTGAGTATGATATTATTCCTAGGGTGATTAACTTTGTTATATTCTTTGCTATACTCTATTACTTAATAGCTAAGCCAGTTAAAGCTGCATATCATGGCAGAATTAACTCTATTGCAAATAGATTAAACGCTATTCAAGAGAAGCTAAAAGCCTCAAATGCTAAAAAAGAAGAGGCTGCCAAAAAGGTAGAAAATGCTAAAGTTATTGCAAATGACTTAACTCAAGCTGTTAAAAAAGAGATAGAAATCATGTTAGTTAAGATAGAAAAAGATACTCAAAATGAGATTGCTATCTTAGAAAAAAGTTATGAAGAACAAAAAGACTTTGAAGAAAGAAAGCTTGTTAGAGCCGTAGTTAGCGAAGTTTTAGATGAGCTATTTGCAAGTGATGCTATGAAAATAGATCAAAATGAGCTTATCAATCTTATTATGAAAAAGGTGAGCTAAATGAGAGAAATAGTAGCCAAAAAATATGTAAAAGCACTAATTTTAGCTTTAGACGCTGATGAATTTAATAGAGTAAGTGACGAGATTAGTAAGTTAGCTGCTGCGTTTGGCCTAGATAAATTTAACTACATAATAGACTCGCCAATCATTGATGCGAAGTCTAAGGTTGAGTTTTTGCTAACTTTAGTTAATGATAATAAAAACGAAAAACTTGCTAATTTCTTAATGCTTTTAAGCCATAGAGGTAGATTACATTTAATTCCAGAAATTGCAAGAGAATTTGAATATCAAAAAGCTTTAAGAGATGGTAAATTTAAAGGTTTAATCTCTGGAAATATCGAATTAAGCGAAACTCAAAAGAGTGAGTTGGAGCAGAAATTTTCTAATAAATTTGATGTAAATATTGAATTTCAAACTGTAAAAAACGAATTTAATGGCATTAAAATTGAGATTGACGATTTAGGTGTTGAAGTTAGTTTTTCAATCGATAGATTAAAAGCTCAAATGAGCGAATATATATTAAAAGTAATTTAATAAGGAGTAAAAGCGTGAGTGTTAAGTTAAAAGCTGATGAGATTAGCAGTATCATCAAAGAACGCATAGAAAACTTTGATCTTAGCGTTAATATTGAAGAGACTGGCAAGGTTATATCAGTCGCTGATGGCGTGGCAAATGTTTATGGTCTTAAAAATGTCATGGCTGGCGAGATGGTTGAATTTGAAAATGGTCAAAAAGGTATGGCGCTAAACCTAGAAGAGAGCAGCGTTGGTGTTGTTGTTTTGGGTGGTTGTAATGATATTAAAGAAGGAAGTAGCGTAAAAAGACTTGGTAGACTTCTTAGAGTTCCAGTAGGTGATGCACTTATTGGTCGTGTTGTAAATGCCTTAGGAGAGCCAATTGATGGTAAAGGTACAATTGATGCTACTGAGACTAGATTTATAGAAGAAAAAGCCAAAGGCATTATGGCTAGAAAATCTGTTCATGAGCCACTTCAAACAGGTATTAAGGCGATTGATGCTCTTGTGCCAATTGGTAGAGGTCAAAGAGAGCTTATTATTGGTGACCGTCAAACTGGTAAAACTACAGTTGCAACTGATACAATTATCAACCAAAAAGGTCAAGATGTAATTTGTATTTATGTAGCAATTGGTCAAAAACAATCAACAGTAGCCCAAGTTGTTAAAAAACTTGAAGAATATGGCGCTATGGACTATACAATTGTTGTAAATGCAAGTGCTAGCGATGCAGCTGCTTTACAATATTTAGCACCATATGCTGGTGTAACAATGGGTGAATATTTCCGTGATAATTCTCGTCATGCGCTTATTATTTATGATGATTTAAGTAAACATGCTGTTGCATATCGTGAGATGTCACTTATTCTTCGCCGTCCACCAGGTCGTGAAGCTTATCCAGGTGATGTATTCTATCTACACTCAAGACTACTCGAAAGAGCAAGTAAGCTAAGTGATAAACTAGGAGCAGGAAGCTTAACAGCATTGCCTATTATTGAGACTCAAGCTGGCGACGTTTCAGCTTATATTCCAACCAATGTTATCTCTATTACAGATGGTCAAATTTTCCTTGAGAGTGATCTATTTAACTCAGGTATCCGCCCAGCAATTAATGTTGGTCTATCTGTATCTCGTGTTGGAGGTGCTGCACAAATTAAAGCTATCAAAAAAGTATCTGGTACTCTAAGACTAGACCTAGCTCAATACCGTGAATTACAAGCATTTGCTCAATTTGCAAGTGATCTAGATGAGAGTAGCCGTAAGCAATTAGAGCGTGGTCAAAGAATGGTTGAAGTTCTAAAACAACCACCATACAGCCCGCTTCCAGTTGAAAATCAAGTTGTAATTATTTTTGCAGGAAGCAATGGATATTTAGACGATCTTCCAGTGTCTGCTGTTACTAAATTTGAAGCTGAGCTTTATCCATATATCGAGGCTAAATACCCAGATATTTTTGAACAAATTCGTAACAAAAAAGCGCTTGATAAAGATATCGAAGAGGCACTAGATAAAGCATTAAATGAATTTAAAGCAATATTTAGCGCTGAATAAGGCTAAAATATGTCAAATTTAAAGGATATTAAAAGAAAGATCAAGAGCGTACAAAACACGCAAAAAACTACAAAGGCGATGAAGCTCGTCTCTACTGCGAAATTAAAAAAAGCAGAAGAGGCAGCTCGCCATTCTCGTGTTTATGCTCTAAAGATCAATGAGGTCTTAAGCGAGATAGCTTATGAGATTAATAAGTTTAAAATCGTTGGCGAAGGTAATAAATTTTTTGATACAGAGGCTAAGGTAGAAAAGGTTGATATAATTTTTGTTACTGCTGATAAAGGTCTTTGTGGAGGTTTTAATATCTCAACTATTAAAGCTGTAAGAAATATGATAGATGAGTTTAAATCTAAAAAAGTTAAAGTTCGCTTAAGAGCTGTGGGTAAAAAAGGTATTGAATTTTTCAATTTCCAAGGTATTGAGATTTTAGAAAGTTACCGTGGCGTAAGTTCAGCACCTACATATGAGAAAGCTCAAGAGGTTATTAAAGTAGCTATTGCTGATTTTGTAGCTGGAGTAACTGATAAAGTTATTTTAGTTCATAATGGCTATAAAAATATGATTTCTCAAGAACTAAGAGTAAATACCATAGTTCCAGTTGAACCACCAGTGATTGAAGATAATCAATTGCATAGTTCACTTATGGACTTTGAGCCAGAACATGATGAGAGAATACTTGATGAGCTTATGAGAAAGTATTTTGAGTATAGTATGTATTATGCTCTTATTGACTCTTTGGCGGCTGAACATAGTGCTAGAATGCAGGCTATGGATAATGCAACAAATAATGCTAAAGCTAGAGTAAAAGAGTTAAATCTTGCCTATAATAAAGCAAGACAAGAGAGTATCACAACAGAGCTTATAGAGATTATAAGTGGCGTTGAGAGTATGAAGTAAATTTATAAGGAGTAATAATGAAAGGTGTAATTAGCCAAGTTATGGGTCCTGTAGTTGATGTTGATTTCAAAGACTACTTACCTAAAATTAACGAAGCTATTGAAGTAAATTTTACTGTTGAAGGTAATACGCATAAGCTAGTATTAGAAACTGCTGCACATCTAGGAGATAATAGAGTTAGAACAATTGCTATGGATATGAGTGAGGGTCTAACTCGTGGTCTAGAGGCTACGGCTTTAGGCGCACCTATTAGTGTACCTGTTGGTGAAAAAGTTCTTGGTAGAATTTTTAATGTTGTAGGCGATTTAATAGACGAAGGTGCTGAAGAAAAATTTGACAATAGATGGTCTATCCATAGAGATCCGCCTCCATTTGAAGAGCAAAGCACAAAAAGTGAAATCTTTGAAACTGGTATTAAAGTTGTTGACCTTCTAGCTCCATATGCAAAAGGTGGTAAGGTAGGTCTATTTGGTGGTGCTGGCGTTGGTAAAACAGTTATTATTATGGAACTTATTCATAATGTTGCATTCAAACATAGTGGTTACTCAGTATTTGCTGGTGTTGGTGAGAGAACTCGTGAAGGTAACGACCTTTATAATGAAATGAAAGAATCGGGCGTTTTAGATAAAGTTGCCCTATGCTATGGTCAAATGAACGAGCCACCAGGGGCAAGAAACAGAATTGCTTTAACTGGTCTAACAATGGCTGAGTATTTCCGTGATGAGATGGGACTAGATGTTCTTATGTTTATTGATAATATTTTTAGATTCTCTCAATCAGGTTCAGAAATGTCAGCACTTCTTGGACGTATTCCAAGTGCGGTTGGTTATCAACCTACACTTGCTAGTGAAATGGGTAAATTACAAGAGAGAATTACATCAACTAAAAAAGGTTCTATCACATCAGTTCAAGCTGTTTATGTACCTGCAGATGACCTTACTGACCCAGCTCCTGCGACTGTTTTTGCTCACCTTGATGCTACTACAGTTCTTAATAGAGCCATTGCTGAAAAAGGTATTTATCCAGCGGTTGATCCACTAGATTCAACATCTAGAATGCTAGATCCACAAATTTTAGGTGAAGAACACTATAGAATTGCTCGTGGCGTTCAAGCAGTATTGCAAAAATATAAAGACTTGCAAGATATTATTGCAATTTTAGGTATGGATGAGCTAAGCGAAGAAGATAAATTAACTGTCGATAGAGCTAGAAAAATTGAAAAATATCTATCTCAGCCATTCTTCGTTGCAGAAGTATTTACAGGTAGTCCTGGTAAATATGTAAGTCTAGAAGAGACAATCGCTGGATTTAAAGGTATTTTAGAAGGTAAATATGATCACCTACCTGAAAATGCATTTTACATGGTAGGAAATATTGATGAGGCTATCGCTAAAGCTGAAAAGATGAAATCGTAAGCCAAAAAGGAAGCTATATGAATACAATACATTTAGAAATAGTCACCCCAGAAGGGCTAATATTTTCTAATGATGCTAAAATGGTAGTCCTTCCTGGTGCAGATGGCGAGTTTGGCGTTTTGCCAGGCCACGCCTCTTTGGTTTCCTTGCTTAAAATTGGCGTAGTAGATATAGAAAATCTAGATGGAAGTCATGACGCAGTTGCTATTGATTGGGGCTATGCTAAGATCGATGAAAACAAAATTAGCATCTTAGTTGATGGTGCTGTACATGTAAGTGGTAATAGCGAAAGTGAGATTGCTAAATCTATAGAAAACGCTAAAGCTCTTGTAAGAAAAATGCATGATAGCAATGGAATCTTAGCTACTGCATTATCTAAGATTGATAGTTCAGTAAGGGTTAGATAAGTGGAGTCTATAGAACTTCTTATAAGTTATTTATCTAAAAGTAGCTTGGTGACAATCGTCGTTCTTGCGTGGTTGTCACTCTACTTTGTTATTAGTTTTACTATTTTATTCTCAAGATATAATGGACTTAATCGCTGGATTAAAAGAGAGAAGCAATCTTTGGAGGCGATCTTGCTTGGAAATAAGCTTGAAAATACAGATTCAGTTTTAAAAAAATGCCCACAATCAAATTTAAGCAAAGAACGTCTAGAAGTCTTTATATCACTAGCTCAAACTAACTCTACAAGTGGCCTTACAGCTCTTGCAATTATCGCATCTACTTCACCATTTATAGGGCTTTTTGGGACTGTTATTAGTATATTAGAGACATTTGCAGCACTTGGTCAAGGTGGTGGTGCAGCATCTCTTTCAGTTATTGCGCCAGCTATTTCAGAAGCTTTAGTTGCTACTGGTTGTGGAATATTTGTAGCTATTCCAGCTTATAGTTTTAATCTATTGATTAAACGTAAAGCTTATGAATTAATAAGTCTTATACAAAGAGAAACAAATTTATTGCTTAGTAGTAAATAGATGATAAATTTTGATGAAAATCCAGAACTAAATATTACCCCTTTAGTTGATATTATGCTGGTGCTATTAGCTATTTTAATGGTAACAACACCAGCTATTATTTATGAAGAGCAAATTAGTTTGCCAGATGGTTCAAAATCTAAAGTATTAAGCCAAGAGTTAAAAAGTTTAACAGTTAGAATTGATAGTCAAAGACATGTATATATTGATCAATCTAAAATGTCTTTAAATGAACTTAGCGATAATTTAGTATTATTATCTAAAAAGTATGATAAAAATTCACCAGTATATATAAAAGCTGATAAGAGACTTATATATGATGATGTTATGTTTGTTTTAAAAAGTATGAAAAATGCAGGTTTTTCTAAGGTTGCCTTAGAAACAAATGGTTAATGAATAGTAAATTTGGAATCTCATATAACACTACAGGTGCTTTTTGGTGTTCTGTAATATTATATTTTTTCATTATATTTTTTATATTTTTTAAACTCAGTAGATATGAAGAGAGCATAAAATATACAAATGACAAAGACGCATTTATGGATGTTTTTGTAGTAGAATCAGATATTAGTCAAAGTATCAAAGCGCCTGAGCAAAATGAACAAAAAATAGAAGAATTTATAATTAAAAAGCAAGTAGAACCACCTTTAGAATTAAAACAAGAGACAACAAATAAAGATATTGTGTCACAAAAACAAGATATACCAAGTGTAAATTTAAGCGATCTTTTTAGCGAGGCTGCACCTATAGATATTACTCCACAGACAACTCAAGCAGTTCAAAGTAATGCTAAAAGCGAGACAAAATCTAATTCAAAAAGTGCAGCTGATATTATCGCTTCGCTCCAAAAAGATATAGATAAAAAAGCACCAAAATCATCAATGACAGGCGTATATAATAAATATATGGGCGATATAGTAGAGATTATTCAAAATAGATGGGTGCGCTATAAAGCAGATACAAACAATAATGCTAAGGTTAAAATTATTATAGATAAATTTGGAAAACTAAGCTATCATATAGACGAGTATTCATTAAATAGTGCATTTAATAGCAAGGTTAGGGAGTTTTTAGAGCAGTTAAAAGCCATAGATTTCCCAGTTCCACCTAGTAAAGATGCTACTGTATTGGATATAAATTTAATTGATTTAATAGAAACGGAGTAAAAGTGAAAAAGCTATTTTTGTTACTTATGATCTGCATTGGGTTAATAGCTGCAGATGGTAGAGTCGATATTGTAAATAAGGGGCTTGTATTGCCAAAAATTATAGTTCAAGATGCTACGCAAAATTTTGGCAATAGAGCATTACAAGATAAATTTTTTAAGCTTATCGTAGGGGATTTAAAAGTTGGTTCAGCATTTGAGGTCTTAGATAAGTATTATACTAGTGATTTTAATGATAGCGCAATCCTTACTAGCGAGCAAAATGCTGATTTGATATACAGATATGCTCTAACTCAGTTAGGCAATCAATTAAGTCTAAAAGTTAAGGTGTTAAATGCTAAAAATAATCAGATAAGATTTAGTGGTGAGTATATCCAAAGCGTGGATAAATTTCCATTTTTAGCACATAAAAGTATTGTAGAACTTGCTAGAAATCTAAATTTATCTCCAATTGAGTGGATGGATAAATCTATTATATTCTCTCAATATACAACACCTGGCAAGAGCAATATTGTAGTAGCAGATTATACACTTACATATCAAAAAATTATAATTAGCGGTGGATTAAATATCTTTCCAAAATGGGCAAATGATGATCAAAGTGCTTTTTATTACACATCTTATGTAAATTTAACTCCGACTCTTTTTAAATTTGATTTACATACTAAACAAAAGAGTAAAATCATTCAAAGTAGCGGTATGATTGTAGCAAGTGATGTCAGTCGTGATGGTACTAAATTGCTTTTAACAATGGCACCAAATGATCAAAGTGATATCTATCTATATGATATATTTACTAAAAACTTAAAACGAATTACTACATTTAGTGGAATCGATGTCAACGGTAATTTTGTAGATAATGATACTAAAGTAGTATTTGTCAGTGATAGAATGGGATATCCAAATATATTTTCTACTAGTCTTGATGGTAATGGGCTAGTTGAACAGATGGTATTCCATGGTAAAAATAATAACTCAATTAGTACTTTTGATAATTATGTTGTATATTCAAGTCGTGAGAGTGCAAATGAATATGAGCAAAAGACTTTTAATTTATATTTAATTTCAACAAAAAGCGACTATATTAGACAACTTACAGCAGGCGGAGTTAATACTTATCCAAGATTTTCTAGTGATGGTGGAAGCATTGTATTTATCAAAAATATTAATGGAAGTAGTTTAGTTGGAATTATCAGGGTTCATGAAAACCGCAGTTTTCAGTTCCCTTTAAAAATTGGTAAATTACAGTCAATTGATTGGTAATAAATATTAAATTTATATCTAAAATTTGAATATTTATGCTATAATTCGCCCAAAATTTTTTTAAAAAGGAATGAGATGAAAAAATTAGTCCTAGTTTCTACTGTTGCTGCGGCTCTATTTATGGCTGGTTGTAGCTCAAAATCTCCAGAGGTAGATATGAGTGCAGATGCAAATAAAGCTAATCAAGGCGTTATCAGCGCTGCTGAGAGATTAAATTCATTACAAGCTCAAGTTCAAAATGTATATTTTGATTTTGATAAATTTAGCATTCGTCCAGATATGCAAAGCGTAATTAATCAAAACGCTTCTATTTTTAATCAAGCTGGCAACTACAAAGTAATGGTAGAAGGCAACTGTGATGAGTGGGGTAGTGATGAGTATAACTACGCTTTAGGTGTAAAAAGAGCAAAAGCTGCTAAAGATGCTTTAATAGCACAAGGTATCGCTGCAGATAGAATCGAAATTACCAGCAATGGTGAGAGCAAACCTGTATGTACTGAAAAAACAAAATCTTGCGATGCTCAAAATCGTCGTGATGAATTTAGACTACTTCCATAATTTTATCTAATAAATGAAAAAATTTATCCATGTTGCAGCCGTTTTGGCTGCAACTTCTATATTTGCTGAAGTTTCAGTATTTGATGCAGGTAATATAAATAAAGAAAATCCATATGGTCTTACAGAAAGTGAAAAGGTTTTATTAAATAATAAAAAAAAGGTAGATAGACTAGATCAAAATATAGGCTCAATGCAATCTGATGTGGCTCTAGCTCAGGAGAATATCGAAGGTGTTAAAAGCCTTTTAGATGGTATAAATCAGCGAATTTTAGCAATTGAAAGCAGAGTAACTCAGCTAGAAAATAGCCTAAATTTGCAAAAAACTACTACCGCCAAAGATATATCAAATTTAAAATCACAGATCAAAGCAAACAAAACTAAACATGATGAAGATGTTAAAAATATCACTAAAGCACTTGGTGAGCTAACTGCTTTAATAGATAGCAAACATCAAGAGACTTCAACTGCTCAGCCAAAAGCTCAAACAAAATCTGAAGATAAAAAAGCTGTAAACAAAGAAGTTAAAGAGCAAACATCTCAAAATAAAGAGACAAAATCAAATTTAAAACTTGATGATATGCCAGCTTCTGAGATTTTAATAATGGCTGATAAGGCCTATAAAGCTAATGAATATAAAAAAGCTAGTGAGTGTTTCACTCATTTAATTAGTAAAAACTATAAGCCAGCCTACTCAAATTTTATGCTTGGCGAGATTGAATATTTTAACAAAAGCTATAAAACTGCCGTACCATATTATGAAAAGAGTGTAGCAATTAGCCAAAAGGGTAATTATATGCCAAAGCTATTGTATCATACAGCAATCAGTTTTGATAAAATAGGCGATATAAAAAGTGCTAATAAATTTTATAAAGCATTAAAACAGGCCTACCCAGATAGCGCAGAGGCAAAAGCTGCGCCTGATAGAAAATAATTTTTAGGAGAGAGATATGTCAAAAGTTATTAAAATGTTTTATGAGCTAAAAGATGCTAATAGTGGCGAACTTTTAGAATCAAATATAGGTGGTCAAGAGATTGCATTTGTAAGTGGTAAAAATCAAGTTTTAGAAGCACTTGAGAGTGGTGTTTTAAATTTAGAAGTTGGTCAAAAAGCTACAATTAAAATTCCAGCTAGCCAAGGCGTAGGCGAATATGATGAAAACGCTTTGCAAGTACTTCCTAAAGAGCAGTTTGCAGGAATTGATTTAAATATCGGAATGGAGCTTTTTGGCGAAGGAGAAGATGGTAGCACAGTTCGTGTAACTGTAAAAGCTATCGGTGAAAATGATGTAACTGTAGATTTTAATCACCCATACGCTGGTAAAGATTTGGAATTTAATGTACAGATTACAGAAAATAGAGATGCTGATGCTGATGAGGAGCTAACAGGTGTTGTAGCTATGCCACATGTATGTGGTTGTGGTGGTCATAGTCATGAACATCATCATGGACATGGCGGCTGTGGTGGTCATGGTGGTTGCGGTGGTCATGGTCATCATCATGATGATGAAGATGAGTGTTGCAATGGTGCTCATCATGATGAAAATGGTGGCGGATGCTGCGGTAAACACCACTAAGAGTTTGATATGAGAGTAGCTTTTATTTTCCCTGGTCAAGGCTCACAAAGTATTGGAATGGGGCAGGAAATATATAATGAATTTAGCAGTGCTAAGGAGCTATTAGATAGTGCTAGTCAGCATTGTGGGATTGATTTTAAATCCTTGCTTTTTGAGCCAAATGATAAGCTTGGTGAGTCTGAATTTACTCAACCAGCAATTGTGTTAAATTCATTAATGTGTTTTGAAGCGTTTAAAAGTCAATTAAATTTAAAACCAGAGCTTAGCTTTGGACACTCTTTAGGTGAGTTTAGCGCTCTTAGTGTAAGTGGAGCAATTAAACCTTTAGATGCTATTAAGGTTGTAAATTTGCGTGGTAAATTTATGGCTCAAGATTGTGCAGAAATTGGCGCTGGAATGATGGTGATTTTAGGTCTTAGCAATGAAAAGGTTGAAGAGATCTGTAAAAATAGTAATAAGCAAATTTGGGCAGCAAATTATAACTGTGATGGTCAAATAGTAGTAGCTGGTATCAAAAGTGATCTTCAAGCAACTGTAGATGAGTTTAAATCTGCTGGAGCCAAAAGAGCAATGCTGCTTGATATGAGTGTAGCAAGTCACTGTCCTTTGCTTCAAAATGCTAGTATAAAGCTTGCCAATGAGCTTGAAAATTTACTAAGTGAAGAGTTTGCGCCAGTAATTTCAAATGTTACAGCCAAGACTTATACTACTAAAAAAGAGGCTTTAGAATTATTAAAACTTCAACTAACTAGCCCAGTTTTATATCAAAATAGTGTAAAAAATTATGTTGATAAGGTTGATTGTTTTATTGAATTTGGTGCAAGCGTATTAAAAGGAATGAATAAAAAAATCTGCGATAAACCAACATATAGTATCACAAATTTAAGCTCACTCAATGAAGCTTTAGAGGCGTTAAGATGAGAATTGCTATCCTTGGGGCTATGAGTGAAGAGATTGAGTTTTTGCTAAAAGCAGTTGGTGATTATCAAAAGATTGATCATGCTAGAAATTCATTTTATAAAGCACAGTGTGGCGATCATGAATTAGTAATAGCCTATTCAAAGATTGGAAAAGTCAATGCAGCTTTAACTGCAATAATTTTAGTTGAAAAATTTGGTTGCGAAAAGCTGATATTTACTGGCGTTGCTGGTGCTTTAAATGAAAATTTAAAGATCGGTGATATGCTATATGCCACTACTACAGCTCAACATGATTTAGATATTACAGCTTTTGGACATCCACATGGTTATGTGCCTGGAATTAATATTTTTGAAAATAGCGACGAGAAGTTAAATAGCGTAGCTAAAAAGGTGGCTGATTCTTTAGGTATTGGTTTAATTGGTGGAGTAGTTGCTACTGGCGATCAATTTATCTGCAATGAAGAAAAAAAAGAGTGGATAAAATCTACTTTTAAAGCTGATGCTGTAGAGATGGAAGGGGCAAGCGTTGCTCAAGTTTGTGCTGCTCTTGGTGTTGGATTTTGTATGCTTAGAGCTATTAGCGATGAAGCTGGTGGTAAAGCAGAGGTTGATTTTGATACATTTTTAACTCAAGCAGCAGATAAATCGGCTAAATTTGTTCTAGAAATGGTAAAAAATATATGATAGAGCTAAGCAAAAAATTAATTAGACAAGTTGGCCAAACTAACGCTAAGTATAAGATGTTTGAAAAAGGCGATAAGATTTTACTGGGTTTAAGCGGTGGTAAAGATAGCCTTAGTTTGGCACATATTCTTAAGCATTTTCAAAATGTAACCCCTGATAAATTTGAATTTGAAGCAGTAACGCTAAGCTATGGAATGGGTGAAAATTATGAATATTTAACCCAGCATTGCAATGCTCATGGAATCAAACACAGCGTAATTGATAGCTCTATATTTGAGATTAGTAAAGATAAAATTCGTAAAAACTCAAGTTTTTGCAGCTTTTTTAGTCGTATGAGACGAGGATATCTCTATACATATGCACTAGCTAATGGGTTTAATAAGCTTGCTATTGGACATCATTTAGATGATGCTGTAGAGAGTTTTTTTATGAATTTTACATACAATGGAGCTATGAGAACTCTAGCACCAAAATATACTGCTAAAAATGGCGTGATAGTGATTAGACCGCTTATTAATGTGCGTGAGCGTCAATTGCGTGATAATGCTACTAGAAATGAGCTTAGAGTGATTGGAGATGAGGCGTGTCCTGCTATGAGGTTTGATGTTAAAATGCCACACGCTAGGGCTGAAACTAAAGAGCTTTTAGCTACTCTTGAAAAGCAAAATCCAAAACTATTTGTAAGTTTGCAAGCTGCTTTTGAAAATATACATTTAGATACATTTTTTAAGATTAATAGCCAATAGCTTTTATAGCTATTTGGCTTTATTTACAATTAGCTTTTAAGATTAAAATCTATATAAATTCCAAGTTGTTTATCTCCATCATAAAGCTCTAAACGATAATTCATCACCTCTACTACGCAAGAACTTAGCACAACTGTACCTATGTAGAGATTGCCTTTATTTTCTAAATTTGCTTTTATAGTTCCCATATCCATATTTAAACCATAAATTCTAGCATTTAAATTTTTATATTGACCATTTAGCCCTTCTACTTTAAGCGTAAGTGGTGCCATAGCTTCAAGTGGTCTTGGATAAAAAGAAAATCCAATCTCTTTTCCTTTATAGGATATATTACAGTTTTGAGTATTTAAATCGCAAGTTATGTTTGAATCAGCAGAGATCTTTTGGGTTTGTTCATCATAAGAATTTATTATAAAAGCAAATAATGCACCAATGATAATAGCACTTAAAACATATAAAATATTTTTCATTATCAATCCTAATCTAAATAATCAATCAATTTTTTATTAATTTTACTAAATTCAAAAATCCTACTAGCTGAGTTATCATCGGCAAATTTTTTCGCATCTTCATAGCTAGCAAATGGTATTAAATCATCACCACTAAAACTTACTATATTGCTGCCAAAAACATAAAATGCCTCTGTAGCTTCGATAAGCTCTTTTGTTTTATAATCTGTAACATACATCTTTTTAAGCGGCACAACCTCTTTTGGTTTGCCTGTATAAAAGTAGTAAAACATCTGTTTGGCTGAGCTAAATAATACTTTTTTACCATTTTTATATTCTAAAACTGCAATCCAATCAGGATATTTAAAAACATCTATGAATTTAATAGGACAAGTAGAGTTTGTATCCTTAAAAAACTCATTATCTTTTAAATTTGCCCCAAAAACTATTCCGGTAAAAAGAGCTAAAAGTATAAGTTTTTTCATACTAAATCCTTCTTAGAAAACGAAATATATCCAAATATCATGCAAATTATACCAAGTAAAGTTGGATATAGTGCTGAATATATTAAAAAATTAATCTTGCCAAATCCATCTAAAATAAAGTAAGCTGCTGGACCAATTACAGCTAAATTTGGATCAAATAGACTAATTGCTGCGATTCTAAAAACTTGCATAGGGTTTGCTAATGAGATGGAGTAGATGATATTTTCATTTATTGAGCTTTGCATCATTAGGCCTATTAATGCAAGATCTAAAAATGCTAACAAAAATAGCCAAAATAAAAATGAAAATCCAAGCCCAAGTTCGCTACTTTTAATAAGGCTTGAGATTAAAAATCCAAACGATAAAAAGGCAAAAGATAGCACTAAAAGCAATAAAGTGTAATAAAAAAATACTCCCCAAGGAATATCTACATTTTTAAAAATAGCTATAATAAGCGATAAGATAAGAGCTATAAGTATAGGTAAAAAGACTGTAAATGCACGCCCTAAAGCTTTGCCAAAATAGTACTCTTTAAGCGATATTGGAAAACTAAGAAGATACTCTAAAGCCCCAGTTTCTCTATCTGAGTTTATACTTCGCACAGTTGTGATGAGAATAAAGATTGGCAAGATTATTATACAAATTTGAATAAATAGCAAAAGCATTCTAGTAAGTCCACTAAATCCAGCAACTCTGCTATCAACAACTCCTGTTACAAAAAATATCGCAATTAACCCAGCAAAGGTAACTAAATAAAAGAAAAACCATTTTGAAGCAAATGTCTCTTTTATATCAATTTTTGCTATTAGGATTAAATTTTTCACTATTATACCTCGCTATCTTTAATGATATTGCCTAAATCCATCTCAATAACACGATTTACTATGCCTTGAACCTCACTTACTCTGTGAGAGATAAATATAAGGGTGTGAGATTGGAATTTAGATTTTAATATATTTATAAACTTCTCTCTAGCTTGAGGATCGAGATTGGCAGTAGGTTCATCAAAGAGTATAGTCTTTGAATCTCTTGCAAGAGCTAGAGCGATTAAAACCTTTTGCTTCATACCGCCTGAGAGCTTATAAAATGGCTTTTTATGCTCTTTTTCATAGCTTAAATCTAGCTCTTTTAAATAGTTAATTATATTATTTAAATCTGTTTGGGTTGAGCTTATAGAGTATTCACATAGTTGAGCGACACTAAGTTTAAGAGGCGGAGGAGTTTGCGGGACAAAACTTAGATATCTTAAAGCATTTTTTCTATCTATAATTGGATTGATATTATCTATGAATATAGAGCCACTATCGCAGATTAACTCACCTAATATTGCCTTCATTAAAGTAGATTTTCCAGCTCCATTTTGTCCCATTATTAGAACTTTTTGACCATCTTGAATATTTAAATTTAAGTTATTTAAAATAATTTGTGAGCCAAATTTTTTAGTTAAGTTTTCTATTTTTATCAATATCAATCCTTATAAAAGCTTTTTAAGCCTATTTTCGTAATTTAAAGCATCTTGATGGCATACATCGATACATCTACCACACATAGTACAATCCCCGCTTATTATACTAAATTTCTCTCCTGGAACATCTTTATTTTTAGACTTTGTAATTTCTAGAACTTTTGGGACAATGCAAACATCCATACATACAGCACAGTGATCGCATTTTTCTTTATTCCAGCTAACTTTTATAGCTCTAAATTTAGATAATAATGAATATAATGTTCCAATAGGACAAACATATCTACACCAAAATCTTCTACTAAAGAATACTTCAGCTAAAAATACCAAAACAGCCCACCAAATTGCAGCACTATATCCATATATGATGAATCTTGATACTATACCTACAACATTAAAAATCTCAAATATTAAATATCCACTCACTAAGCTTAAAATCCAAAAAATTATCAAAAATATATATCTGATTTTTGTATCAAATTCTCTTTTTTTGATTATTTTTTTGCTAACTAATTTAGCATTTAATCTCTCAGCAAATTCGCCAAAAAAATTATATGGACAGACCCACGAACAAAAGGCGCGCCCAGCAAAAAGCATATAAAAAGCTAAAATAGTAAAAGCCCCAATGAGTAGATTTACAGGTAACTCTGCTCTACTAAGGATAATTTGTGTGGTTATAAATGGATCAGCTAAGTGAAAGCCTAGCATTCTAGACCCAGTAATATCACCTTCAATGACTTGAATATCTGCTACAAATGAAAGCACAAACAAAAGATGAATCAAAATCATCGTAAAATATCGGTAAAACCTTATGCTAGGACGCTTCTTGCCATCTTTTGTTGTGGTTATAAAAGTAGAGAAAAAACTAGCATTTGCTACTGTTTGGCGGCCTTGATATTTATTCATGATATTTATTTAAATTTAGATATCTCTTCAGCTAGAATTGTTAAATTCTCATCGCTGACATTATCTAAAAGTCCTTCCATTAAACTATTTGGTATTTTACCAGCTTTATACTCATTTAATCTAGCTAGAATAGCTTCTTTGCTTTTTCCAATAATTGATGGAGCTAAGATTCCAGAGCCATCTTTAGCATGGCATGGTGCGCAACTTTGTAAATATATCTTGCTTACTCCATCGCTGCTTAGAGATACGCTTTGTTTTAACTCTTTAATTTTATTCAACTCATCGCTTGTTTGAAACTCACTTGAATTGCTAGTAGTTTGCGTAACTGGCTTTGGTTCATTTTTTACTGGTTCTTGTGTTGCTTGAGTTGGGCTATCAGAGCTAAACAACATAAAAAGCATTAAAACAACAATTAAACTGCCTAAAAATAGAGCTATTACTTTGCCTATATTCATTTTTTACTCCTAAATTGTTCATTGAATTGGCTAATTTCATTGGCAATATCTGCCATCTCTTTATCATCCATTGATTTTACAAGATCTGCCATTAATATATTGGCTTTTGTTTTAGTGCGATATGCAATTATCATATCATATATCTGCTCGCTTGTCTTATCTAATAGCGATGGACCAATTATTCCATTGGCATAATCATCATGGCAGGCTGAACATTTGGTAATGAAATTTTTACTTAATTGGCCTTTTAGCAAGGCTTTATTTATACTTTGAAGTGGTGGCCTAGTAAAGGCAATAGCGCCGATAGATTTTGTAGTTTCGTTTGATTCGCCAATGCCAAATTTAATATTTTTCTTTCCATCTATATCATATACTACCCATTCATCAGATTTTGTTTGATTGGCACTGCTGCCTTTTTTGATTGTAATTGAGTTTGTAGTAGCTGTTTTGTTTGACTCTTGTGAATCATTTTTAGAATTTGTTTGATTTGAACATCCTAGAAATATTATTGCACTTAGTATAATCGTAATTGACTTTTTCATTTTGATTCCTCGTAAATTTCGTTATAGCTTTTTTGTGGTAAGATTTCAATCACTCCAGCAAAGCATACCTCTTGACAAACTCCACATCCTACGCAATTTGACTCTATTTTTACAACCTTTTTTTCATTTAGTTGTATAAAACTTATAGCCTCATCAACTGGACAAGAATTTACACATAATGAGCAGCTTTTATCAATATTATCTTCTATAATCTTTTTAGCATCGCTCTCTCTTTGGTTATAGGTTTGGCGATTTAGTAGGATACTAATATCATCTTGACTTACATTTTTATTTAGCGTTGCATAGCATTTTTGTATATTTCTTACTACAGCAACTCCCATTTTAACATCTTTTATAGAGTTTATACTATGGTCTAGTGCGCCACTAGGACAGGCTAATACACAAGGAAATAAATCACATAGATAGCAGCCTCTTTTGCTTGGATTGATATATGCTGAGGCTAAATTTATCCCATCATCAAGCCCCAAAAGTTCAATGCTATGATATGGACAGACTTGAACGCACTGGCCACATTTGATGCATAAAGATTCAAAATTCTTAACACTTCCTGGTGGTCTAAGGTGTAGTTTTGGTTCATAGAATTTATTTATTAAAACTCCACTACCAGCAGCGCATCCAATCGCAGCAATGCTAAAAATGCTAAACTCTCTTCTATTCATGATATGGCTCCATATGCGGACTTGTATCTGTGATTAATAGCTCTGGTTCAGAAAATGGGGCGAGTTTAGAGATGAAGTTTAAAATACTCATAATTGCACTTCCATAAAATAGCCTTAAATTTGGATAGTATTGCCAAAGTGAATCAAGATAGGTAAAATTCTTATACTCTATATCGCCAATTCCATCTTTATCTCTATCAAATCCAGCATAATCATCAAAGTAATTATTACTCCACTCATTTATATCAATTTTAGAACCAGGTGTATCGTTGATAGCAATCTCCATATTACCTATAAAGTCATTACGATTAAATATGCTTTTATGCTGAGTAGCATGGAATTGAACTCCAACTGTGTTGTATAGTATCTGATTATCTTCATAAACATTTGTAGTGCCTGGTTGAAACGGAGATTGGTCTAGATATAATCCTCTAGCATTATAGGCTAATATATTATCTTGTATTATAAAATCACTAGTATCTTTCATACCAATACCAACTCCAAAGGCACCAGTAGAGTTTAAAACTTGATTTTTTCTAGCAGTTGTTCCTGAGGAGAACATAAAAAATATACCAACAGAGTTGTATTTAAATATATTTTCTTCAACTAAATTCTTTCCAGCATACATAAAGTGTAGTGAATATCTGCCATACTCGCCATAATTTTTGCGAATTTGGTTATTGCTAGAATACCATACTACCATATCTCTGCTCTTGCTTAGATGGTTGTTTTGTACTATATTGTCATGGCTATACCATAGGCGAATTCCATCACCTCTAAGTCCTAAATCAACAGGCTTTGAAGTGATAAAATTATCAACTATTTTAGATTCATTACACTGCTTGAAATTTACTCCAAAAAGCGAATTTTTGATAGCATTGTTGATAATCTCAACCCTACTAGCGCTATCACAACTTATAGCTGAATCAATAGTAGTGTGAGAATTACCGCTATTTTCAATGGTTAAATTTAATAGCTTTACATTTGAGCTATTGATTTTTATCACATCGCCTTTTCCATCGCCTTTAATGATAGCGCTTCTATCTTTTCCATCTATAGTAATTGGCTTATTTATAATGATATTACCACTATAAACTCCACTGCTAAGCTCTATTATATCTCCACTACTTGCACTATCTATAGCATTTTGTAAGTCATTTCCAAAAGTAAAGCTATATAGCAGAGCTATTAAGCAGAGTTTTTTCACGCATTTTCCTTAAGATATTTATTTTTAGAAAATATTGCTAAAATTGATAAAACGCTCATAGTAATCATAACCCAAAATCCTATAGTAGGATATGAATGGGTGGTAAATTGTGCCACTTTGCCATCACCTAGAGCTGTTGGCATAAATGGTTTAATCTTAAATGCGCCCCATTCTTGCATATTATGACCATACCAGTATAGCCAGCCAGCAAATGCACTCATAAATAGTACTGGAGCGATAATTGTAGGGATTAGTAATAGCGAATTTCCTTTACCGTTATAGTATAGATATAGCAACATAAAGATAGTTGCAATAAGCAAATAGTATGGTGCGATTGCTCTTTCTACATTGCCACCATGCTCCATAGGATACATACCTATATAGTGATTTATAGTATTCATTTCATGCACATCACCACTATAACCATCTACATGAAAATATACTGGAATTCCATCTGGAAAGGCCTCTTTAGGATAATTAGGAGCCTCTAAAGATACATACCATATAGGAAGGCTTGGCACTCCAATTTCAGATCTTGTTTCTATCATTTTTGCTAAATCATTTCTAACTTCTGGTGCCATTAGATGATTTTTATATTGAATTTTAGTGTAGAGATTATATATTGGGTATACATAGCTTGGAATCTCAGCACCATTTTTAATCTTATTGGCTACACCATGATATGCAATTACAGGAATAGTAAATCCCACAGTCATTAAAACTAGAGCTAGTATGGTATAGAGTTGATACCTTTTCATTTTTACTCCTTTAATTAAATTTACTATCAGTCCATCTGGGCGGATAATAAATTTAATTAATGAGGCGGAATCTCCGCCCCATTTGCTAAATTTTAATATAATCCAGCATTTTCATCGATCCATTTTAGATACTCAATTATATCTTTGATCTCTTGGTCAGTCATATGTTGATTTGGCATTCTTAGATTAAAGAAGTTAATCATAGCTTTAACATAATCTTCTTCATATTTGCTAGCTGGATCTTTGATAAAATCAAACACCCATTGTTCGGCATTTTCATGTCTTAGAAGAACACCGGTTAAATCTGGACCTGAGCTTACTTGACCGATAACATGGCAACCATTACATCCACCTTTTAAATAAGCTTCTTCACCACGAGCTTGCACAGCTGTCATAGGTGTAGCAAGGGCTTTTGTTAGGTTGTTTTTAGCTCTTAGACCAACATCAGCAGTTTTAACCATATATTGCCATACTTGATACTCCCAAAGAATAGCGCCATTGACATCGCCTTTTTTATAGGCTTCATCAGCTTTTGCTTTTACTTCAGGAATTTTGCCATATTGATCTAGTGCATCTTCAACAAGTTGTTTGACTTTTGGATATTTCTCAAAGTGTTTCTCTTTTAAGAATTTAACAACGCTTTGGATAACATCATCAGTTGCTTTATTTGTAGCGATTACTTTTTTGTATTCAGCTTCTAATTGAGCTGGGCTTAACTCTTTTAGTTTTGCTTTTTTGATTGATTCATATTTTTTCTTAGGATCTTTTACATATAGATATCCCATCATCTCTAGATGTAAAGCAGAACAAAACTCAGTACAGTAGTAAGGGAATACGCCTTCCATATCAGCTTTGAAATTCACGCTCGCAGTTTTACCAGGCTCTATAGATGCATGAACATTATATAAGTCAATTGCAAAGCCGTGAGTCTCATCTTGAGCTCTTTCTAAGTTAGTTAGATAGATAGTAACATTATCATCTTTATTTACTTCTATATGCTCAGGATTTATGTGACTTCTAACAAGAGTAGCATATACAGTTACATTTTTGCCATTTCTCTCGACTCTCTCTTGACCGGCTAGAGTCATACCGACTGATTGCTCACCTGTTCTTGAGTTTGTACCCATTTTGTATGTCATTGCAGGTTTTAATTTACTAGCTGCAATTGAGATAACATCATGAGGTTCACCAAGAGGAATTGGCATATCATAGATTAGTTCCATTTTTGCACCAGTTATATCGATTAATTGGTGATTTTGTGGATGAAGTGGGCCTACTGGATTAAATCTATCAATTGATAATTTATCAAGAGCTAGAGCATATTTGCCAACAGGTTTAGCAGATTTACCTTCCATAGTATCAAGGTGGCCGATATTGTAATGGACATTTACTCTATCTAGAGTTTTTAACTTTTTATAATCCCATTTTACGATTTGACTATCTACATATAGTGAGGTATAAACCACGCCATCTTTAGAATCAAAAGAGTTATGAAGTGGTCCAAGGCCTAGTTCTACTTGACCATGCAAAGATTTTTGCATATCCAAAATTGGAATTCCAAATGGATCTTTACCTGCAAATTCTTTTTTATCTATTAAAGCTTTTATTTTTCTAAAGTCATATACGCTAGCGTGAGTATCTAGCTTGCCGCCTACTAGGATATATCTACCATCAGGGCTTACATCTACACCATGTGGAGATTTTGGTTCTGGAACTAAAAATAGTGCATTATTAGCTACAGCTACACTAATAGGAATAACTCTGTGGTTATTAATTACTTTGTAATTTTTAGGATCTTTTGCTAGTTTTTCTAGAATTTGCCAGTTATACATATGCATGTAATCAGTGTCATTTCTACTCATACCAGCTTCAAATGGAGGAAGACCCTTTTCAATACCACCAGTATACATCTCTGAGTTAAAGCTATTTGTAAATGCCCAACCCATTGATTCACCCTTACCAGCGTCACTTAAGTCTTGCATATATGGAGGAAGCTCAAGTGAAAATGAAGCTTTTTCATCAATTTTACCTTTTGGATAATCAAATTTCCAAAATGTAATCGCACCTCTATATACAGACTCGTACTCTTCGATTGGATGATAATTATTATCTAATGGAGCTGCGTATTGGCTAGCTTCGATTACATACTCTGTATTTGGAGTAACAAAACTTCCACCGTGTTCGCTTTTCATGATTGGATTTACCACGATTTGAGTGGTTTCAAAATCATGAAGATTGATTACAGCTGTTCTTGGGTTTGCTTTATCATTTATAAATAGATAATCGCCCACATATTCGCCATTTTTTTCAGTGAAATTTGGGTGGTGAGTATCACCCCATGTGATTTCCTTGCCTCTAATAGCACCGCCTTTTAATATAGCCTTACTCTCGCTATCATAGCCATAACCTTGCCACGGCTCTGGAGTAAATACACCTATATATTTGTAAATTCTCATAGATGGGACGCCATATACGATTACTTGGCCACTTTGACCGCCAGAACTAAAGACGATATACTCATCTTTGCGACCACTTGGTTGATATGTTTTAGCTGCTGCTAAGACATCTTTTTCACTCAAGTTTCGCTCTTTCATGATAGTTTCAAGCTCACTAGCACCAAAAAGGCTAGATAAGCCTAAGCATAAGCCAGCGCCAAGCACTAATGGCTTTTTGATAAAACTATACATAAAGCTCTCCTTTTATAAAATTTGTATCAATTACTCAATACCAAAATTACAAGAAAAAATAGCACTATTCCATAGTGCAACTTGGCTATTTTTACTAATAAATATATCCAGAATTGAATCATAGCCGATTTTTGTGCTATTTTTTAAATTTAAATTAAAATCATAAATATATAAATTTGAATCCCAATCGCCAATATAAATATTATCTTTATAAATTTTTATTGTGCTTATTTGGTTGTTTGAGATTTTATAAATTTTATCTTTATAGATTATATTGCCATCTATTAGTCCTATGATTAGTTCTTTATTTAAATCCATCATTGCAGTTGGTAAATTTGATGTTTGCATAATTTTGTTGATTGTGATCGTATCTAATTCAACTTTATATATATTTCTATCAAAACTAGCGATATAAAGAGAGTTGTCAATTATATGTGTAGCAGTTATCTTTGAGTTTAGGTTTAAATTTGATTTTTTATATATATTATTAATTGTATCATAGATTATTAAAGTCGCATTGCCAAGAGTAAATATAATCTTATCTTTGATAAAATTTATAGATGTAATGCCATCTATTATATTGGTTTTTGTCGGGTCAATTAGAATTGATTTAACCCCTTTTGGGTTAATTTGTATAGCATAGCCACTATCTAGGCCAATTATAAGATTTAGATTATTAAATTTAATTACATTGATTTTATCAGATTTTATATCTATTTGAGATAGGATTTTGTAGGTTTTAAGATCTGCTATATATAAATTTTTTAGATTACTATATGCTATTTGTGTTTGGCTAACATCTACGCTATTTATATCATCACTAGGTTTTTGCACTAGTTGGCACTTTGCAAAGCCTATTATAACAAATACAAAGATACAAAGTAAAATTTTCATATCTTAATCTTTCCATGCTTATTAATTTTTATAATGTTAATATAAATTATGTAATTCATAATTATATCATATTTTTTTCTAAATGATTATTGAAATTATCAAATTTTATTAATTAAATTTGTATATTTATTACAATATGTAATTTATAAATATTAAAATTATGTTGATAATAATTTTGGATTTAAAAAGTGTATTAAATTTAGATGAGGTAGCTAGGCGAATTCGCCTAGCTAAAAGGATTATAAGCTTAATCCAAATACTGTAGTTGCAAGGAATACAACTGTTAGTGTGATTAGGAATACACCTATTATATTTAACCATAAACCAGCTTTGATCATATTGCTGATTTTGACATAGCCAGAACCATAGGCAATAGCATTTGGCGGAGTAGCTACTGGTAACATAAATGCACAAGTAGCAGCAAGAGCAACTGGAACTGTAAATAGCATTATATTTTCTCCTTCGTATCCTAGACCGATCGCCACACCAGCAATTACTGGCAAGAACGCTGCTGCGGTAGCTGTGTTTGATGTGATCTCTGTTAAGAATATAACAAGAGCTGTAACAATTAATATAATTAATATAATTGGCATAAATCCAAGGGCTGATACTTGATTTCCAATCCATAAGCTAAGACCAGTTTTACTAAATTGAGCTGAAAGCGCTAGACCACCACCAAATAAGATTAAGATATCCCACGGCAATTTTTTGGCCGTATTCCAATCTATCAATCTCTCATGATTTGAATTTGCTGGAATTATAAAGAGCAACACAGCAACACTCATAGCAATAACAGAATCCAAACTAGCGACTTTAATTCCATAGTGTTTAAATATAAATCCAAGGAATATCCAACAAAGCGCAGCCAAGACAAACACGCCACCTACTAGCCACTCAGCTCTACTCATTGAACCTAGTTTTTTGTATTCTGCATGAATAACCTCTCTACCGCCTGGAATCTCATTAATTTCAGGTTTAAATAATACATAAACCAAAAGCGCCCAACAAGCAATTAGCATAATAATAGATAGAGGAACACCCATCAACATCCACTCGCCAAAGCCAATTTCGATACCAAATTCATTTTTCATATGAGCTACTAAAAGCGCATTTGGCGGAGTGCCGATAATAGTGCCAAGAGAGCCAACAGATGCAGCATAAGCTATACCAAGCATTAAAGCAATACCGAAATTTGAAGTATAGGCTGCGGTTTTGTCTTTTATTTCACTTACTACATCTTTTCCTTTATGGATAACAGCACTTGCAAATCCGCCTTGAGTGCCTTTGCGGCTTACTTCATCAAGGTGTTTTAAATCGCCTTCTACTGTGCCATCTTCTTTACCGGTTAATTTACTTACTAAATGAAGAACAGAAAGACCAACTGGAAGCATCATAACAGCAGTTGCAGTATTGCTAACCCACATAGACATAAAGCCAGTAGCTATCATAAATCCAGCCACAAGGCGTTTAGGGCTAGTACCTACTAAAAGTACAATGCCAAGAGCAATACGAGTATGGAGATTCCATTTTTGCATAGCAAGGGCTAAAACGAAACCACCCATGAATAGATATATAGTATCACTTGCGTATGGAGCGGCGGCGTTTTTGAATGTATCAACACCAAGAATAGGGAATAAAACCATTGGAAGAAGAGCCGTAGCAGGAAGTGCGATAGCCTCAGTCATCCACCATATACCCATTAAAACAGCCACGGCGGCAACTATGGGAAGAGCATTTACATTGAGTGTTTTGCCATTTGCAGCTGCTAAGGCTATCTCGCCAGCATTGCTAGGCATTATGTAGTAAACAAGCATAGCAGCTATAACACCACCGATTAAGCCGATGATTTGTACAGCATTTGTCTGCTTGTCAACAGGGATGTTTGGATTAGACATCTGTTAACCTTTATTATGAAATTATTTAAAATTGCATTATATCAGCAATATCTCAAATTTAATAAATTTAAGCCTAAATTCAGTAAAAAATTTATAAAAATGTGTAATTTAGTAACACTTTATTATAATTTTGATTTAAAATTTTATTTCAAGCTATATTTAAATTTAATAATTATCGACCCAAATTTAATTCAATAGAAATTAATAACTATTATCATTTACAGAATATTTACTTCTTAGAGCTAATATTTCGCCATTAAAATTAAATTCTAGGAGAAAATGATGAGAAAGATTATCATAGCTGCACTACTTAGTGCTACGACTTTGGTATCAGCTGAACTCAATATATATTCAGCTAGACACTATGATGCTGACTTTGAGATATATAAAAAATTTGAGGCTCAAACTGGTATTAAGATAAATCACACAACTGCAAGAGCGCCTGAGCTAATTAAAAGATTGCAATTAGAAGGCAAGAATTCTCCAGCAGATATATTTATAACTGCCGATGTTTCAAATTTGACTGAGGCTAAAAATGCAAATGTATTATCCCCAGTAGATTCTAAATTTCTAAAAGATACAATAGCTCCAAATTTAAGAGATAAAGATGATATGTGGTTTGCTATTACTAAAAGAGCAAGAATTATCGCATATGATAAAAATGCTAAAATCGATCCAAATTTAGTAAAAAATTATGAAGATTTAGCAAAACCTGAACTAAAAGGTAAAATCTTAGTAAGAAGCGCTACAGCTGCATACTCTAAAACTTTACTTGCTTCAATTATTGCAAATGATGGCAAAGAAGAGGCTAAAAAATGGGCTAAAGGAGTATTGGATAATTTAGCAATGCCACCAAAAGGTGGCGATAGAGACCAAGCTAGACAGATGGTATCTGGCGTAGCTCCATATGCTGTTATGAATACTTATTATATAGGACTTCTAAGAACATCTAAAAATCCAAAAGATGTAGAAGTTGGTAACTCAATTGGTATAATATTCCCAAATCAAGATGGCCGTGGTGCACATATTAATGTGAGCGGAATTGCTATGACAGCATCAAGTAAAAACCAAGAAGCAGCTAAGAAATTTATGGAGTTTATGCTAAGCAAAGAGGTTCAAACAATGCTAACAAATATCAACTATGAGTATCCAGCAAGAAGTGATGTAGAACCTTCAGATGTAGTTAAATCATTTGGTAAATTTAAAGAAGATAGCATAGAAGTATCAAAAATCGCAGATAATGTAAAAGATGCAGTACTTATCTATGATGAAGTAGGATTTAGATGAGAGATAAAACAAAAGCTATAAAGGCCCTTGGGCTTTTTATAGCTTTTTTAGTTGTTGTTCCTGTTATTAGTATTTTTATTGAATTTGGCTCATATCTATTTGAGGCTTTTGCTAGTAGTGATGAATCAAGACTAGCTCAAATTAGTGGAAATTTAAGTCACTTTTTTGAGTTTTTATTTTTTAGATTTGTTAAAGATACATTTATAGTGGCCTTTTTTGTACTAATAATTTGTTATATTTTGGGTATTTCTACGGCTTATTTGGTTAGTAATTATAATTTTTATTTTTGTAAAATTTTAGAAAATTTACTAATTTTACCGCTTGCTATTCCAGCTTATATTTTGGCTTTTGTTTATGTTGGAATTATGGATTATGGGGCCGAGTTTGAAAGTATATTTGGTTTTAGAATTGATATTTTTAATATTTATGGTGTTATTTTTGTGCTTAGTGTATCTTTATATCCATATGTATATTTATTTGCCAAGTCAGCTTTTAAGAGCGAATCAATGGCTATTTATGAAGTGGGAAAAATCCATGGGTATAGCGAATTTAAGATATTTTATAAAGTTAGCATTAAGATAGCTATGCCAAGCGTTATAGCTGGGCTTATGCTTGTGCTTATGGAGGTTTTGAGCGATTATGGAGCTAGTGCGTATCTTGGGGTAGATACATTTAGTGCAGGGATTTTTAAAACTTGGTATGATCTTGGAGATCCATACTCATCAAGTGCGCTTTCAGCAATTTTAATGCTTTGTGTTTTTGCTCTTATGTATGTAGAGTATAAAGAGCGTCAAAAGAGCAAATTTAGCTTTAATCAAGATATTAGTGAGTTTATTCAAAAAAGAGATCTTAGTAAATTTAAATCCATAATAGCAACTCTATATTGTTTTATGATATTATTTATAGGATTTATATTGCCATTTATATGGCTTGGATATTGGGGGCTTAAAGATTATAAGCTTTTTGAAATTGATTTTTATATTTTGAGTTTAAATTCGCTTATTTTAGCTGGAATTACTGGGCTTGTTACTACTATTTTGGCATTTATTTTGTGTTTTGTAGCTAGAATTAGCAAAGGTGGAAAATTTGGCTTTTGGATACTTAAGGCTAGTTCAGTAGGATATGCTATTCCAGGGGCTGCTATTGGTGTAAGTCTTATGATAGCAGCTGCATTTATAGGCGAGATTTTTAATGTGGCAATTTTAGGAATATCATTTAGCGTTTTAATTTTTGCCTATGTAGTTAGATTTTTAGCTACTGCTATATACTCTATTGATGGTGGTTTTGCTAAAATTCATACTTCTATTGATGAGGCTGGATATATGCTACGCCCAAGCTATTTTATATTAATGATAAAGCTATATATGCCGCTATTAAAGCAGTTTTTCTTACTCTCGTTTTTAGTTGTATTTATAGACACTATTAAGGAGTTACCACTTACTCGTATGTTATCACCATTTAGTTTTGAGACATTGAGCGTTAAGGCGTTTTGGTACGCTACTGATGAGAGAATTTATGATAGTGCATTACCATCTTTAATGATAGTGGTGTTATCGTTATTTGTATTGATTTTTACCCATATATTTATAAAGGCAAAACGTGCTAGAAATTAGAAATTTGCATAAAAAATTTGGTCAAAATGAGGTTTTAAAAGGGATTGATTTAAGTCTTAAAAGTAATGAAATTTTATCTATTTTAGGTAGTAGTGGAAGTGGAAAAAGTACGCTTTTAAGATGTATTGCTAAATTAGAAAATAGTCAATACGATGAGTTAAGATGTGGATCAAATGTTGGATTTATGTTTCAAAATTATGCTCTTTTTCCTCATCTTAGCGTATATGATAATATCGCTTTTGCTTTAAATAAACTAAGCAAAAAAGAAGCAGATAATAAAATAAATGAGCTTTTGACTAAATTTGGCATACAGAGACTAAAGGATAAAAAGCCAGATCAAATCTCAGGAGGACAAGCTCAAAGAGTTGCATTTGCTAGAGCGATTGCTGCTGGTGCTAAATTACTACTTTTAGATGAGCCGTTTTCAAATTTAGATCAAGGATTAAAGCAAGCTTTAAGAGTAGAATTAAAAGAGATGATTCAAAAAGAGGGCTTATCTGCTATTGTTGTTACTCATGATATTGATGATGCTTATTATTTAAGCGATAAAATAGCCTTAATTGATGGTGGTAAAATTTTAGATATCGGTACTCCTAATAAGCTTTTTTATAGTGTAAAAGATGAAAAAAGCGCTCAAATGCTAGGTGGATTGAACTATATACACAGCGATTTAACATCTCAAGATAAGTTTTTTGATTGGATTAAGTCTCGCAATAATATATTTGCTTATTCTGAAATTTATATGGGTGGAGAGTTTGAAGCAAATGTAATAAGCAAGAGTTTTATTGGACTATTTTATAAGATTGAATTAGAGTATAAAGGTATTAGATTTTACACACTTTGGCCATCTTGTTTAGAAATTTCAAATAGTGTTAAATTTGGATTTTATAATTAGACAAATATCTTATTATTAAATTTTAGATATAATCCAAGATTTTATTTAAAATATGGATTAAAGATGAATGAAATGATTAAGATTAGAGGTGCTAAAGAGCATAATCTAAAAAATATTAACCTAGATATTCCAAAAAATAAATTAGTGGTATTTACTGGTCTTAGTGGAAGTGGTAAGAGTACGCTTGCATTTGATACTTTATATGCTGAGGGTCAAAGACGATATATAGAATCTCTCTCAAGCTATGCTAGACAATTTCTTGATAGAGTTGGCAAGCCAGATGTCGATCATATCGAAGGATTAACCCCAGCTATAGCAATTGATCAAAAAAGCACTAGTAAAAACCCTCGCTCTACAGTTGGAACGATTACTGAAATTTATGATTATTTAAGACTTTTATATGCTAGAATAGGTATTCAGCACTGCCCCAAATGCGATCAAGTAGTATCTCAAATGAGTGCAAGTGATATTATAGATCAAATTCTTAAACTCCCAAATGGTACTAAAATCACAATTCTTTCACCTATTGTAAGAGAGAAAAAGGGTAGCTTTGCTGATACATTAGAGAGTCTTGCAAATAAGGGCTTTATAAGAGCGATGATAGATGGCGTGATGGTGCGATTAGATGAAGAGATAGAACTATCAAAGACCAAAAAGCATACTATAAAAGCTGTTATAGATAGAGTTGTAGTAAATGAAGAAAATAGTGCAAGAATTGCAGATGATGTTCAAAAAGGGCTTTATGAAAGTTTTGGTGAGTTAGAAATTGAAATTTTAAATGCTGATGAGATAGGGCTAGAGAGTTCTCATATTCACTTTAGCGAACACAATGCTTGTTTTAATTGCAAAATTAGCTTTAATACACTTGAGCCACTTAGTTTTAGCTTTAACTCGCCTAAGGGTGCTTGTCCTAGCTGTGATGGGCTAGGAATTCGTTTTAGCTTGGATTTAAATAAGATAATAGATGATAGTTTAAGCATTGAAGATGGTGCTGTTAAGGTAATGTATGGATTTAATAAGAGCTATTATTATAAATTTATAATGGCATTTTGCGAACAAAATGATATTAGTGTCAAAACACCATATTATCAACTCGATGAAGATGCTAAAAGGTTAATACTATATGGCAATGCAAAAAGTATTGATTTTTTATGGAAAAGCCATAGAATTAAAAAGCACTTTGAAGGAGTGCTAAAAGTTGCATATGAGATATTAAAAGATGATAAAGATTTTAGCGAGTATATGACTGAAAAAGTATGCGAAAGTTGTGGTGGTGATAGATTGTGTGCTGATAGCCTAGCTGTCAAAGTAGCGTCTAAATCAATAGGCGATATTATTAACATGAGCATAGAAAACGCTACTAAATTTTTTAGTAATAATGATAGATTTGCTCACCTAAATCCTCAACAAACTCTAATAGCTACTCCAATTTTAAAAGAGATAAATGAAAGGCTATTTTTCTTATATGATGTAGGGCTTGGATATATTAGTCTTGGTAGAGATGCTAGAACTATCAGTGGTGGCGAGGCGCAGCGTATTAGGATCGCTAGTCAGATAGGAAGCGGACTAAGTGGGGTTATGTATGTGCTAGATGAGCCTAGTATTGGATTGCATGAAAGAGATACTCTAAAGCTGATTAAAACCTTGCGAAATTTGCAAGAAAAAGGCAATACAGTAATTGTAGTAGAGCATGATAAAAAGACTATTGAAGCTGCTGATTATATAGTAGATATTGGCCCTGGAGCTGGAATTTATGGTGGTAATGTAGTTTTTAATGGTACATATAAAGAGTTATTAGCAAGTCAAACTCAAACAGCAAAATATTTAAATGGTCAAAAAGATATTAATTACTATCAAGGCAGAAAACAAAAACAGTGGCTAAGCTTAAGTGGAGTAACTATAAACAATATATCAAATTTAAGCGTTAAATTTCCACTTAGTAACCTTGTAGGTGTAACTGGAGTAAGTGGTAGCGGCAAGAGTTCGCTAGTGCTTAAAGCTCTTTTGCCAGCAGCTGAGATAGATCTAAATCGTGCTAAAAAATTTCAAGCTTTAAAGGGTGTTAAAATAGAAGGCTTAGATCAGCTAGATAAGGTTATCTATTTAGACCAAAGTCCAATAGGCAGAACTCCACGCTCCAATCCAGCTACATATACGGGCGTGATGGATGAGATAAGAGCGTTATTTGCAGCGACTAAAGAGGCTCAGATTAGAGGGTATAAAATCGGACGCTTTAGCTTTAATGTCAAAGGCGGTAGATGCGAAAAATGTAGCGGTGAGGGCGAGATAAAGGTTGAGATGCACTTTTTACCTGATATTAATGTAATATGTGATGTATGTAAAGGTACTCGCTATAATGCTCAAACTTTAGAGATAAGATATAAAGGCAAAAACATATCTGAAGTATTGGCTATGAGCGCTGATGAAGCGTTGGAGTTTTTTGCTAAGGTTCCTAAAATTTATGCTAAGCTTAGCACTATTTGCTCAGTCGGTCTTGGCTATCTTACTTTGGGTCAGCCAGCTACTACTTTAAGCGGTGGTGAAGCTCAACGGATTAAACTAGCAAAAGAACTTAGTCGTACCGATACTGGCTCTACTCTTTATATCTTAGATGAGCCTACAACTGGATTGCATTTTGCTGATGTTGATAGACTTACTGGAGTTTTACATCATTTGGTTGAATTGGGAAATTCAGTTATAGTAATAGAGCATAATTTAGATGTGATTAAAAATTGTGATTATATTATAGATATGGGGCCTGAAGGTGGAGCAGGTGGTGGTAAGGTAATTGCTAAGGGTAGTCCAATAGAGTTAGCTAAAGGATATAAAAAGAGCGGTTCTCATACTGGTAAATTTTTAGCTTTAGAGCTTAAGATATAATAAAATTAATTTTTAATTCATAGTAAAAGAATTCGGCTAGACCGAATTCTTTATTTTAAAGATCACCAAAGAGTGCTTTTAGATTTTTTAGACCCTCTTCGTTGTTGATTTGACCCGCTGGTGTGGCATTTGTCAATTCTTCTAGTTCAATCTCATATTTAGTTAACATACTTGCTAGTCTAATATTTATACCGCTTGCTCCAATTGCTTTTGATTTTTGTTCAGGTACTAGTGATACTATAGCCTTTTGTCCATCTATTTTTACAGAGCTTACTATAGCAGGAGCTAAAGCGCGTGCTACAAAAATAGCTGGTTCATTACTATACTCAATAGCGTCTATATTTTCACCATTTAACTCATTACTTACAGCATTGATTCTTACGCCTTTTATACCTACTGTTGCACCAACTGCATCGATATTTGGGGTAGTAGAATATAAAGCAATTTTGGCTTTTTTACCTGGTATTCTAGCGCTATTTTGAATGATTACACCACCATCTTTAATCTCAGGAACTTCAGCTTTTAAAAGCGCTTCAAGAAATTTAGGTGATGTACGAGAGAGTTCAACTTTTATACCATCTTTTTTATCTAGTCTTACGCTTTTAATAACACATTTTACAACATCGCCAATTTTAAATTTTTCATCTTTAATACGATTTTTCATGCTCATTACAGCTCTGATCTCATCAATTTCGATGAATGTATTTTCTTCAGAATCAACTCGTGTAACTGAACCAAAGACAAGTGAACCAATCTTAGCATTATATTTTTCAAAAATTTTCTCTTCTATTAGGCGTTGGATATGATACTCTATCTCACGGCTAAGCGTTCCAGCAGCTGTGCGACCTAGATCTTCTATATTTATTTCATAGTTTAGACTATCGCCTATTTCAAGGCTTTTATCAAATTCATGAGCTTTATCAAGGCTGATAAAATGCTCATTATCTAGGCGTTCATCATCATTATTAACAACTAGAATTTTTTGATATAGAGTGATATTTTTAGTTGTTGGATTAATTAGTGCTTCATATTCACACTCTGAACCATATAGTTTCTTAGCAGCTGATTCAAAGGCCTTTAAGATTCTGGCTTTTACATCATCAATGTTTAAATTTTTTTCATTAGCTATTGACTCGATTATATCTAATATTCTCTCCATAAAGTTACCTTTTGTGATTAATTTGTCAAAATAATAAATTATTGAGATTTAAAATTTGCAAGCCCGTTATTTTATCTTATATTAGCTTTTATAATCTTTAAATATATTTATACTATATAATTTAAACGAAATTTTATAGCAAATTTGATATACTAATGAGTTAAAATCACTCAAAAAGGGATAAAAAATGGAGTTAAAATTAGCTAGAGCTGAGTTAGATGCAAAACCAAAAACAATTAGTCTAGAAAAGATCGAGAGTGCTGCGCTAAAAGATGGTGGAAAGATATTCTATTTTGATCGTGATAACTCACATAAGCAGCTTATTGCCTTAGTTGAGCATTTTGAGAACAAAGGGTTAAGCGTATATCACCGCACGGTAAAATATGGCCTAGATGAGAATGACTATATGTATGAGGTGCATATACTTTGAGTGCTGAATTTAGTAAAAAAAAGCTCTTTATAGAGACTTTGGGGTGCGCTATGAATGTTCGTGATAGCGAGCATATCATAGCTGAATTAGATGATGAGTATGAGACTACTAATCAGATTGGCGAGGCTGATCTAATCCTTATAAATACTTGTTCTGTGCGTGAAAGACCAGTGCATAAGCTCTTTAGTGAGGTTGGCGGATTTGAAAAAGTCAAAAAACCAGGAGCAAAAATAGGTGTTTGTGGTTGTACGGCTAGCCATCTTGGCTCTGATGTATTTAAGCGTGCGCCGTATGTTGATTTTGTCCTTGGAGCTAGAAATGTATCAAAGATCAAAACTGCAGTCAAAACGCCTAAATTTGTGAGCGTAGATATAAATCATGATGAGAGCGAGTATGCCTTTGGTGAGTTTCGCACTAGTCCATATAAAAGTTATGTAAATATCATGATAGGATGCGATAAGAAATGCACCTATTGTATAGTCCCGCACACTAGGGGCGATGAGCTAAGCATTCCAAAAGATATAATTTTAAATGAGATTAAAAAAGCCACTAATAACGGAGCTAAAGAGATATTTTTGCTTGGTCAAAATGTAAATAATTATGGCAAAAGATTTAGTAGTTCTAATGAGCAAAAGATAGATTTTAGTGATCTTTTGAATTTAATTAGTCAAATTGATGGCGTAGAGAGAATTCGCTTTACTAGTCCGCATCCTTTGCATATGGATGATAAATTTTTACGCGAGTTTAGCTCAAATCCTAAAATCTGTAAATCTATGCATATGCCACTACAAAGTGGAAGTACAGCAATACTAAAAGCTATGAAACGTGGATATACTAAGGAGTGGTTTTTAGATAGAGCAAGTAAACTTAGAACGCTTTGTCCTGATGTTAGCATATCAACTGATATTATAGTCGGATTTCCTGGTGAGAGTGAGGCTGATTTTGAAGATACGATGGATGTTTTAGAAAAAGTTAGATTTGAGCAAGTGTTTTCGTTTAAATACTCAGCTCGCCCTCTAACTCCAGCGGCAACTATGCCAAATCAGATTGATGATAGCATAGCTGGGGCTAGGCTCACACGCTTACAGTCTAGACATAATGAAATTTTAGATGAGATTGTAGCTAGTAAAATAGGACAAATTTATGATGTCTATTTTGAAGAGCTTAGGGCTGATGGAATGATAGCTGGTCGTACAGATAATAACTTTTTGGTTCAGGCCAAAGGCAGCGAGGAGTTGCTAGGCAAATTTGCTAAGGTTCAAATCACTCAACCAAGAAGAATGGTATTAAATGGGCAGATTATTTAGGGCTAAATTTGTTAATAAAATAGTAGAAAATTTACTAGTTTTTATAATTAAGCTTATATATCTAACTTGCAAAAAGGAGTTTATTGGAGAAGCGCCAAAGAGCAAGCCAGTAGTAGCTCTTTTTTGGCATGAGAAGTTAGCATTTATGCCATTTATTTTTAGTAGTTGTTGGCAAGGCAGAAATGCGAATGTAATGATCTCAGATCATAAAGATGGTCAAGTAATTAGCGATATTATTAGTCATTTTGGTATTGGTTCGATTAGAGGAAGTTCATCAAAAGGAGCCTTGAAAGTTTTTCTATCAGCAATAAAATCAATCCATAATGGAATTGATGTAGTAATTACCCCAGATGGTCCACGAGGTCCAAGACATAGCATTAGCGATGGCTCAGTGGCAGTTGCACAAAAAACTGGAGTAAATTTGATAGTTTTAAGTTACACAGCTAGCAGGTTTTGGCAGTTTAATAGTTGGGATAAAATGATTTTGCCAAAGCCTTTTTGCAAGCTTACCTATTGCATTGGGAACGAATTTGGCTTAGAAGGTTTAGATATGCAAGAAGCTAAAGCATTAATAGCTAAAAAATTTAATGAGGTAGATAATATAATCTAAATTTAAAGCTAAATTGGCTAAAATTTTTAAAATTTAAGGTTTAATATGTCTGGTTTAATCTCTTGGGTTCGTGGATTTTTGACTACTTTATATGTTAGTGTTATTATTAAAGATAATCAGTGCTATCTGTACTCACGTGCTGTAAAAGGCGATAAGATTATAGGTAGTAATGAGGCTGTATTTGATGTTCATAATGGCGTAGTTGATTATAAACTTGTTGATTATCTTAAAAAGCGTACCAAGCAGTATCACTCAGTATATCTAGCTGCTATGCTTAATAGCCCTAAGCAGTGGGCGCTTCCAGCTGTAGATGCTAGAGGATTTGAAAAATTTAATATCTCATACAATCTAGTTGCTAAGATTAAAATGAAAGGCTGGAGTATTGTTGTGCCCGATAGTGAGCTAACTAGTTTTGAAGAGACGCTAAATGGACTAAAGCCTGATCTTATTTATTCTCCATTTGGTATTTTGCACTCACTTATTAAAGAGTCCCCAAAAAAAGGTAAAATTTTATATATGCTACATATGAATGATAATAATACTATCATGATTTTTGATGGCGAAGATATGAAATTTGGCGCATATTTTGATACTAGAAAAGAAAATGATGGTTTTGATTATTATGATAAGGTCTTTAGTAAAGAGGAGAGCGCAGATTTAGATAATGTTATCGAAGAAGAGCAAGATAGACTAAGCAAACTTGGAGGGCTAGGTGATATTGGCGGTGGATTTAGTGATTTTGATAATGTAGATAAAGATGATTTTGAGGATATACAGCATGAAGAGATTGCTAATGCTAATAAAAAATTAGAAGATAGTGTACGAGATATTGGTAAAGAAGTTACACTAATTAGTAATATCAAGCTTGCCATTACTGAGTATTATCAAAATAAAAATTACTTGGGTGATTTTATCGAGAGTGTTGTAATATTTGATGGACTAAGTCTTGATAATGAGTTTTTGATTATGGCAGAAAATGAGCTAATGCTAGATATTAAGTTAATTAAGCAAGATATTGATAAGCTAATAAATAATATGATGATTAGAGAGATTTGCAATGAGTTATAGTTTTATCAAGCCACGAGTTAAGCCGTTATTTTCTCTTTTTACTAGAATTTGGCTTTGGACAATGTTTTTAATAGGAGCAGCTTTTATATCTGGAGCAATTTTTATTGGAATGCAAATTTTTAATATAAATTTACAATCTGATGAGTTACAGGCTCAATACGATGCTAAATTTAAAGCTATTAATGAGTTGAAAAATCAGACTAAAATCACTTCTATAAAGCGTGATATGACTCTTGATATCTATCATAAAAATGCAATTTTAAATAAAAGTTTGATGAATTTATTTAATCTAGTTCCTGATGGAGTAACTCTTAAAAGCGTTCATATGGAAGAGTATATGCTAAAAGTAAAAGGATTAACACCAACAAAAGATCGTTTTAAGTTACTATTTGAAGCACCATTAAAGTCAATATTTGCTGTATCAAATACCACATTTTATCAGCTTCCAAATGGTTGGTATAATTTTGTAAGTATTAATAAAAATAGCCCTAATGGAGAAGTTGGCAAATGAGAGTAGATAGAAGTCTAGAAAATATCGACCTTACTAAGCTAGCAATTTATAGTTTGATTTTTGTGATTTTTGTGCTAGTAATGGTTTTTGCTGTGGCTATGCCTTCAATTGATAAATACAAACAAGCTGCGCAGATTCGCAGTGAAAAAGAGGTAAATTTAGCTAAAATTAACCAGCTTTATAATGATCATTTAGCAACCTATGAAAAGTTAAAACAGCAAAATACAAAAGCGTTAGAGTCGCTTAAAAATAGCTTTAATCAGATGAAATTTATCGGTGTTGCTGGGAAGTATTTTGATAATATCTACTTTACTAAGCCAAAAACTATAACAAGCAATTCTAAATATATAATTAGCGAAGCTAATGTAAGTGCTACAATGAAAAATCCGCAAAATTTATATGATTTTATTGCTGATATGAATACACATGATAATCTTATCAGAGTTGATTTTCCAGTTAAGATGGAGTCAAGAGATGGATATATACAAACTAGCTTTGTGATAAAAATTTATCAAGAACCTTAAGACATTCTAAATTATTTGCTAGATATGGACGAAGCAAGGCCGGAACTTTTAGGATTCTAAATTTATCTTTTAGTTTCTTATCCATTATGGTTTTTATAAATGGAGCGATAAAGTAATATTTTTTATTTGATGTGATTGTAATTTTATGCGATATTACGCAATCATTTTGAGTACAAATTTGACGAGTCTTTTGGCTCATTAGTACGCCTAGCCTTTTGCAGGCTTGATCTATTAGATAGATTGAATTTTGTGATTTAGCCACTATAAAGAGCTCTCCATCATTATATTCAAACTCACCTAAAAGTAGCTTTGCATCATCCCTTAAAAGCTCTAAGCTTTTTTTAATTCCATTTCTAAATTGTTCTACAAAAGAATCACTAAATTCAGACCTAATTTTATTACGGGTAAATTTTAGATTTTGATTGGAGTTATCTATGAAATATTTTATATTTTGAGAGTGTAGAAATTCTAAAATTTCACTACGGCTAACACTTAAAAGCGGACGAAATACTCCTATTTCTCTATTTTGAGATTTTAGGTATCTTGTACTAAATTCACTCATTCCAGCTAGTCCCACAGCGCCACTACCTTTAGCTAGTTGCATTAATAGCCATTCAGTTGCATCATTTAGCTGGTGTGCTAAAATCAAAATTTCATAACCAAACTCACATATTATAGAGTCAAAAAACTCATATCTAATTTTACGAGCTGTCATCTCAAAATTGGAGCTGGTTAAATTTAAACTAGCTTTATGAATAAATATTTTTTTATTAAATTGTTTGCAAAGTTTTATAGCACTTTGTTCTTCAGTATTGCTACTAGGGCGAGTTTGATAGTTTACCATTGCACAATCAAAGCTTACTCCGGCTTTAACTAAAAGATAAAAAAGAGCTGTACTATCTACTCCGTGTGAAAAAGCTAGCAGAGCCTTTTTGTCTTTTAATGGTTCTAAATTTAACTGCAAACAATCTGTCCAATTAGTTTATCATTAACAAATTCAGTGATCTGACAATCATAAATTTGTCCTACTTTTGGATTTTTAATCTCGCTATCATTGACAAGAATCTCACCATCGATATCTCTATCCCAAATTATAGCCTTAGCGCCATAAAACATATCGCCTTCGCTGCTTGTGCCATTAATTTGTACTTTGATAGTATTTCCAATTAAGCTTTTAAAGCTCTCATCAATGCTAGATTTTATAATCTTTTCGATCTTATTTAATCTTTGCGTGATAATCTTTGGCTCTACTTGTTCCATTTCATAAGCTAGAGTATCTTCTTCTTTGGAGTAAGCAAATGCACTGATTCTATCAAATTTAAATTTGCTTAAAAACTCACAAAGCTCATCAAAATAGCTATCTTTTTCTCCTGGATGGCCTATTATGATTCCAGTACGCAAAAAGCTATTAGGTGCTTCTCTCATCATTGTTAAAAGCTCAATTATCTTATCTTTATTAGCACCGCGACGCATTATCTTTAGCATCTCATCATTTATATGCTGTATAGGCATATCAAAATAATTGACAAATACTTTGGAATCAATAATTTTTTGAATTAGTTTTGCGTTGGTAGTTGTAGGATATAGATATAAAATTCTAGCTGCATTTATCCCTTCTATCTTTTCAACCTCATCTATAAGCGCTATAAGCCCTTCATTTTCTCCATGATCACGCAAGAATGAGCTGCTATCTTGTGCGATAAAGCTAAAATCATTATATCCTCTACTAATTAGCTCTTTTATCTCATCAACGATACTTGAAATTTCTCTACTTTTTAGCTTCCCTTTAAAGCTGGGAATTGCACAAAAGCTACATTTTTGATTACAACCTTCAGAGATTTTGATATATGCGTGATAGCTTGAACCAGTAATTACTCTTTTGGTATTGGCTGCTTGCAAGTATGTTTCTGGACTAAATAGATTTTGTTTTTTAAGGATTATCTCATCTATTTTAGCATAATCTCCAACGCCAGTAAATATATCTACTTCTGGTAATTCACGCATAAGCTCATCTTTATATCTTTGCATTAAGCAGCCAGTAACTACTAAAACCGAATTTGGTTTTTTATAACTTGCTAGCTCTAAAATTGTACTTATGCTTTCGCTTTTAGCATCTTCTATAAAGCCACATGTATTTACTATCATTACATCAGCTAAGCTAGGATCATCTACTAAATCATATGCACTTAGTCTTCCAAGCATAATCTCGCTATCAACTAGATTTTTATTACATCCAAGTGAAACTAAATATAAATTTGCCATATTACACCCACAAATTATCAATTAAGCGTGTATTGCTTACATATACAGCAATTAAAATAATAGTATTGCCAAGCTCAATGCTATCAATTGGTTTTAAACTCTTATCTACAATTGCTATATAATCAACTTTTAAAGGCTCTAGACAGCTACTCATTGCATCTTTTATCTCAAGAGAGTTTAATTTATTTGCTTTAATTAAATTGCTAGCTTTCATCAAAGACCTTGAGAGTTTTAATGCTTGAGCTAATTCATCATCATTTAAGTATGAGTTACGACTCGAAAGTGCTAAGCCATCGCTAGAGCGAACTATATCAACAGGAACTATATTAATTGGCATAAATAGCGATTTTACCATATGCTGTACTATTAAAAGCTGTTGAGCGTCCTTTTTGCCAAAGTATGCGTTTGTAGGATTAATGATATTAAAAAATTTAGTTAATACTGTACAAACACCATCAAAATGTCCAGGCCTTGTAGCGCCTTCGAGTGTGCTAGATAGCTCTTTTGGTGCTAAGATTTTTGGCTCTATTTGGCTATAAATTTCATTAGCATCAGGCATAAATATTGCATCTACTCCACATAATTCACATATTTTAATATCAGCCTCAGGTGTTCTAGGATATCTATCTAAATCCTCACCGGCTAAAAATTGTGTTGGATTGACAAAAATGCTTGCTATAGTATGATTATTTTGTGATACAGAGCTTTTTAATAGCTGAGCATGACCGGCGTGCAAAGCACCCATTGTCGGCACAAAGCCTACATTTCCACTGCAATTAGCACGGAATTGACGCACTTCTTGTACTGTTTTTAATATCTGCATAAGACTCTCTTTTGAAATTTTTAATCTATAATTTTAGCATAAATTTCTAAAAATTTTTCCTTTAAATAATTAAATTTTAACCATATTTTAGATAAAATTTCGCCAAAAATTTAAAAGGTAAAACTTTGGATAACTATGAGTATAACGAACTTTTAAAGGGTTTAAAGATCAAGGTTGATAATATTGCTAAAGTTGTAAATCCCTCTTTAATACAATCAAGACTTAAAGAGATTGAAGCTTTAGAACAAGACCCTAGCTTTTGGAGTGATGTCCAAATGGCTGGACAAATAGGCAAAGAAAAGACCAAATTAAACTCTATGCTAGCTAAATTTCAAAATGCTAAAAACTCATTAAATGATGCTATAGAATTATTTGATTTAGCAAATTCAGAAAATGATTTAGATACTATAAATTCGCTATTTGAGGACTCTGTTAAGTTAGAAGAGGCTATTATAAATTTAGAAGTTGCCATGATGCTAAGCAGCGAAGATGATAGCAAAAATGCTATTGTAAGTATTCATCCAGGAGCTGGCGGAACTGAGAGTAATGACTGGGCTAGTATGCTATATAGAATGTATCTAAGATTTTGCGAAAGAGAAGGCTTTAAGGTTGAGACTTTAGATTTTCAAGAGGGCGATGAGGCTGGATTAAAAGATGTTAGCTTTATTGTAAAAGGTGAAAATGCTTATGGCTATTTAAAGGCTGAAAATGGAATTCATCGTCTAGTAAGAACCAGCCCATTTGATAGTGCTGGTAGGCGTCATACGAGCTTTTCAAGTGTAATGGTAAGTCCCGAGATTGATGATGATATCGAGATTGATATTGATGAAAAGGATATAAGATATGATTATTATAGAGCCAGTGGAGCAGGTGGCCAACATGTAAATAAAACTGAATCAGCCGTACGCATAACTCACCATCCAACCGGAATCGTAGTTCAATGTCAAAATGATAGAAGTCAGCATAAAAACAAAGCTACAGCTCTAAAAATGCTAAAATCAAGGCTATATGAGCTAGAGTTAGAAAAGCAAAGAGCAGCTAGCCAATCAGTAGAAAAAAGCGAAATGGGCTGGGGTCATCAAATTCGCTCATATGTTTTATTTCCATATAAACAAGTAAAAGATAATAGAAGCAATATTGCCTACTCGCAAGCTGATGCAGTTTTAGATGGCGATATCAAAAAGATAATAGAAGCTGTATTAATTAGTCAAAAATCAAATAATTAAAGGGAGATAATGAGTGTAGAACTAGTGCTAACTGGACTTGGATATAATGTAAATGATGCGCTTGTAGAGCAGGTAAAAAGAGTTTTATCAGCATCTGATTTTGATGAAAAAGAGATCGAGCATATTATAAATTTACATGAAAAAATAAAACATAGTGATGGATTTGTCGCTCTATCTAATAGTGAAGATACATTTAAAATCAAATGTGAAAGTACTATTCCAGAGATTATTGATGAATTTAATGAGATTGTGCAGTCATGGGCTAGTAAGTATAAAATTATCATAGAAAAACTAGCTGGTAAGCAGACCTATTATATATTAAGGAGAGAGGATTGAGACAGGTTATAGTAGCAGTTTTAGCTGGGTTTATTCTGGCTGGTTGTGTGCAAAAATTCCCTGGGCCAATTACTGTTAAACCTGAGCCAATCAACATTAGCGAACAAGAGATTAAGGCTAAGATTGATAACTTTTATAGTGAATGCTCAAAGCTAAAAGATGCCTTTAAATGCAAAAGAGTAGCTGATGATATTTATAAAAGTGGAGATTTTAGAAGTGCAGCAATCGCTTATGATATGGTTTGCTATGGTTTTCAATATATTCCAGCTTGTAAGCAGCTTGCAGATATGTTTGCTCATGGCGATGGTATGCCAAGAGATATTGACACTGCTGTAACAATTTATCAAATCGCTTGTAATAACGGTGATAATAACTCTTGTGATTTAGCTAGAAATTTAAGAGTGCAAAATCAAAATAGATAATCTTTAGCCAAAGAGAAAATCTCTTTGGCTATTTAATTAAAATTTATAGTTATAACCTAAATAAGCACCATAATCCATTCTATTTTATAACCTTCTAAACCTGTAGATGTGTAATCGCTTTTTAGACCAAATTCAATCTCATTGCTATCATTTATCGCATAAATACCACCAAGCTTCAATCCAAAATACCGCCTGTTTTAGTATCACCTACTTTTTGTGTTGAGCCATTATTGGTTGTTTCAATACTTTCTCCTTTTGTTATAGCTACCCAAGTAAAGCTTTAAAACTATCATTAATCGATGGAGTGTATCTTGCTCCTAAGATGATGTTATGTGATTTGAATTTTATTTCATTATTGCTATAGTTTGAATCATTTATGTCAGATTTATCGCTAGACTCCATTTTATAGCTGTATCCAGTCCAAACTCTATAGATGTCAAAATCTTTACCAAATTTAAGGCTTAATTCTCCAATTACATCTGATGAATTAATATTAGTTGATAAAATCGCTCCTTTAACACCTACATAAGTATGATCTAAAAAATTAGCTTGAGCTACCGAGCTTAAAAGTGCAGTAGCAACCAAAGTTTTAAAACCAAATTTAGCTATGTTTGCCATAGTAATCCTTTTTACTAATTTACCGTATTATAATAAGGTATTTTTATGCTTAATGAAGAACAAATTTTAGAAGCTTATAAAGTAATTGGGCAAAATGTAGCAAAAGTTAGAAAAGAGCGCAAGGTTTCGCAATTATCTAATTAAGTTAAATTTGGATTAAAAGGATTAAAGATATTTTAGGCCTAATGAGTAAAATAGATTAAAATTTAGCCAAGTTATACTAAAACCTGGCTAAAATAGTCAATTATTCATAAGCTCCAACAGAGAGTATTTTTTCCATTCTAGCGCTTACTACTTCATCAATTGATAACTTCTCAAGCTCTTCTAGCTTAGTTCTAATATACTCACCAACAGCAGCTATAGCGCCATCTCTATCTCTATGCGCTCCCATAACTGGCTCATCAATAACATCATCGATTAAATTTAGCTCTTTTAAATCATCAGCTGTTATTTTCATAGCTTTTGTAGCAGCTTCGCTTTTACTAGGGTCATTCCATAAAATTGCTGCACAACCCTCTGGCGAAATAACAGAAAATACCGAATTTCTCATCATCGCAAGCCTATCGGCCACACCAATGGCTAAAGCACCTCCACTACCACCTTCGCCAATAACTATAGCAATAGTGCGAGTTCTAAGCTCACTAAGTTCAAATAGATTTCTAGCAATTGCCTCGCTTTGACCACGCTCTTCAGCGCCTACTCCTGGATATGCGCCTGGAGTATCTATGAAAAATATAACTGGAATTTCAAATTTCTCAGCTAGTCTAGCTACACGAAGGGCTTTTCTATACCCTTCAGGATGAGGCATTCCAAAGTTTCTCATAATTTTATATTTTGTTCCACGGCCTTTTTGTTCGGCTATGACAATTACCTTTTTATTGCCTATGTAACCGCTATAACAGACAATTGATGGATCATCAGCGTAAGTTCTATCACCGTGAATTTCATAGCTATCAGTTAGAAGAGCTCTGATATAATCAAGTGCATAAGGGCGATCTGGATGTCTAGCTAAATTTAATCTTTGAAATTCATTTAAATTTTTATATGTTTTTGCTATCTCTTTTTCTAAATTTTTGCTTAGGATCTCAATAGCATGCTCATCGCCTTTAATTTTAGCATTGGCGATATCTTCATCAATCTGTTGAATACCTTTTTCAAAATCAAGATAGCTAGCCATTATTTTAGCCTTTTAAATATGACTGAGCCATTAGTTCCACCAAAGCCAAATGAGTTGCTCATTATAGCATTTAGTTCGCAATTTCTAGCTGAATTTGGGGTATAATCCAAGTCGCACTCAGGCGCTCTGTCTGTTTGATTAATTGTTGGTGGGATAATGCCTTGATCCATTGCCATAATAGAAATAACGGCTTCAATAGCGCCAGCTGCACCAAGACAGTGACCTGTTTGACCTTTTGTAGAGCTAATAGCTGGGATATTATCGCCAAATACAGCTTTGATAGCAGCAGTTTCGTTAGCATCGTTTGCTGAAGTGGATGTGCCATGAGCGTTGATGTAGTCAATTTTGATATTTCCAGCCATCGTTAAAGCTTTACTCATAGCTCTTTGTGGGCCATCTTGACTTGGGCTTGTGATATGATGAGCATCACCGCTTTCTCCAAATCCTGCTACTTCAGCATAGATTTTTGCACCCCTAGCTATTGCGCTTTCATACTCTTCTAACACTAATGCACCAGCACCTTCTCCCATTACAAAGCCATCTCTATTTGCATCAAATGGTCTTGATGCAGCTGCTGGATCGTCGTTTCTTGTAGATAGTGCTTTCATCGCAGCAAATCCGCCGATACCTACGGGACAGATTGCAGATTCAGCACCAATTACTAGCATAGCCTTTGTCTCGCCTATCATTATGCTTTTAGCTGCTTCGCATATAGCGTGAGTTGATGCAGCACACGCTGTTACGCTAGATAAATTTGGGCCTTTTAGATTATGAGCTATGCTAACTAATCCACCAAGCATATTTACCAAAGCAGAAGGGATAAAAAACGGAGATATTTTTCTAGGCCCTTTTTCTAAGCATATATTAGAATTCTTTTCTATATTAGGTAGGCCACCGATGCCAGCAGCTGAGCTAACGCCAAATTCACCTGGATCAAAATCTTTAAAATTCGCATCATCCATAGCATCTTTAGCGGCTTTTAAGCCTAATTGGATAAATCTATCTACCTTTTTTATCTCTTTTGCTTCCATTATAGTAGCTGGATCAAAATCATCTATTTGAGCAGCTATTTGTACTGGAAAATCAGTAGCATCAAATAGGGTTATCTTTTTTACACCTGTTTTGCCATCGCAAATATTTTTAAAAGATACATCTTTATCAAGACCTAGCGCAGTTATCATGCCTAAACCAGTTACTACCACTCTTTTCAATGCTACTTCTCCTAAAATTTAAATTTAATCACTTAATATTTTAATTATTTTTTTAGACCTTCAACATAATTTACAACATCTGCGATGCTAATTAGTTTTTCTGCTTCGCTATCTGGGATTTCTACATCAAATTTCTCTTCTAAAGCCATAACAAGCTCAACAACATCTAGTGAATCAGCACCTAGATCTTCAATTATTTTTGACTCCATTTTTACTGCGTCAGCTGCAACACTTAGTTGTTCTACAACAACATCTCTAACTTCGTCAAATATTGCCATAATTTTCTCCTAAAATAAAAATGAGTGTAATCTTACTATAATTTGGCTTAAAGTTTTCTACATATATAGGCCACCATTGATTTTAAGGGTATCGCCTGTGATGTAGCTTGCATAATCGCTTAGCAAGAACGCTATTGCTGTGGCTACTTCTTTAGCTTCTCCAAATCTTTTTAATGGAATATTTGCTGAGTAGTGTGCTTTAATTTCATCACTTAGAGCATCGGTCATATCTGTAGCTATAAATCCTGGAGTTACGCTATTAAATCTGATATTTCTACTAGCACCTTCTTTGGCAAAACTTTTACTCATTGCTATCATGCCGCCTTTGCTAGCTGAGTAGTTGGTTTGGCCTGCATTACCCATTTCACCAACTATTGAAGCTACATTTACAACTGAACCAAAGCGTTTTTTGCTCATTACTTTAAGTGCCTCTTTACAACCAATAAATGCGCTTTTTAAATTTGCATCAATAACGCTATTAAAGTCATCTACACTCATTCTTAAAGCTAGTTTATCATTTGTAATTCCCGCATTATTTACTAGATAGCTTAACTCGCCATCACTTTGGACTATTAAATTTATAGCCTCGATAAATTCCGCCTCATTAGTAGCGTCAAATTTCACCACAGCAGCACTTCCGCCACCAGCTTCTATTTGAGCTTTTAAATCATCTGCAAGCTTAGGATTTGATCTATAATTTATCCAAACTTTAAGTCCAAAACTAGCTAAAACTTTACAAATTTCAGCACCAATTCCACGGCTTGCACCAGTAACTAAAACATTTTTTCCGCTAAATTTCATTTATTATCCTTTAAAATAGTGGTTTATCCATAACTTCTGGAATTTCTAAATCCATTAATTTTAGTATTGTTGGAGCTACATTGCTTAACCCGCCATATTCTATTGAGTTTATACCATCAGCTACTACATAGTTAAATACATCAAATGTTGTATGATTAGTTAGTAGTTCGCCATCGCTACTTTGCATTGCTTCGCAGTTTCCATGATCGCTAATTTGCATATATGAGTAGCCATACTCTTTAGCTTTTGCAATCACTTTACCTAAGCATTCATCTACTGCTTCAACTGCTTTTATAGCTGCGTCATAGTTTCCAGTGTGACCGACCATATCACCATTTGCATAATTTACTACTATAAATTCAATCCCATTTTCTATGCCTTTTATCACCGCATCGGTTACTTCATATGCACTCATAGCTGGCTGTTCATCATATGTTTTAACTTTTGGACTTGGTATTAATACTCTTGTTTCATTCTCTACAAGATCCTCTTTGCCACCATTAAAAAAGAATGTCACATGAGCATATTTTTCAGTCTCGGCAGTGTGGAGTTGTCTTAATCCATTTTTTGCTATAACATCAGCTAATGTATCTTTAATATCATCATTTTTAAACATTATAGGAAAGCTAAATTTATCATCATAGTTTGTCATTGTAATTAAATTTTCGCAGATATTTTCACGCTTAAATTCATTAAATTCACTAACAGCCAAAGCAGCACAAATCTCCCTTGCTCTATCATTTCTAAAGTTGATAAAGATTATTCCATCATCTTTTTTAATTCCACCAAAATCTATAAAACTAGCTGGTTCTATAAACTCATCAAATATCTCTTTTTGATATGAATTTTCCATATATTGGACTGGAGTTATTGTTTGTAAATTTTCATTTTGAGCTATGATTTTATAAGCAGTTTCTACTCTATCCCATCTTTTATCCCTATCCATAGCATAAAATCTACCGCTGATTGAGGCAATGGTAAATTTGTTTTGTAGAGATTTGATGAAATTTAATCCAGTTTTTGGATTGACATCACGGCCATCAGTGATAGGGTGAGCATAAACCTCTTTTTTATTTGCGATACAAATTTGACATATAGCATCAAAATGATTTATATGTGAGTGTACGCCACCATCGCTATAAAGACCAATAACATGAACTCTATTTACTTTATTTAGTAGCTCTTTTAATTCTGGATTATCTTTTAATTTGTCTGATTCTATTGCTTTGTCAATCTTAACTAAATTTTGATATAGGATTCTTCCACTGCCAATAGTCATATGGCCAACTTCGCTATTGCCCATTTGCCCATCAGGCAAACCCACAGCTAGACCGCTAGTTTTTAATAAATTTTTAGCAGCATTTGCTTCTAACCACTCATATGTTGGCTTTTTAGCAGCATTAAATGCATTAAATTCATTGCTTGGATTATATCCAATTCCATCAGTGATTACCAGTATAGATTTTTTGCTCATTTGGTTATGTCCTTATTTAAGCATATTTTAGGCACAATTTTAACATTGATTTATAAATAATTATAATTTTTTTAAATTTTTAACTAGATTTATCCAAATATTATCAAAAAATTTATATAATTTTATCTTAAATTTTTTAGTTATCGTCTTAGGATTTTTGGTGTTTTATTATATTTATGAAATTTTTGAATTTAATTTTTTTAGTTATATTAGCGTTCGTGCTGGGATTAGCTTTTTTTTAGCTTTTGTTTTGACTCTATTTTTTATGCCTAAATTTATAGCTTGGGCAAGGATTAAAAATGCTAATCAGCCTATATATGAGCTAGCTCCGCAATCCCATCAGCAAAAAGGTAAAACTCCGACAATGGGCGGTGTTGTTTTTGTTATTTGTGCTGTAGTGGCCACGCTTTTGAGTGCAAATTTAAGCAATGCTTTTGTGCTTATTGGGCTTTTTGTTTTGGGTGGATTTTGTCTGCTTGGTTTTTATGATGATTATAGCAAGATAGTTGGTCGCCAAAATCACGCTGGTTTGCACGCTAGGGTTAAATTTGTTTTTCAAATTGTGCTTGGTGTGATAGCTGCTGTGCTTTTATATTTTTTTAGCGGACTTGATTCTTTATTTTATTTTCCATTTTATAAGCATGCGATTTTAGATATATCTATTTTTGCAATGTTATTTTGGGTTTTGGTATTTACTTCAGCATCTAATGCTGTAAATTTAACAGATGGATTAGATGGACTTGCTAGTGTGCCTTCTATTTTTGGATTAGTTAGTCTTGGAATATTTGCTTATTTGATGGGAAATGCAGTTTATAGCTCTTATTTATTGCTACCTAAGGTGGTAAATTTAGGCGAAATTGTGATCTTAGTTACTGCTGTTATTGGGGCGCTTTTTGGGTTTTTATGGTTTAATTGCTATCCGGCTGAGGTTTTTATGGGTGATAGTGGTAGCCTTAGTATCGGTGCATTTATCGGATATATGGGGATTGTTACAAAAAATGAGCTTTTGCTTATAATAATCGGGTTTGTATTTGTGGTTGAGACGCTCTCTGTAATTTTGCAAGTTGGTAGCTTTAAGATTAGAAAAAAGCGTATATTTTTAATGGCACCTTTACACCATCATTTCGAGATGAAAGGATGGAGCGAAAATAAGATTATTGTGCGGTTTTGGATGATAGCTTTGGTGGCAAATTTGATCGCTTTAATCGCATTAAAATTAAGGTAAAATAATGATAAAATCTCTATTTGGATATGCTAATACAACAAAATCTATCGCCAAAAGTGGCGGCTGGAATATCTATGATGATAAATTTAAAGTAGCTAGTAGTGATGAGTATGGTAATGCTTTGTTACCGATTGATAAATTTGATCCTAATCTTAGTGAATTAGAGATTCCAAGTCCTGGATTTCCGCCATCTCATAAGCTGATAAAATCGGCTAAAAATCTCATAAGCGAGTATGATTATTTTAGAAATTCCACCCCCAAAAGTATCTGGATTAGTGGCACAAATGGCAAGACTACAACGACTAAAATGACTGAGCATTTATTAAGAGATCGTGGTGCTATAATGGGTGGCAATGTGGGAATTCCACTTGGTGAATTAGTAGGTAAAGGGGCTAAAATTTGGATTTTAGAGACTAGCTCTTTTACTATGCATTATACGAAATTTGCAACACCTGATATATATGCGTTACTGCCTATTAGCGATGATCATATAAGCTGGCATGGAAGTGCTAAAGAGTATATAAATGCTAAGTTAAAACCACTATCAATGATGAAAGAAGGCAGTGTAGCAATTATTCCTAAAGAGTATGAAAAATCAGTAAAATCATATGCTAAGATAATATCTTATGATGATGAGATTGATTTAGCTAATAAATTTAGTATAGATATTGGTAGGATTGATTTTAGGGTTCCATTTTTGATGGATGCGATTATGGCGCTTTGTATTGAGAGCATAATATTTAGTCGTTGTAGCATTGATCTGCTTAATAAATTTATCATTGAGCCTCACAAGCTTGAAGAGTTAAAGGACGCCAAAGGTAGATTATGGGTCAATGATACTAAAGCTACAAATATAGACGCAACTCTTCAAGCCTTAGCCAGATATGAGGGGTTTAAGATTCATATTATATTAGGTGGCGATGATAAGGGTGTGAGTATAGAAAAAGTAGTCGCTACAGCTGCTAAGCAAGGCGCTACAATCTATGCTATTGGCTCAAATTGCGATGATATAGAAAAGATGAGTGATAAATTTGGTGCTAAAGTATTTAATGCTAAAGAGCTTTATAATGCTGTAAATTTGATAGATAAAATGATGGAAAAAGATGATATTGCTTTGCTTAGTCCAGCGTGTGCTAGTTTAGATCAGTTTAGTTCATATGCACATCGTGGAGATAAATTTAAAGAATTTATAGCAAAAATTATATAAATTCTTAAATTTGAGTAGAATTTTATCTATATTTAAGTTTTAAAAAGGTATAATTACAACTCATTTTTAAGGTGGTTGGATAGCTCAGTCGGTAGAGCAGCAGACTGAAAATCTGCGTGTCGGCAGTTCAATTCTGCCTCTAACCACCATTTTTATTCAATTTACATTTTTATATCATATTTAATTTTTTATCTCTTCTAAAGCCGCTAAGTGATTAATTAAGAAAATTATGCTCGTTAAAGAAAATTCTACAAATATCGCTCAAATCAAGGATTATTAAGGGATATCATATGGATATAATAAATTATGCAAAATATGAAAATATGAATAGAAAATAGCTATCAAAACATTTAAAAAAGCTAAGAATAAATATAAAAAATTCAATAAAAAATTAAAAAAGAATAATGAGTTGATTGAATTTTTAATGATTAAAGATAAATGTTGTTATTTTAGTAAATTTAATATATAATTACAGCTTTTAAATTATCATAATTTCAGGAACTAAAATGGCTAAATCCAAAGTTCAATCAGTAGAACCAAATGTTGCAGATTACATTAATTCCCAGTTAAAAAGCTATAAATTAGATTATAAACTCGAACAAGAATCTTTAAATAGTCAAATTGATAACGCATTAAATTTATACTATTCTAAAAATGGCGGCGCAGGTGGTAATCGCCCAGATGCTAAGCTGCTAAAGCAAGACCCAAAAAGTCTAAAATATTATCCAGTTTTAATTGAATACAAAGGCTATAAAGATAAGCTAATTAAGCTTGATAAAGATGGTCAAATCGATAACAAAAATACTAAAAATGAGCCAAATTTCAAGAATATTAACGAATATGCGGTTAATGGTGCTGTGCATTATGCTAATGCTATTTTACACCATACTGACTATGATGAGATTATTGCTATTGGTGTTACTGGCTTTAAAGATACATTAAGCGACAAACTTGAGATAAAAATTGGCGTATATTATGTAAGCAAAGCCAACTTAGCTAAAGCTATAAAAGTAGGTGAATATAGCGATTTATCATTTTTAAAAGATGATAATTTTATCAAATTTACTCAAAAGCTAAAAGAGTTAAATCTAACCCCTCAAGAGCTAGAAGCGATAAAAACCAAGAAAGATGAAGAAATTTCTATAGTTTTAACTAAGTTAAATAATGATATTTATAGAGATGAAAAAGGCTTAAGCGAAAATGATAGAGTCTATCTTGTCGTAGCAACGATTATCGCTACTTTAGGTGTTGAGGGCGGTAAGGTTGCACCACTTACAAAAGATAAGCTAATATCATCTGAAGAAAACGGAGAGAGAGATGGCGATAAAATTTTAAGCAAAGTCAAAAATTTTCTCAAAGAAAAATCAATCCCAGAAGATAAACAAGGGCTAATAATTCGCACGCTAGCTAACACTCTAACAGCTGAAAATTTAAATAAGCCAATAAACGGTGAGAGCCAACTCAAGCGTGTATTTTGCAAAATCGTAGATGATTTAGGTGAGTATTATAAAAGTGAGTTAAATATCGATTTTACCGGTAAATTATTCAATGAAATGTATGCTTGGCTAGGCTTTACTCAAGATCAGTTAAATGATGTTGTTTTGACTCCGCCATATGTCGCAACACTCTTAGTTAAACTCGCTAGAGTAAATAAAGATAGCTTTGTTTGGGACTTTGCTACTGGTTCGGCTGGACTTTTGATTGCTGCGATGAACGAAATGATAGAAGATGCTAAAAATCAAATTCAATCCCCAGACTCTCAAAAGCAAAAAATCGCCGAAATAAAAGCTCAACAGCTAATGGGCTTGGAAATTTTGCCAAATATTTATATGCTTGCTGTGTTAAATATGATCTTAATGGGCGATGGTAGCTCAAATATTTTAAATAAAGATAGCCTTAGAGATTTTGATGGAGATTATGCCTATGGCACAAAGCAGGGCAAATTCAAAGCTACTGCATTTATTCTAAATCCTCCATATTCAGCTGAGGGTAATGGAATGATATTTGTCCAAAAAGCCCTATCTATGATGGACAACGGCTATGCAGCTATAATTATCCAAAGTTCAGCCGGAAATGGCAAAGCCCAAGCTATCAATAAAGAAATCCTAAAATCTAACACTTTAATAGCTAGCATTAAAATGCCAATTGACCTATTTATCGGTAAATCTAGTGTTCAAACTAATATTTATGTCTTTAAAGTAGGTGAGGCTCATAATGCTAAACATGTGGTTAAATTTATAGATTTTAGCGATGATGGCTACGCAAGAGCAAACCGCAAAAAGGCCAAATCTAGCCTAAATCTACGAGATATTGGTAATGCTAAGGCCAGGTATGCTGAGGTTGTCGATCTAGTGCATTATGGCAAAAATTATCTAAATTTGCTTAGTTCAAATGACTATTTCGAAGGCGTGATAGACCCTACTAGCGGCTCAGACTGGAATCAATCAGCACCGATTGATACAACGCCGACTTTAGAGGATTTTAAAAAGACTGTAAGCGACTATCTAGCGTGGGAAGTAAGTCAAATAATCAAAAATCAAAAAGATAATCTGGGAAAGTAATATCCCCACTTAATCAAAAAATGAGTAGCATTGAGTGGGGTGAATTTAAATTAAATGAATTATTTAATATAGAGCGTGGCACAAGATTTATTAAATCAAAGCGTAAAAGTGGCAAAATTCCACTAGTTACAGCTGGTGAGCAAAATCAAGGAGTAGCTGAATTTATAGCTTATGATGATGAACTAAAAATTTATGAAAATCATTTAACAATAGATATGTTTTGTAATTGTTTTTATAGAAATTACAAATTTCTTTGTGATGATAATATTTTAGTTTTATTACCTAAAATAGATATTGGTAATAAGTCTTTGCTTTTCATGACAAGTGCAATCAATAAGGATAAAACAAAGTTTGGATATGAAAAGCAATATAGACAAAAGAGCTTTGCTGAACATAAAATAAAACTACCCATAACTGCTAGTGGTGAAATAGATTTTGAATTTATGGAGAGCTTCGTAGCAGAGCTAGAGGCGGAGCGAGTAGCAGAGCTAGAGGCGTATCTTGCCGCCGCGTCACTAAAAGATTACGAATTAACCGCCGATGAATTATCCGCTCTTTCTAAATTTGAAAATTATAATTGGGGCGAATTTAGAATTGGTGATTTGTTTGAAAAGTTAAATTTATCTTTCAGAAAATCAAAATTTAATAAAGACAATGATGTCTCAAAAATTAAAAATTCAGAATTTTCAATCCCACTAGTTAATGCAAAGGATGGCGATAATGGAATTATGTATTATGGACGACCACAAGACTTTGAAACTGCTACAATGACGATAGATATTGTGAACGATGGTGCAGTTTCAACTGGCAATGTTTATCCGCAACCACAAGAAACGGGTGTTTTATATAATGCATATTTAATTAAATCCAAGTTTACAGCTTCTAAAAGCCTTTTATACTTTTTTGCAACAGCTATCCAAAAATCCATAAAATTAAAATTTTCTTACGAACTAAAAGCAAGTTGGGAAAGAGTTAAAAATGAAAATATAAAACTACCCATAACCACTAACGGCGAAATAGATTTTGAATTTATGAATAATTTTATCAAAGCGATCGAAAAGCTAGTAATAAAAGATGTAGTTTTATACACTGATAACAAAATCAAAGCTACAAAAAGCATAGTAAGCTCAAATCAATGAATAAATTTAACTTTTTAGCGTTATTAATTCTAAGTTTATTCTAACTTTGATAAAATATGGCCATTAATTAATAGAGGAATATAATGGCTAGAGTTTTTTTGAGCGCACCTTATATGGGCGGTAATGAGTTAAAGTATGTTAATGAAGCATTTAAAAGTAATTATATAGCACCACTTGGAGAGTTTGTAGATAGGTTTGAAAATAGTATAAAAGATTATACTAAATCACCAAATGCAGTAGCTCTTAGCTCAGCAACTGCTGGATTGCATTTAGCGCTTAGAGTTTTAAAAATAAGCGATGGCGATGCTGTTTTGGCCTCATCTTTTACATTTGCTGCTAGTGTAAATCCTATAATGTATGAAAGGTGTGAGCCTATATTCATAGATTGTGATGAGAGTTGGAATCTTAGCCCAAAACTCTTAAAAGATGCAATAAATAAAAGCGATAAAAAGCCAAAAGCACTAATTATAACCCACTTATATGGCCAAGCAGCAAAGATGGATGAGATAGTAGAAATTTGTACTGAAAATAATATAGCTATTATAGAAGATGCAGCTGAGGCTTTGGGTGGATTTTATAAAGGCAAAGCACTTGGAAGCATTGGTGATATTGGAGTTTATAGTTTTAATGGAAATAAGATCATAACCACAGGTGGTGGCGGTATGTTAGTTAGCCATGATGAAAACATAGCTAATAAAGCTAGATATTACAGCACGCAAGCAAGAGAGCCATTGCTTCATTATGAGCATTTAGATTATGGGTATAATTATAGGCTTAGTAATGTTTTGGGTGCTATTGGAGTGGGGCAGATGGAGGTCTTGCAAAGCAGAGTAGAGAGAAAAAGGCAGATATTTGATATCTACTCAAATTTACTCAAAGATGTGGCTGAGTTTATGCCTGAAATTCCAAATTCGCATGGTAATAGATGGCTTACTACGCTTTTATTTAAAGATAAAAATAAGCATTTAAAAGTTATAGAAGCACTAAATAAACACGATATAGAAAGCAGACCACTATGGAAGCCAATGCATCTTCAACCAGTATTTAAAGGTGCTAAATGCGTTGTAGATGGCACGAGTGAGGATTATTTTAGTAGAGGAATGTGCCTTCCAAGTGGTGCTGATATGAGTGATGAATTAGTAGAAAAAGTTGCTAATATCGTTAGGAGTGCGCTGTGATTAGGGCGACTAAGAGGCGTAGAATAGCATTTTTTTTACTATGCGATACTTTGATATTTGCATTTAGTATATATTTTGCTTTTTTACTTAGATTTAGTGGGGATATACCTGAGATATTTATTCCTGGTATGATATATAGTGGAGTAATTTTGATTGTTATCAAGATTGCTATGCTATGGGCTTTTCAAATTTATAGAGTGCCGTGGAGATTTTTTGGATTAAATGAATCTAGAAAAATTTCACTAGCTTGTCTGCTTTGTGCGGGAATATTTTTTGGAATATTTTTATCTTATGAGGAGCTTTTTGCTCCTTTTCCAAGAAGTGTTATTATTATAGATGCGCTTATTTCGGCTATTATGGTAGGTAGCTTAAGAATTTCAAAACGAGCTTTAATGGACTTTAAAAAGGCTAAAAATGGCAAACCTTGCGTTATTATAGGCTCTACTTCTAAAACTCTACAAATCCTAAAAGGACTCAAAAGCGGATATGCAAACTATTACGCCGTAGGTATAGTAGATGGTAGAAAAGATCTAGTAGGCACATATTGCGATGGCTATCAAGTAGGTCATAAAGATGAGTTAAAAAGCTATATAGAAGATGGCGTAAAAAGCGCTATAATAGCTCTAAAACTTATGCCAAATGAGCTTAAAGAACTATATGATGAGCTAGATACTTTAGGATTTAAAGATATTAAAATATTTTCTTTAATTGGGCAAAAAAATGAGGGAATTACAGATATTAGCATAGAAGATTTACTAGCTAGAAAGCCAAAAGACCTAGATAGTGCAGCTGTTGAGTCATTTATAGGTGGTAAGGTAGTGATGGTTACTGGCGCTGGCGGAACAATCGGTAGCGAGATATGTAAGCAGTGCTTGAAATTTGGTGCTAAAGAGTTAATAATGGTAGAACATAGCGAGTATAATCTATATCAGATTAATGAAGCCACAAACGCTGATGAGCGTAATCGCTTAGTTATGTTAAATATCACTCATATTAATGAATTTGATTTTGTATTTTCTAAATTTCGCCCAGATATAGTGATTCACGCAGCTGCATATAAGCATGTTCCATTATGTGAGTTTAATCCATTAATTGCTGTGCAAAATAATATAATGGGAACTAAAAATGTTATAGATTTAGCCAAAAAATATGAAACTAAAAAGGTAGTGCTAATCTCAACTGATAAAGCTGTAAGGCCGACAAATATCATGGGAGCTACTAAAAGGGTTTGTGAATTATATGCGTTAAATTCAAATACTAGCTCTACTGAGATTGTTGCAGTTAGATTTGGTAATGTGCTAGGAAGTAGCGGTAGCGTTATACCTAAATTTAAAGCCCAAATAGCAGCCAATGAGCCACTAAGCGTAACTCACCCAGATATTACTAGATATTTTATGCTTGTTAGTGAGGCGTGTCAATTAGTGCTTCAAGCAGCTAGCATTGCAAGTGGCGGTGAGCTTTTTGTGCTTAATATGGGTGAGCCAGTTCGTATCGCTGATATGGCTAAAAGAATGCTAAGATTAAGCAATAAAGAGCATCTTGGAATCAAATTTGTAGGTTTGCGTCCGGGTGAGAAGCTGTATGAAGAGCTTTTGATTGATCCAAATGATGTAGCAACTAAATTTGAAAGTATCTTTGTAACCAAAAGCCAACCATATGATATCGATCTATTAAATAGTCAAATTTCTGATCTATTACAAAGTCAAAACGATGCAGAAGTTGAACAAAGATTAAAACTTATCGTGCCTGAGTTTCATCATAATAAAAATAGGAATTAATGTGATTTTTAAAGAGATTGAAGAATTTAGTGAGATACGCTATAAGGCTAGAGCCTATTTATGCCATCTTTTAGATAGAAATATACCAAATAATCTCCCTGGTGTAAATGTTCAAAGCATTAATGATGGCTTTGATAAGATCGCACATGAGGTTGATAGCTTTGATGCGTTTTATATATTGGATAAAAATGGAATTCAACTAGATAATACCATAAGTCTAGATTCTAAAAATATATCTGGAAAAGGAATAAATAGAAGTAATAAGGCGTATTATTATAGATGTGTTCGTGAGAAGCGATGCGTGCTAACTGATCCATATCCATCAAGCCTTACTAATCGCCTTTGTGTTACAGCTTCAATGCCTATATGTAATGATAAACAAGAGTTGCTTTATATAGCATGTGTGGATATTGGGTTAAAAGAGCTTTTGGCTATGATTAGTCCTAGTTCTGTAGATGGAATATTTGGCAAATTTACAAAGCTTATATATTCTGTTTTTTCTATTGCTCTTTTTGCGATCTCATTGGTTTTATTTGTTCATGGTATAAAGAGCTTTGTATTAAAAAGCTTTAATGAGATTAATATTAGTGAGGTTTTTGAATCTACTATTGTGCTTACTTTAGCACTTGCAATATTTGATCTTGTTAAGGCGATATTTGAAGCTGAGGTTTTAGGTCGGCCAAATCACCATCAAAATGGCGGCAGTAGAACAATGGTAAGATTTATAGGGAGTATTATTATAGCTTTAGCTATTGAATCTCTTATGTTGGTATTTAAATTTGCAATTACTGATCCAAGTCAGATATTATATGCGATATATCTTATTGGCGGAGTTGGTTTTTTGATGATTGCACTTAGTTGCTATCTGTTTATCTTAATAAGGAGTAGTGTTGATAGGGATTATTGATTATGGTGCTGGAAATATAAGAAGCGTTCAAAACGCTCTTGAGTTTGTCGGTGCTAAGAGTGAATTAGTAAGCGATGCAGATAGATTAAAAAGCTATGATAAGTTGCTTTTGCCTGGTGTAGGTGCTTTTGGTAAGGCGATACAAAGATTAAGAGATACAAATTTAGATAATGCAATTTTAGAGTTTATAGCTAGTGGTAAGCCGTTTCTTGGGATCTGTCTTGGGATGCAACTTTTGTTTAAAAAGAGCTATGAATTTGGTGAGCATAGTGGTCTTGGAGTGATTGATGGGAGTATTATTAAATTTGATGAATCTAAATTTGATAAGCCTCTTAAAGTGCCGCATATGGGCTGGAATATGGCTAAATTTACTAAACAAAGCAAGATTGTAGATGGTCTTGGCAAGAGTGCTTATTTGTATTTTGTTCATTCATATCATGCTGTTTGTGATAGTAAATTTGCTTTAGCTTATACTGAGTATGGGTATGATTTTGTCAGTGCTGTAGAATATGAAAATGTCTATGGATTTCAGCCTCATCCTGAAAAATCACATGAGAGCGGACTAAGAATAATTAAAAATTTTATGGAGATATAGATGGAAAAATATATGGCAATAGACTTAAAAGATGGCAAGGCAGTTAGGCTATCTAAAGGTCTTATGGATAGTGCGAAAATTTACTCAAATGAGCCGTGGGAGCTAGCTAAGAGATTTAGCGATGCTGGGGCTAAGTGGTTGCATATTGTAGATTTAGATGGAGCATTTGCAGGAGATGCTGTAAATTTAAAAACTATAGAAAAAATTGTAAATGCTACAAATTTAAATATACAAATTGGCGGTGGAGTCCGTAATGAAGAGCGTATAAAAAGTTATTTAAACTCAGGAGTTAGTAGGTTGATTTTGGGTTCTGTTGCACTTAAAAATCCTGAGTTTGTAAAAGAGATGGCTAAAAAATACAGAATAGTTGTAGGAATAGATGCCAAAGATGGGTTTGTAGCAGTAGAAGGCTGGGCTGAGGTAAGTCAGATAAGAGCTACTGATCTTGCTAAGCTATATGCAGATGCTGGAGTTGAAGCGATAATTGCCACAGATATTAGCAAAGATGGTATGCTGTGTGGGTTAAATTTAGAATTTACATCAAGCATTGCACAAGCTAGTGGTATTGATACGATTGCAAGTGGTGGTGTGGCAAGTTTAGCCGATTTAGAGACTGCAAGCAAAACTAATGGAATATCTGGGGTTATAATTGGCAAAGCTTATTATGAAGGAAAAATAGCACTTAATGATATTTTTAATAACAATTTTTAACTGTTAAAGTATTTTAAAAGTAATTTTAGATAAAATATCGTCTAAAGTTGAGAAAGGATAGTTAGTGAAGTTATTGGTTGTTGATGATAGCTCTACTATGAGAAGAATTATAAAAAATACATTAGAAAGGCTTGGACATAACGAAGTGTTGCAGGCTGAGCATGGTGTAGAGGCTTGGGATATACTTTGCCAAAATCCAGATGTAGGCGTGTTAATTACTGACTGGAATATGCCTGAAATGAATGGTTTAGAGCTAGTTAAAAAGGTTAGGGCTGAGTCTAAGTATGAAAATATGCCTATTATAATGGTAACCACAGAGGGTGGTAAGGCTGAGGTTATTACAGCATTAAAAGCTGGAGTGAATAACTATATTGTTAAGCCTTTTACGCCGCAGGTTCTTAAAGAGAAACTTGAAGACGTTCTTGGATAATGAAAGATAAATATTACGAATTAAAAGTTACATCCCAGCAAATTGAGCCATTAAAAGATCTTGTTTTTGAATTTGGATTTACCTGTATAGAAGAGATCGATAGTGGCTTTATCATTAGGGATGAGCAGAGCTTGGAAGATACCAAGTGGGGACTTGAAGAGTTTGCTAGTCGCTTGGGCTGCAAAATAACTACTGATTTACAAATCAAAGATAATATAGACTGGATTAATGAATATAAAAAAGGCATAGCTCCGGTTGAAGCTGGTGAGTTTTATATTAGGCCAAGTTGGGAAACTCCAAAAGATGGGCTAATAGATATTATTATCGATCCAGCATTAGCTTTTGGCTCTGGTCATCACGAGAGTACAAATTCATGTCTAAAGCTAATTTCAAAATATTCTAAAGGATATAAAAATGCTCTAGATGTTGGTTGCGGTAGTGGTATTTTAAGTATTGCTATGGCAAAGTTAGGGCTAAATGTAAGCGCTTGTGATACTGATGAACTAGCCGTTCAAAGCAGTCTTGAAAATGCGCAAAAAAACAATATAGCTATAGATAAAATTTGGACTGGTTCTATAACTAATAGTAATGAGTCTTATGATATTGTAGTAGCAAATATCATTGCTGATGTTATACTATTTCTTGCAAATGACCTAAAATCTAAGATAAAAGTCGGTGGCATAATAATTTTATCTGGAATTCTTACAAAATATAAAAATAGAATTATAAATGCTTTTAGCGAATTTGAGTTGATAGAGAATTTAACTCAAAATGAGTGGGAGAGTTTTGTATTTAAAAATCAAGGAAAATAATGGAAAATAAAAATCAACCAAATAATAATAGTTTTTTTAATAAAAATCCTATTTTAATGTTTGCGATTTTTGCTGTGGTAATGGTGCTGATTTTTCGTAGTATGAGCCCCGATGAGATGGGAATATCTGGTACGAATTCAAAAAATATCAGCTACTCAGAGCTAAAATCCCTAATTAAATCAAAGCAGATAAATGAGGTTGTAATCGGACAAACTACGATAAAAGCTAGTGGAAATGGTCAAGCATATGTAGTAAAAAAAGTTGCTAATGATCAAACTTTAGTTCCACTTTTAGAAGAGAACAACATCAGCTATGGAGCATATAGTGAGAGTAATTGGCTAAGTGATATGCTATTTTCGTGGGTTATTCCTGTATTTATTTTCTTTGCAATTTGGATGTTTTTAGCCAGTAGAATGCAAAAAAATATGGGTAGCGGAATCCTTGGTATGGGAAGTAGTAAAAAGTTAATTAATAGCGAAAAGCCAAAAGTTAAATTTGATGATGTAGCTGGCGTAGAAGAGGCTAAAGATGAGGTAAAAGAGATCGTAGATTTCCTTAAAAATCCTGAACGCTATATTCGCTTAGGTGCTAAAATTCCAAAAGGTGTGCTATTAGTAGGCCCTCCAGGCACTGGTAAAACATTACTTGCCAAGGCTGTTGCTGGTGAGGCCGAGGTTCCATTTTTCTCAGTTTCTGGGTCAAGTTTTATAGAGATGTTTGTAGGTGTGGGCGCAAGTCGTGTTAGAGATCTGTTTGAAAATGCTAAGAAAGAAGCACCTGCTATCGTATTTATAGATGAAATTGATGCTATTGGTAAGAGTAGGGCGGCTGGTTCTATGATGGGTGGTAATGATGAAAGAGAGCAGACTCTAAATCAGCTTTTAGCTGAAATGGATGGATTTGATAGCGATAAAAGTCCTGTAATAGTTTTAGCAGCAACCAACCGCCCAGAGGTTTTAGATGCGGCACTTTTAAGACCAGGTAGATTTGACCGCCAAGTTTTAGTTGATAAACCTGATTTTAAAGGTCGTGTTGATATATTAAAAGTACATAGCAAAGAAGTCAAGCTTTCAAATGATGTAAATATGGATGAGATAGGTCGCTTAACTGCTGGTTTGGCTGGAGCAGATTTGGCTAATATCATTAATGAAGCTGCTCTTTTGGCTGGCCGTTCTAATAAAACTAAAATTGATCAAAAAGATCTAGTTGAAGCAGTTGAGAGAGCAATTGCAGGTTTAGAGAAAAAATCTCGCCGTATAAATCCAAAAGAGAAAAAGATAGTTACATATCATGAGTGCGGACACGCTTTAATAGCTGAAACTACAAAAGGGGCTGATAAGGTTACAAAAGTATCGGTAATACCACGTGGTATTGCAGCTTTAGGTTATACGCTTAACGCCCCAGAAGAGAATAAATTTTTAATGCAAAAACATGAGTTGATTGCTAAGGTTGATGTATTGCTAGGCGGTAGAGCTGCTGAACAGGTCTTTATCAAAGAGATTAGTACAGGTGCAAGTAACGATCTTGAACGCGCTACTGATATTATAAAAGCAATGGTATCAATGTATGGAATGACTGATGTAGCTGGCCTTATGGTATTAGAAAAACAACGCAATGTATTTTTAAATGGGGGCCAAACTCTAAAAGATTATAGCGATGATATGGCACAAAAACTTGATGAGTTTGTAAAGAACTTTTTAAATGAGAGATATGAAGCAGTTCTTGCTACGCTTGAGCTTTATCGTGGTGCGATAGAAAAAATGGTAGAATCTTTATATGAAGAAGAGACTATAGAGGGCGATAAAGTTAGGGCGATTATTAAAGAATTTGAAGAAGCAAATGGTTTGCCTACTCGCTTAATAGATGTTGAAGATGAGAATTCAGACATTAAAAAAGCAAAAGAGAATCAAGTAGATGAATAATCTAGGAATCATAAGCAGATATGGATATAAATGCATCACTATTTCAGTGGTGCTTTTAATACTATCTTGGATTTTTGATTTTTGGTTTAGTTTTTTTACTATCTTACTTTTAGCTACTTTGTGGGTTTATAGAAACCCTGAAAGACTACCGCAAAGTGAAGATTCTAAAGCTATATTATCTCCTATTGATGGAGTTGTAGAAGATATTAAAAAATGCAATTATAATGGCCGTGGTTATAGTGAAATTTTAATTCGCTCAAGAATCATTGACTGTGGTGTTTTGCGTGCTACTTGTGATATGGAGATATCTGATATTAAAAGGCGTAATGGTCTAAATTTACATAGCAGCGATTCAAACTTAAATTTATTAAATAACCGAGCTACCATAATATCTAAAAATCAAGATATTATACTTCGTATTAGCACTTCAGCACTTACTTCTAAGATTTATTTAGAAAGTATAACTTATGTTAAATCTGGTCGTAGAATAGGCTTTATTAAAGATGGCAAAATCTCTCTTTTGATGCCTTTAAATACGAGAATATCTCTTACTAAAGGTGATAAAGTAAAAGCTTGTAATATTATAGGTTATATAGATGAATAGTAATAATAAATTAATATATATACTTCCAAATTTATTTACAGCAGGTAGTGCATTTACTGGCATTATCAGTATTTTAGCTAGTGCTAATGGCGAATTTGGAAAGGCTATTTTTTATCTTGTAATCTCTCTTGTGCTTGATGGGCTAGATGGTAGAGTAGCAAGATTAACCAAAACCACATCTAAATTTGGTGTTGAATTTGATAGTTTGGCTGATTTAGTTGCTTTTGGTGTAGCTCCAGCTATGTTATTTTATTTTAGTATCGGAAGCGAATTTGGTAGATTTGGTTCACTTATTACGGCTATGTTTGTAGTTTTTGGGGCTATTAGACTAGCTAGATTTAATGTTACAACTAATGAAAATGAACCAAATATGTTTATTGGATTGCCGATTCCTACAGCTGCTATAGTCGCTGGATTTTGGATTGGAATTTATAATAAATATGAAATTTTAATTGGTTTTGAATGGGTATTTATCATTTTAATGGCGGCACTTTCGATACTTATGGTCTCAAATGTACGCTATCCAAGCTTTAAAAAGGTTGATTTTAGTCGTGCTAATTATATTAAAGCTCTCGTAATGCTTGTAATACTATTTTCACTTTTATATTTATATCCTTTAGAATCAGCTACTGCTTTGATTTCTATTTATACTACATATGGTATAATTCGTGCTGTTTGGGCGAGATTTTTTGCCAAAAATATCAAGATAAAGGAACAAAAATGATAGCAAATAGTAAAAAAATTTATATATTTATCTATAAACTTTCTCTCCTTAATCTGCTCTGTAGCTCCTTTTAATAACTCTATGCATAGCATACTATAAAATATATTAAATTTAAGGATAATAAAATGGATAAAAATAAAATTATAATTTTTGATACAACATTAAGAGATGGTGAGCAAAGCCCTGGTGCCTCTATGAATACTGAAGAGAAAATTCAAATTGCTCTTCAATTAGAACGCCTTGGCGTTGATGTTATGGAGGCTGGATTTGCTGCTGCTAGTCCTGGAGATTTTGATGCGATTAATCAAATAGCCAAACAAGTAGAATCCATTAAAGTTGCTAGTCTTTCAAGAGCTATTGAGCGTGATATAAAAGCAGCAGCCGATGCAATCGCTCCAGCAAAAAATAGAAGAATTCACACCTTCATCGCTACTAGTCCAATCCATATGGAACACAAGCTTAAGATGAAGCCTGATGAGGTTATCAAAAGAGCAGTTGAAGCGGTACAATATGCTAAAAGTTTTGTAGATGATGTTGAGTTTAGCTGCGAAGATGCTGGTAGAAGCGATATATCATTTTTAAAAGAGATATGTGATGCAGTGGTAAATGCTGGTGCTAAGACTTTAAATTTGCCTGATACTGTAGGTTTTAGATTGCCATATGAGATAGCTGATATGGTTAGAATTATGAGTGAATACATTGGAGATAGAGCTATTATATCAGTTCATAATCACAATGACCTTGGACTTGCAGTAGCAAATACTTTAGCAAGTATTAAGGCTGGAGCAAGACAGGTAGAATGCACTATTAATGGTTTGGGTGAAAGAGCTGGTAATGCAGCTTTAGAAGAGATCGTTATGGCGATCAAAACAAGAAGCGATGAATTTAGTGGATTATATACTGATATCGTTACTAAAGAGATATATGCTACAAGTCGTTTAGTAGCTAGTATTACAGGTATAGAACCACAACCAAATAAAGCAATTGTAGGCAAAAATGCCTTTGCTCACGAGAGTGGTATTCATCAAGATGGTGTGTTAAAATGCGCTCAAACATATGAAATAATCAAAGCTGAAGATATAGGAGCAGAGAAAAATGCTCTAGTTTTAGGTAAGCATAGCGGTCGTCATGCCTTTAAAGATAAGCTAGTAAATTTAGGTTTTGATCTAAATGATGAAGAGGTAAATGAAGCGTTTAGCAAATTTAAATTACTTTGTGATAAGAAAAAAGAGATTTTTGATGATGATATTAGAGCACTTGTAAGTGATGAGATTATCAAAATCCCTGAGATTTATACAATTGAAACTTTAAGTACTAGCTCATGTAACTCAGGCCATTCAAGTGCAGCTATTAGTATCAAATTTAATGGTGAGATTATTAGTGATGCAGCTCTAGGCAACGGTACGGCTGATGCGATATTTAAGGTAATTGATAGAATAAGCAAGGTTGCTGGAGAGCTAAAAGATTATAAAGTTTCAGCCGTATCTCAAGGCAAAGATGCTCTTGCTAAGGTTACTGTAAAGGTGGCCTTTGGTTCTAGTGAGCCTCCATTTATAGGTCATGGTTTAGATATAGATACTATGATGGCAAGTGCTAAAGCCTATGTAAGTGCTTTAAATAGCTATTTAAGTATGAAAAAATAGGTTTAAATTTGAATTTGGCTACTCTTTTAGCCAAATTCACTCAAAAATTAAATTTACCCACTAAAATACAACATATTTAACTAAAAAATCCGATATCTATAATAAACTTCTAAAAGGAGAAAATATGCAAATAAATGGCACAAATAGCTTAGATTTTTTAAGCATTAATCCAAATTCGAAAGATAGCATTGAAAGAATTAAAGAAGCTGCAAGCAAGATTGACGCAAGTGAGCTAACAAGAGGCTATCATATGCAGTTTATGCAACAAAGCTTTGAATTATCAAATGGTAATTTTAATATGCAAGTTGGCTTTATGAGTCTTAGCTTTGGGTTTAATAATCAAGATAATAGTGCAAATAATTTTACTCAAGAATTAAAAGATTTACTAAATCAAAATATAGATATTACTGGTTATAGCGGTAAGCCAATTGGCGACCTAAGCCCACAAGAGGCAAGCAACCTAATAAGCGATAATGGATATTTTGGTATTGATAATACCGCAAATCGTATAGCTGATTTTGTTATTAATGGGGCTGGAGATGATGTAGAAAAGATGAAAAGCGGCTTAGAAGGGGTCAAAAATGGCTTCGCTCAAGCTGAAGCTATGTGGGGTCAGGCTTTACCTGATATCTCTGAGCAAACAATGAATAAAACTCTAGATAGGATTAATCAAGCCATTATGGAGCTTAGCGGTAATGCTATTAATATTACTGCGTAGTCTATCCTTATTTATATTACTATTCTTAGTAGCTGGATGTACAGCTGCTAAGAATCACATGGAAATTGCTAAAAACAGCTATATAAAAGGCGTTATAACTTCAATTAGTAAAGTTAATAGCGGTTATGTTTATACTATTGAATCTACTGATACTAGCAATGGTAAGCTCACATCAGCTCAGGGATTTAGCTCTAAGCCTTGCAATGTCGGTGATTTGGTATATGCTAGATTAAATGGAGCTAAATTTGACTATTTTGCTGTTTTGGTTACCGGATTTGAGCGAGTGCAAGAACCGGCCATTATCAAAAAACATCACAGAACCAAGCAAAATCTCACAGTAGATAGTATTCCAGTAGTAGAGAGTATTGAATTTTAATAAATTTATATTATTTAGTGATTAAATATTCTAATAAAAATTATCTCAATTTAAATTTATTTAAAGCAAAAATAGATATAATCAAAGTATAAATTCATAATTTTATTTTTATAATATTTAAAAAATACCGAATTTAACATATTTTATATATTTTAAGGTAAAAAGTTGAAAAAGAGTAGCTTGGTCTGCGTTGATTTATATAAAAATGTAATTTATGACTACTCAAATCACTTTAATCCTAAAGTAAAATATAAAGTAAAAAATAATGAATTTAGTATTTGTTTTATACCAGCTAAAGCTTTAACAACTCTAAAATATTATACTGATGAGAAAGAGAATCTAGGTATAAAGATTATCAAATTTGCATACGATGAGCTGCTTTTAAATCCGCAAAAAGAGTATAAGATTAGCTATTTTGATGATAGTGATGGTGGTTATATGCTTTATATCATCGATATTGAATTAGCTTTGAAGGAATTAGATACTCAAGCAATTAATATCTTAAAAAATATTAATATAATTATTCCATCTCCTTTGTTAATGGGTGGATTTTATAGCTCTAATTTACTTGATAAATCTAGCATAGATTGTTTTATATTTTATGATAATGATGAAAGTTATTTATGCTTTTATCGTAATGGGCGATATGTTATGCATCATGGAATTATATGTGATACTTTGCCTAAGATAGCTAGGAATTACAAAATTGAATGCACGGCTAAGATTATAGATCAAAATAGCAATAAATTTACTGAGTTATTAAATATAACTATTCAAACTATCCAAAGTATTGCAAATATCGATAAAATCATACCAGATAGGATATATCTTAGTTCATTTATAGGAGATATTATAGGTCTTAATACTGCTTTATCTAATAAGCTTGGGCAAGAGGTTAGAGGGTTTGAGTTTTTAGATAATTTTAAAAGTCCAGCACCGCTTAATTTAATGATGGCAATATACGCTAAGGAGCTAATACATAAAGGGCAGCTGCTAAATTTTACACTATTTAACAAGCCTAAACCGCTATATAAAAGAGCTGATGGTAGGCTATTTATTAGTATTGCTGCTGGAGCGATTTTGGGATTGATTTATCCGATTTATATGCTAATATTAACTTTTAATATAGAGGCTAAATCTACAAAACTTGGAGCAAATTTGACTTTGCAAAACTCAAGCGTGAGTAGTTTAAATAGTAGTCTAATAGCACTAAATAATGAGATTAAAAGTATAACCATACAAATTCAAAATATAAAAAATAATATAAATAAAAACTTAGCTACAATCGATATTATTGCAAGTAAATTTAATAACCAAAATCTAGCTATAATTTTAGCAAATATCGCAAATTTGATGGATAAATATTCGCTTCAAGCAAGGAATATAGAATTAAAAAATAATCAAATCAACATTGCAATCATCTCACAAGATACTCAAAATATTAATAATTTTATAAACTCTTTTAGCGCTAAAACTCACATTGGTCAACTCATCAGTAATCAAAATATTTTTGAATCAAACCTTACGATAGAACAAGAAAATGGATTTTAAATCCTTGTTAGAATCACGCAGCCAAAGAGAACAACATATGATATTTATGGGTGGATTTTTGATTATGTTTTATCTACTTTATCTTAGCTGGGATTATTTTGATAGACTCTATCAAAGCGCTTTAGCTAATTATGAATTACAGTTAAATAACTATATCAGTATGAATTCTCCGCAGCAAATTCAAAATCGCCTAGAGCTAGCAACAAAAAGATTGCAAGACAGTAAAATTGAACTAGAAAATTTAAAAGCTGAGAATATCTTTATCCAATCTCACACTAAAAATCTAGTCGCAATCTTGGATAAATTTAGTTCTAGTAGTGAGATTTTAAGCTTTATTGGGGATAAGGCAAAAGAACATAATATAAAGATTTCTCAAATTTTGCCAAATAATATAAAAGAAAATAGTGCTATTTTATATGATTATAATCTATCTTTTAGTTCGACTTTTACTCAAACACTAGCTTTTATAGATGAGCTTAAAGGGGGCTTTATAGATATTAAAGAGGCTAGATTTGAGCCATATAGTAGTCAAATTAGACTAAGTTTGCAGAGCGTAAAATGAGATTGCTTTGTTTATTTTTAACCATGACTACTTTGCTATTTTCTCAAGATTTAAGTACTAAATACAAATATATATTAGATTTATACAATAAAAGCCCATTAAGGGCAAATTTAAGCGATATAAATCAAGTAAAATCGCCATTTTACATCACTCAAAATGTTCAAACAGACTTTAATTCTAGCACTTTAAAATTAGAGGCTATAATAGAAAATAGAGCCAAAATCAACTCTAATTGGTATGAACTAGGTCAAAGTTGTCAAGAGATTTGCATTTTAGAGATAGAAAATCAAACTGTAATAATACTGCATAATAATAATAAAATTAGGCTTTCAATCTCAAAGGTAAATAATGATATTAAAGTTTTTTAAAATATTAAGCCTAGCTGCATTAACTATAAATCTAAATGCAAATGAGTGCAAAAATAAGAAATTAGATATGAGTCTAAGCCCAAATATAACATCATATGAAATTTTAGCTCAGCTTGCAAATATTTGTAAATTTAGCATTGCTTTAAGCGATTCAAACGCCACTAATGCATTAAAAACCCCAACAAATTTAATAAATATTTCACGCCTTAGTCTTGATGAAATTATACGCTTAGTAGCTGAGTCAAATGATCTTAGTTATGAGTTTAATGACAAAATGTTAAGTTTGTCATATATACAAACTAAAACCTTTAAAATGGATTATATTATCTCAGCTAGACAAGGTCAAGCAATTACTAAAGCTTCTGTAGATTCAGCTCCGATAGAGATTGGCGAGGATTATCAAAATAGTAGTCAAAATGATGAAAATAATCAAGATAATATAATAAAAACTACAGAAAAATTTGATTTTTGGCAAGATCTTGCTAATGAGCTAAAATTAGTATTAAATAGCCATAATGATTCATTTATTGCTCCAGCCCCAATCATTAATCCAGCAGCTGGGCTAATTCATATCACTGGTACTGCAAATCAACTACAAAGAGTACAAAATTATCTAAATTTGCTCTCAAACCGACTTAAAAAGCAGGTTTTAATTGATGTAAAAATAATCTCTGTTGAGCTAGATAATAGTTATACAAAAGGTGTTGATTGGAGTAAATTTGAGCTTGGTTTTAAAAGTTATTTAAGCGATGGTACTTCATCACGCCTAATCTTTAATAAAGGCACTACTCAAAATCCAGCTCATAGCCTAAAGAATATCTCTGGCGGATTTATCATTGGCGGAGATTTACGTCTTAGCCTTGATGGTGTATTAAATTTTTTAAATACTAATGGGAAAAGTCAAATAATCTCAAGTCCTAAAATAATGGCAATGAACAATCAACAAGCCCTAATCTCAGTAGGTGATAATATCAATTATAGAATTGCTGAAGATATTACTAATAATGATACTAGTGAGATTACTAAAACTACTTATAAACAGCACTCTGTATTTATAGGAATTTTACTAAACCTCCTACCTGAAATTAGCGATGAGAATCGCATAATGCTGCGTATAAATCCTAGCTTAAGCAGCTTTAAATATTCAGCTGATGATGCTAAGCAGACACAACCTCGTGTAATCGCTCCAGATACTATGCAAAAAAAGTTATCTACTGTGGTAGAAATTTCTAGTGGTGATAGTATAATTTTAGGTGGTTTAATCGCTAAAAGCCTAGGTAACGAGATTAATAAAGTTCCAATTTTGGGTGATATTCCTTTGCTTGGGTATCTATTTAAAAGCGACCGACAAACTAGCAAAACTAGTGAATTAATCTTTATTATCACTCCAACTATAATTAACGGCCCGATTTTACCAAATGAACTTGGATTTGATGGAGTAGAAATATTTAATAAATAGTGTTTTGTTTAATATTTTAGCGATTTTATAAGTGCAAAAAAGTTAATAAGCTTAAGAATAATTTAGTGTTTTTATCGTATATTCAAACCAAAGATTCAAGAAAACTTTTAGAAACTTCAGCTAGCATTTTATAACTTCTAGTAGTTTCGTTTAGTTTAGAGCCATTGCTTGAATAAAAGTTTGTTTCAAAAGCATAAATGCAATTATTGGTTTTAACTACATAATCAAATCTTTTAGCAACTTTACCTAGATTTGAAATTAGGTCAGATAAACCAGTTTTTCTAACAATTCAATATCGTCAATATTAGTAAAGTTATATTTCAATTTTTTCCATTATCTATTACTTTGATTTCTTTTTCTCTTACAGCAATAAGTAGAGGTAAACATTTTCTTATTTCAGGGTATTTTTTAAACGATAAATCAAAATCATATTCAATATTTTTATAAACAATGCTAAAAGTCTATGTAATATTCGTAAGTTGCTATACTATCAGTAAAATTTGCAAACCATTCATTAAAATTTCTTTTTATATTAAAAACCTCTTTTTTGACATTCTTGTAACAATATTACAGCACGTTTTCCTCTGCTAAAATTTGCAGCTTCATAGGCTGATAGATTTTCCATCATAATTTGATGAAACCCTAATCGTTTAATTTTTTTCTTTAGTATTGCATTAGCTTTTCTTTCTTCAGCCACCATTCCTAGATATATCACGGTAAACCATTTATCAACCCACAAGGAATTTTCTCCATACGAAACACTTATTTCAGTTATTAGGTTAAGTATTGCATTGTTAACAACATCAGTTGTTTTATCATATATCAAACAAAAATCATTATATATTTTACTATTACCATAAATTTTAGCTAAATCAATGAAATATTGAAAATATTCAATATCTCTGGGAGCTTTTGCAGATAAATCTTTTTCTTTTAGATACACACAATAGTCGTCAAATTTACCACGATCATAATATACTATAGAATTATCAATAAATCTTTTTAAAATATTCATTCTATCTTCTCCTTTTGTAGTTCATTATAACAATTTCAGTTATATCGCCACGCTTACTTGCTGAAGAGTTTATCATTCTTTTTGCAAAAACCCTCTCAATTTCAAAACCTTTATATATATCATCAAAGAAATTGTCTTCTTCGTTTGTATTTTTAGGGTCAGAATTTGAAAGCATTAACAGAGATTTTTTATTATCTAAAAATTTATAATTCTCTGTAAGTTTTATTTGATCATTATCATCAAATCCAGATTTATCATAACTCACAAATGAATTCTTTTCCATAAGTGGTCTATATGGTGGGTCAAAATATACAAATGTGTTATTATCTGCTTTTTCTAAGACTTGTTCATAACTACCAAAACTTATTTCAACTTTTTGTAATAGATTAGAACACAACCTTAAATTTTCTTTATCGCAAATTAGTGGATTTTTATATTTGCCGTGTGGTACATTGAATTTTCCATCTTTATTAACCCTATAAAGTCCATTAAAACAAGTTTTGTTTAAAAATATAAAATCAGCACATTTTTCAAAATCATAGTGTTTGTTTAAATGAATTTCATTGTATCTATCTCTAACTTTATAAAAATAACTAGTTCTATCTTCGCTTGTCAAATATTCTTTTTCTAATATATCTAATTGTTTTATTACTTCTTCAACATTTGCCTTAATACAACGATAGCAGTTAATAAGCTCTTTGTTAATATCATTTATATATGCTTTCTTAATTTGATAGTTTTGTAAAATATCAAAAAGAACAGCACCACCACCGACAAATGGCTCAATATATATTTTAACTTCTCCATTTATTAATTCTTGTGGATATAGCTCTTTAAATTTATTTAAAAGCTGCCCTTTTCCACCAGCCCATTTTAAAAATGGTTTAGATAATTTTTTGTCCATTTCAATATTCTTTCAAAATTATAACTTAGTAATTTAATATATTTATCCAGCTAAAAGCGTATTTAACTCACTTTCGAAATCATCAGTTACGCTAAATTCAGTTACAAACTGCATAATTTGCGTTTTATTCTCATCTAAAACTCTTAAAATCAAGCTCTTTTTGGCTCCGATTATAGCGTTGTGTCTGTGTGCTAGTTGGTAAATTTGATTGATTTTATTTTTGTTTAAAGCGCTTAATTTTAGCTCAATTTCTAATTTTCCAACGATATTTGAGCTAGGTTGTTCGATAGTGGTTTCTGTATTTATGACCTTTTTTTTAGGTGCGTTTCTAAGGGTTATATCGCCATTTTTTGCCTCGTCTATATCGATGATTTGATTGACTATCATTTTTGAGTTTGTATCCCTTGGTGGTGTGACTTTGAGTGCGTATAATCTATCTGTGTTGATTATCTCGCTAGCTTGAGTACAAGCCACATCAAAGGCAAACATATCAGCATTTGAGCTTTTGTCAGTTACGCTTAATACCGCCATTTTATTGCCTGATTTTGTATCTTTGATGCTGATATCATTTAGTTTAGCAATGATGAGATGTTCGCCGTTTTTAGCACTTTTTAAGATATCTAGGATTGTAGAGTGCTTGATGGCGTCGAAATACTCTTTATTCTCTTCTATCTCTTCGGCGGTGATTTTGTTGGATTTTAGTGTGATTTTGGTATTTCCGGCCTCTTCAAGAGTGTAAATTTCATTTACTTTTAGCTTGACTTGTTGGTCGTCTCTATTAAAAAGCATCTTAAATACAAGTGGTTTATTTAGCTCATCTTTTGGCATTGATTCTATCTTTTGTATGTGAGAAAATACCGTAGCTTCCATACTTCCATACATATCAAGGATGGTTATGATACCCATTTTATTGCCAGATTTTGTCAGCTTGATTGAAATATCTTCTATCTTGCCTATTACGATAATCTCATTGCCATCTTCGATAGTGTCAAACTGCGTTGAATTCGTATGCGAAATGGCTTCAATGCTACTTTTAAACTCATCTAATGGATGTCCGCTGATATATACACCTAGATACTCTTGTTCGAAGCTTAAAAGCTCTCTTTGGGTGAATTCATCTGGTGCTAAGCTTAGATTAAGCACCATTTTACTCATACTCTCATCATCGCCAAATAGAGAGAATTGCGCCTCTCTTTTGATATCGGAGCTCTTTTTGGATTGGTCTGTGAGATACTCAATATTTTGCATCAAAGTTTTTCTAGTGTAGCCAAATTCATCCAAAGCACCTGATTTAATAAGCGATTCATAAACTCGCTTATTTACTGCGGTACAATCGCTCTTAGATACTAGATCTTCTAAACTATTTAAGCCATCTTTTCTGATATTTGTGATATCTTCAATCGCAGATCCACCAACGCCTTTAATAGCGCCCAGTCCATAGATGATAGCATCCTTACCATCCTTGCTAATAACGCTAAATTCACTACTACTTTTACTAACGCTAGGCGGGAGTAGCTCTATATCTAAACGGCGGATCTCTTCTATATATTTGGTGATTTTATCGGCGTTATTCTCTTCACTACTTAAAAGAGCAGCCATAAATTCAGCCGGATAATATGTCTTTAAATATGCTGTTTGAAAGGTGATAAGAGCATAAGCTGCGGAGTGGGATTTGTTAAATCCATATTCGGCAAATTTCATAATCAGCTCAAAGAGAGCATCAGCCTTATCTCTATCAAAGCCATTTTGAGAAGCGCCATCTAGATACTGGGTTTTGAGCCTTAGCATCTCATCTTCTTTTTTCTTACTCATTGCTCTACGGACTAAATCCGCTCCACCAAGGCTAAATCCACCCACAGTTTGAACTACTTGCATGACTTGTTCTTGATAGACTATAACCCCATAAGTTGGCTCCAATATCGGTCGCAAGGCATCAAAAGCGTATTCTACGCTCTTTTTGCCATGTTTAATATCTATAAAATCATCCACCATACCTGAATTTAGCGGCCCTGGGCGATATAGTGCGATCATAGCGATTATATCTTCGAAGCAATCGGGCTTTAATTTGGCGGCCAATTTTTGCATTCCGCTAGATTCTATCTGAAAAATTCCAAGAGTGTTGCCACTTTGTATAGTTTGGTAGGTTTTAGGGTCGTTAAAATCGATCTTTTCCCATAAAATATCTTGATTAAATCTAGCTTTAATAAGCTTAATAGCATCATCAATCACAGTTAGCGTTTTAAGCCCTAAAAAGTCAAATTTAATAAGATCTACATCTTCAAGATAATCCTTAGTATATTGCGTGACATAGTGGCCATCTTCGGCGTTGCTTTGTCGCCATAGTGGTGCCTTTTTCCATAGTTCTTCATTGCTGATTACTATACCAGCAGCGTGCATACCGGGATTTCTATTTAAGCCTTCAAGCTCGCAAGCATATTGCCACACGCTTCTAGCTAGCTCATTACTCTCTATCAATTCAGCGATTTTTGGCTCTTTTTCAAAGGCTCCAGGCTCAAATTCACCATTTTTATTTGTGTAGCCTTTTAAGCTATGCTCATCAGGAATTAGCTTTGCCATCGCATCAGCATCAGCGTATGGCATACCCATAACCCTAGCGACATCTCTTATAACGCCTTTGGCTAAGAGCTTACTAAATGTAGCTACTTGAGCGACATTATACTGGCCATACTTTTCAATCACATAATCAATAACTTCGCCTCTGCGATTTTGACAAAAATCCACATCAATATCAGGCATACTTATACGCTCAGGATTTAAAAACCTCTCAAATAGCAAGTTATATGGGATCGGATCAAGGTCAGTTATACGAAGGGCGTAAGCTACCAAGCTTCCAGCGGCCGAGCCACGCCCAGGGCCTACTGGGATACCACGCTTTTTGGCTTCGTTTATAAAATCAGCCACGATAAGCATGTAGCCTGGGAATTTCATATTTTTAATGGTGTTTATCTCTAAGTCTAGCCTATCTTTGTAAATTTGATGTTTGCTAGGATCGATAAACTCTAAACGCTTTTTAAGCCCCTCTTTACACTCATATTCAAACAAAAGGCTATCATTATCCAAATCATACTCTAAATCTGGGTTTGGCAAGGCTAGATCCCTTGCTTTGGCATATTCTTGGGTGAATTTGAAATTTGGCGGAGTGGCGTTGCCTAATTTAATCTCTAAATTACACTTATTTACTATCTCTTGGGTATTAGATACCACTTCTGGGATATCAGCGAAAATCTCGCTCATCTGCTCTGGGGATTTAGCATAAAATTCGCTTAAAACCTGCTCTTTGACACTCTCATCGAAATTTTTATTGGCTGAGATATAGACAAAGATTTTTTGTGCTATGGCACTATCTTTGGTGGTGTAGTGAGCGTCGTTTGTGGCGATTAATTTAATACCAGTCTCTTTAGATAATCTGATAATATCACTATCAATTCGCTGCTGATCAAATATCCCATGACGCATAATCTCAAGATAAAAATCATCGCCAAATATATCTTTATACTCTAGTGCTGCAGCCTTAGCCGCTTCATATCCGCCTGCACCCCTTTTGATGTTTCTCTCACTTAAATTTAGATGAAAATTCACCTCTCCAGCCAAACAAGCCGAGCTACAAACTAGCCCCTCGCTATGCTCTCTTAATAGCTTTTTATTGATTCTTGGATAGTAGTAATATCCCTTGATATAGCTCATTGAGCTAAGATACATTAAATTTTGATATCCTATCTCATTTTTGGCAAATAAGCATAGATGAAATCTATATCTACTCTCTTTAGAGCTTATATCATCGTTATTATGGATATAGGCTTCAAGACCAATAATTGGCTTTATCCCCTCAGCCCTCATCCCTTTATAAAACTCAATTGCTCCAAACATATTTCCATGATCAGTAATAGCACAAGATTTTATATTCATCTCTTTTAGTCTTTTAGCTAAAGTTTTAATCTTATTAGCTCCATCTAAAAGCGAATACTCAGTATGTAAATGCAGATGGGTAAAATCCAAACTCATATATAAATCCTAAATTAATTTTTATTTAATACTACGCTATCTATGCTTTTAAAGATAAAACTACTATTTTGTTCTATGGTATTAAATTTATCAACAAGTTTATCTATATCTTGTCTATTTTCATCTCTTAAAACTTTAATTATCAACTCTAAAGCCTCTTTGATTTTAGCAGTTTGTTCTGGGCTGAATTTAGCAAAATTACTCTCACAATCATGCAATAACTCATCTATATGCGCTTTTTGCTCTGGAGTAAATTTTAGCTCATTTAATGCGTTATTATAAGCTGTGGTTTTGGCTAAAATAAGATCAATTTTGGTTAAAATTCCAATAGTTTTATTTTGCGTTAATTCTGAGACTTTAGCTGTAGTAGCTGCGTCAGTACTAAAATTTTCTAGAGCCTCTTTTAATTTATCTGTGTTATCTAAAGCTGTTTGGGCCACTTGATTTATCATATCAGTTGAGCGGTTTAATTCATCGGCGTCTTGACTTAGCATTGTTACGGTACTTTCAATATCAGCAGTAGCCCTAGTTGTATTTTCTGCTAATTTTCTAACTTCATCAGCAACAACTGCAAATCCTCTACCATGCTCACCTGCACGAGCAGCTTCAATGGCGGCATTTAGAGCAAGAAGATTAGTTTGGTCAGCTATATCTTTAATTAAATTTACTACATTACTAATATCGGTTGCTCTTTGATATATACTTTGAGTAGTTTGGTTAGTATTTGATGTTATTATATGAAAATTTGAACTTAGCTCTTCGACTTTGCTTATGCTCTGGGCGGCAATAGCGGCAGTTTGCTGACTAGAATTTACTACCTTAGCTAAATCACTTACACTTGCGATTAGATCTCTTTGAACGCTATCCATTCCATTTGTACCATTGCCAAGTTCGGTAAATTTTTGGCTTAAAATTCCTCTGATTTTTCCTTTTTGCCCCTCTAAAACACCGGTTACGCCTTCGCTTAGAGATTCTGCGTTATTTCTAAAAATCCCTTTAAATCCCTCAACATAGATATTTCGATACTCTTTGCCACTTCTGGCTGCTAAAATGCTACTTTGAGTCTCTCTTTGTAGGGCTTCTACTTGATCTAAAAGGTCATTGATATACTTAGCTATCGTTACTAATCTAGAATCATTATCAATATTTGTAATCCTAGCTTCTAATTTGCCTTTTGATGCGCCACATACTACTGCTACTATCTCATTATAAACAATATCATCAAATTTACTTTTTTTGCTAAATATACCCATTTACTATCCTTTTACTCTTTGTAGTTCATTGACAAAGCGGTCGTATGTAGTGTTGTGCGTAGCTAATAAATCGGCTATATATTTTTGGCTAGCTTCGATTCCGCTGAATTTTTCTAATTCTAACATTTTTTGGTATATTGGGATGATTTTCTCCACGGCTTGTGGATTGGCTTTGCGTCGCACTGAGTAGTAGCCTATGATATTGCCACTTTCATCAAGAGAGCTTGTAACATTGGCAAATACCCAGTAATATCCACCATCAAAGGTTATATTTTTAACAAAAGCAAATATCTCTTGTTTATTTTTTATCCTATCCCAAAGTAGCTTAAATACATACTTTGGCATATCGGGATGGCGAACTATATTGTGATTTTTGCCTATGAGATCTGAATTTTTGGCATTTACGATATTTAAAAAATAGCTATTAGCATAAGTAATGTAGCCTTTTAAATCTGTCTTTGTAGTAATGAAAGCTTCATCGCCAATCTCTTTTTGCTGATTATTTAGTAGATTAGTACTCATTTTGCTCTCCCGCAATTTTCTAAACTACAAATTTTATAAAAAAATATATTAAATTCTAATATATTTAGTGTAAAATAGTGCTTTTTAGTTTTAGATTATATCATATTGCCGTAATAATAACTTGCAAAATAAATACTTATTAAAATATTTACTTTAATACTTTTGATTTATTTTATTATTATTTTCTTGATATGTTTTAGAAGATAAAGCAATCCATATAAACAAAAAATTAAAACCCCTCTAAAAGGATAAAATATAACTCTTTGATTTGCGTATCGTTTAAGTGAGCAGTTGAAGCAGTAGAAAGAAATTTAATCACGCTATCATAGTTTAATGGATTTTTGCCTATACATTCAGGATGGGCAAGTAAAAATGCTCTACCAAGTCCGACTTGTTCATTAAGCTTGCCATCGCAGATAAAACAACTAGTATCAATATGCAATCGCCCCTCAAATTTTAAAATCATTGCATAGGATTCAAGTACGACTCTAATAGGGTTTTGGCGGTGAAATTTCTTAGCACACATTTCAAGTATTTCAAAATAAAACTCATCACTCTCTTGTACATCACGTAAATGATCAGCCATTAGCCGCATAAAATTTTGCCAAACTAAAAGTCGTTCACGCTCGATTAACCAGCTAAATCCTAGATGCATAGTCGAGCGAAGATGCGGCAAAAAGCTTTTACTTTCAACTAATTCAAAATCAAGTTTAAATCCTTGAGTGATAATAGGGTGACGAGCGCCATAAAACCTATAACATTTGATCTGTTTGTGCGGTGAGAGAATTGTGACAATACAGTCTTCATCTCTTACTTTTTGAACCTTTAAGATATAGCCCTGCATGGGTCAAAAAATTGTTCAATCTGTTCTCTCATCTGCTCTGGAGAGTGCATTTTATTAACGCTAGATCTAAATTCGCTAGCCCCATTAAGACCTTTGGAGTATTCGTGTAAATGTTTGCGAAAAATCCCTATAGCATGATTACCATAAGTATTAAGCATTAGTTCAAAATGTTCTTTAATTACTTGTCTTTTTTCATCTGGATTTATACTTTGATTTTCTTTAATCTCTTTAAATATCCATGGAGAACCAATACTAGCTCTGCCAATCATCAGTCCATCACAACCAGTAGTTTTTAATACATTTTGATAGTTATCTAGATTAATGTCGCCATTGGCAATAACTGGAATTGTTGTATTTGATTTTATTTTAGCGATGGCTTCATAATCAACTGGTGCGCTATATCCACCAGCTCTAGTTCGTCCATGCACACAGATAAAATCAGCCCCAGCGTTAGCTAAATCTTGAGCTATTAGGTGTGCCATTTTGGTGTTAAATCCTAGACGAATTTTAACCGAAGTATAGCGTTTATTTGATTTAGTTTTAATCGTTTCAATGATATTACATAGCAATTTTGGTTCATTTAATAAGGCTGAACCGGCATTTTGTTTTATTACTTTTGGCACTGGACAACCACAGTTTAAATCAATCCCATCAATCCCATCAAATTCATTTAAAATCTCTACTGCTCTAGCGATTACGTCTGTGTCGCTACCTGCTAGCTGAACTATATATGGCGTTTCTAGTGGAGATTTTTCTAGCATTGCTAAGGTCTTATCATGTTCATATACAAGAGCATTTGAGCTAATCATTTCACTAACTGTACAATCGCAGCCAAAACGCTTAGCTAGGCTGCGAAGTGGTAGATCAGAAAAGCCCGCTAAAGGGGCTAAAAATAACGGTTTTGAGCTAAAATCAATCATTAATAAAATAGATCCGCTCTAGCGATTTTACCATGATCTCTTAAAAAGAGTAAGGTCTCAATACGCTCAAATTTAGCATTACCGCTCATTATCGCTTCTCTAAGCTTTTCTATCATTTGGAAGTCATAAAGTAGATATAAATATGCTTCAAATGCAGCCCCTTCATCATTTCTAAGATGCTCAAACATAGATATAAGCAGATCTGGATCAACTTTTGTTTTAAGAATTTTAGCAATTTTAATATATTCATCTGAGGTAAATTTAACTTTATTAATAATTCCAAACATATCATTTGTACTAATTTCAAATTTGTCTTTAGAGTATCTATTTACCAGTGTTAATACATCGTTATTTGTGTAGATTGGATTGAATTTAGATAGTTCTAAAAACGAACCATTTTCTACGAGTGCATTTGAAGCAAAAGCTCTTAATTCTTCGTTTGCATCATTGCTAGATAAGATGGTAATAGCGTATTTATAGTCAGCTTGAATTTTGTTTTTTTCATTTTGGATATAGAGTGGATTAGTTTTTAAAAGCTTAAATCTTTTTAACTCACATACTTTTCCAGTTTTTACATCATTGTAAAGCTCATAGGCGGCTCTTAAATCATCGTTATGAAGAACTGGTTTGCCTAAATTTAGCCATGGAGAAAGAGATTTTGTAACCTCACTTGAAGCCGCAAAAAGATCGGTTTTAAAATCTTTATTTGACTCTAGTCCAAGGTAAATTTCCTTAGCTAAAACATTATAAATTTGAGCATCGCTTTTCATTGCTCTACCTTCTAGGTAGATTTTAAACCCATAGTAGCTCATATGCAAAAGTGCTAAAATCGCAAAGATACAAAGTGGCACCACAAGCCATGTAGCTACTGGTAATTCAAGTGTATAGCTAAGAATATTTATAGCATAATTTTGGTCAGCAAACGAAAAAGTGACCAGCCAAACAAGCCCAATATAGATAACAGAATATAAGAAAAATCGTCTAGTTTTCATCTTTTACCCTTATTTTATTATTGTTTTTTCAGCAATTTCACGACATGTAATGCAGTAGCGTGCGTGTGGTTTTACTTTTAGGCGTTCTATATCAATATCATCTTCGCACATATCGCAAATACCATAAATTCCAGATTCAATTTTTTTTAATGATTGATCAATTTCATGTAACTCTTGTTGTTGTTTAGCTGAGATTGAGTGTTCTAGTTCTTCATCAGCACTAATACTAGCAAAGTCAAGCTCATCAGTAGCACCACTTTGTCTAAGTCCATCAATCTCGCTAGCTGCATCATTGATATTTCTTTGAATTTGCTCTTTTCTCTCTAAAAGCAACTCTTTAAAATACTCTAGTTGGCTTGTTGTCATATAACTCCTTTTTATTTATGATAGGGGTGGTTTGCATTAATGCAAAGAGCGCGAAAAATCTGCTCATATAGTACGAGTTTAGCTATTTTATGCGCAAATGTTAGCCGTGATAAACTCACTAACTTATGCATCTCTCCCCGTAAATTATCACCTAAACCATAAGCCCCGCCAATAAAAAATGAAATTTGATTTCTATCTTTAAGAAGCTTTGCAAACTCAAAGCTATCAAGCATTTCACCACGCTCATCAAGTCCGATGCAAAAACCATTTAAACAAGGCTTATATGCTTCTTCATATGCTCTATGCGATGCGGCTTGGCCTTGAATTTGAGCTTTAGCAATTTGTGGGCTAAATTTATTAATCTCTTTAATATTAGCCCATTTGCTACTCATCTTGATATAATCTTTTATATCTTTATCATCATCAAGCTTTTGAAGACAATGGACTAGAATTTGCACTAAATAGCCTCATTAATTGGGCTATAAAAATTATCATTTTTCATAAAAAATCTTATCATATCACTAAGATATTTTTTATGCTCATCTCTTGGGACTATAGCATCTATTAATCCATGCTCTAGTAAGAACTCAGCTCTTTGAAAACCTTCAGGTAGGCTTGCTTTAATAGTTTGTTCAATAACTCTTTGGCCTGCAAAACCTATTAAAGCTTTTGGCTCAGCAATGATTAAATCACCTAGCCAAGCAAATGAAGCTGAAACTCCACCCATAGTAGGGTCAGTAAGAACTGAGATATATGGCAATCTATTATCGCTTAAAAGTTTGAGTGCAGCACTAGTTTTGCTCATTTGCATAAGACTAAATGTACTCTCTTGCATTCTTGCGCCACCGCTTGCACTTACTATAATAAGTGGATTTCTTTTTTCTATCGCTCTGCGAACTGCACGAGTGATTTTTTCACCTTCAACTGAGCTTAGGCTACCACCCATAAAGCTAAAATCAAAAACCACAAGCTGAACTGGTTGGCCATCAATTGTAGCTTCTCCTGAGATTACTGAGCTTGTTTTGCCATTTTTACTTTGACCTTCTTCAATTCTCTTTTTATATGATTTTTTATCTACGAAATTTAATGGATCTATTGGTCTTAAATTTGCATCAAATTCAACAAAACTTCCAACATCGCTAATTAATTCTATTCTTTTTTGAGCGCTAAGTCTCATATGATATCCACATTTTGGACAAACATTATAGCATGCTTCAACTTCTTTAAAATACATTAAAGAGCTACAACTGCTGCATTTTACCCAGTGACTTGGAGCTTCACTTGGGTGAGATTGTTTTTTGCGTATTTTTGAAAAAAAATCACCTAGCATTTTTTTCCTTTAATAAAAAATTGGGCGATTATAGCAAATTTTTCTTTAAATTCATATTTTTATTACTTTTAAATTGATTTTATAGATTGTTTTATCTGCGTTTAATTATAGTTAAATTTATACAGATACAATTTCGCAATTCATAAAAATTATTAAGGAGATTTAGTATGATAGTTACTAATAAAGCACCACAACTAAGTGGCGTAGCAGTTCTAGGCAATGGTCAAATTGAAGAAAATTTTGATCTATATAAAAACATTGGACCAAAAGGTGCAGTAGTATTTTTCTATCCAAAAGATTTTACATTTGTTTGCCCAAGCGAAATCATCGCTTTTGACAAAAGATATAAAGAATTTAAAGATAGAGGTATTGAAGTTATCGGCGTTAGCACAGATAATGAATACTGCCACTTTGCATGGAGAGAAACAGATATTAAACAAGGCGGTATCGGTAGAGTACAATTCCCTCTAGTAGCTGACCTTAAAAAAGAGTGGGCAAGAGGATTTGATGTACTATTTGATGAAGCAGTAGCTCTAAGAGGTAGCTTCCTACTAGATAAAGATGGTACAGTTCGCCACGCAGTAATAAATGATTTACCACTTGGCAGAAATATCGATGAAATGGTAAGAATGGTTGATACAATGCTATTTACAAATGAGCATGGTGAAGTTTGTCCAGCTGGCTGGAACAAAGGTGATAAAGGTATGAAACCTACAACTGAAGGTGTAGCAAGCTACCTATCAACTGATGGCGACAAACTATAATTCTACCTTTTAATTAATTTGGCTGCGACTCGCAAGAGTCGTAGCCTTTTTTTATGTCTAATTTTTACAATCGGATATTTTGTATTTAATATAAAATTTAAAAGCCCTTTAAATAGAGTTTAACTACCTAAAAGGCTTAAAAATTATCCATGTGTTCTTTGGAATTCCTTCATAAATTCACATAGAGTTTGTACGCTTTGTTGTGTTACAGCATTATATATAGAAGCTCTTAAACCACCTAAGATTCTATGACCTTTTAATCCTATCATTCCATTTTGTTCAGCTAATTTAACAAAAGCTCCATCAAGTTCAGCACTTGGAGTGGCAAAACTAACATTCATTAAACTTCTCGAACCTGGTTTTGCAAATGCTTTGTAAAAATCTGAATTATCTATAAGTTCATATAAAGCAGCTGCTTTTTGCTCATTTACAGCATTTATAGCATTTAAACCACCTTGATCTTTGATCCAATCAAGAACCAAATCAAACATATAAATTCCAAATGTCGGTGGTGTATTAGCTAGTGAATTAGCCTCTATTTGCGTTATATAACGAAGCGGAGTAGGAACGCTATCTTTAACTCTTGCGGCTAAATCTTTTTTAACTATAACAATAGTTATACCAGCTGGGCCAGCATTTTTTTGTGCTCCACCATAGAATAATCCGATATTGTGTGCTTTAAAATCAATTTCACGGCTTAAAAGATCAGAACTGCTATCTACTACTAGTGGGCATTTTGGGCTTGGAAGTGTGGCGTATTGTGTGCCGTAAATCGTGTTATTTGAGCAGATATAACCATAATCAGCATCATCACTAAAATTAAAATTTGGAATGTGATCAAATTTAGTATCTTCGCTACTTGCTATTACCTTGTAATTGATATTTTGGATTTTGGCTTCTTTGATTGCTTTTTGTGTCCAAACGCCGGTATTTACATATTCAGCCACGCCACCAGTGTAAATATTCATCGGAATTTGAGCAAATTGCAAAGTCGCACCACCTTGTAAAAATAGCACCGCATAATCATCGCCGATATTATAAAAACTTTTTAGTTTAGCAATGGCGTTATTGTGTAACTCTTCAAATACCTTACCACGATGGCTAACCTCCATAATACTAAAGCCAAGACCGTGATAATTAGTAAATTCAGCCTGTGCACGCTCTAAAACTGCTAATGGAATCGCACTTGGACCAGCACTAAAATTTAAAACTCTACTCATTTTATCCCCTTATTTTATTATTGCTTGTTTGCATAAATTTTGTGAACTAATAGTAATCTCATCGCCGCTTTTTAGCTCAGATAATGAGATGATTTGCGAATCTTTTATAATATGTGCCATATTTTTTGTTACCTTGTAAAAATACTCTTGTCTTTTAAAAACTAACTCAAATTTATCAATTTTTGATTGAGCTAAATTAAATTTTTTATGTAAAAAGTTATCTAAATTTGACTTAAAACTATCTAAAGTAAGAGTAGCTAAGTTGATTTTTTGTTCTATTGCTTTAGATTTTATCTGTGCTTTGGCTAAATTTAAATAGCTTTCACATTTGTTGAATTTAGATGATATAATCGCTTCAAGAGTATTTTGAAAAATATCAAGTTTTTGATGAAGTTCATTACTATCAGGCAAGAGATCAACCATCGCAGCAGTGGGTGTAAGCGATCTGTGATCAGCTACAAAATCACTAATACTATAATCAATCTCATGCCCTATAGCTGAGATAATAGGCGTCTTTGCTTCATAAATTGCATAAGCCAAGCCTTCATCATTAAAACACCACAAATCCTCTTTAGACCCGCCGCCTCTAGCAATGACAATTACATCTAACTCCATAGAATCAGCAAGCTTTAACATCTTAATTAAATTTGCTGGAGCGCTATTTCCTTGAACTAAGGAATTAAATAGATAAAACTTAGGCAAAACATACCTATCACTAATAACCTTACACATATCAGCAAATGCTGCAGAACTAGCACTTGTAATGATTCCTACTTTGCTTGGATATTTTGGTAGTGGCTTTTTATGCTCTTTATCAAATAACCCAGCAGCTGCTAAACGCTCTTTAAGTTGGTTAAAAGCAAGCTCTAATTCTCCTACGCCAATAGGCATTATGCGACTAGCGATAAACTGATAGCTACCATTTGGGCTATAGATTGAAAGCTTACCAATTAGCGTAACTTTCATTCCATCTTTTATTTCAAATTTTATATTTTGATTAGCAAATTTATACATAGCGACGCTGATGGCAGATTTCTCATCTTTGAGCGTAAAGTACCAGTGACCACTACTATGTTTTGTTAAGCGACTTATCTCACCTTCAACTTCAACTACGCTAAAGTGCGACTCTAATAACGCCTTAGCCGACTCATTTAGATCGCTTACTGTCATATATTTTTAACCTTTTTAGCAATAAACATAGTGCTAATATTCATACTAAACCCTTTAACTATCACCATCTCAAAACCACTTCCTTCAAGTTCACGACAAAACTCATTTGAGTCTAAAAAACCTTCAATGCTTCTAGGTAGATACTCATAAGCCTCTTTATTTTTGCTTATAAATCCACCGATTGCAGGCAAAATATTGTGTAGATAAAAATCCCTAATCTTTGCTATTGGGCCACTTTTATCTCTTTTAGTAAATTCTAAAACAACTAAATATCCGCCAATTTTTAAAACCCTATTAAACTCATGTAAAGCCTGAGTTCTAGCTACGACATTTCTAATACCATAACTTATACTAACTATATCTTGGGTATTTGGGCTTAATCCTGTATTATCAGCTTTTGCCTCTTTAAATTCACAATTTGGGAGCTTTTCTTTGGCTACTTTTAACATCTGCTTACTTGGGTCAATTCCGGTAATTTTTTCAATTTTTAAATTTGCTTTTTTGGCGCTATTAATCCATGCTTGAATCATATCTCCAGTGCCGCAAGCGACATCTGCAATATTTAGTGAGGAGTTAAAATTTTTTAAAACTTGATCACAGGCTGAGCTTCTCCAAGAAGCGTCGATTCCAAAGCTTAATATTTTATTAGCTTTATCATAAGTGGGCGCAATTTCATTAAACATATCTATGATTTTTTCTTGGTTTTGCACTAGATTTCCTTTTGATAGTATGGTTTTAGTTTTTTTGAGATTTTAGCTAGCTTTTTATCGAATTTTTTTAGCTTTTTATTTAATTCTTTATTTATTGATTTGCTATCTTTTTGGTTAGATTTTTTGAATTTATAGACTAAATTTGTGATTTTTGAGAGTTTTTGCTCAAATTTAGTTAATCCAAAAATCTGATAAAATGCATTAACAAGCACAAAAAGTTCGCTTAGAGTGTTTGAATTTAAGGCGGTTTTGGCTTTAATTTCTTGGCGTAAATTTACTATACTTTTGCGGATTGCATATGCTGATGATGAAGAAATTTTCCACTCTTTAATGCAGTAAAATGAGTGTGTATCATATAAAAAAATCTCCAATTCAAAGCATAATGATTGAAACCCATTCTCAAAATATATCTGAATTTGAGCTAAAATATCTTTTAATTCAGAATCATTTTGTCCTTTTAAAATTTGGCCTAAATGCTCAAATAGCGGTAAAACTTGATCTAGAAGTTTGCTAAATTTAACAACAACAAGTTTATCAAATATAAAATCAAAGCTATTAATTAGGCAGTTTATTTCTATTAAATGCTTTCCAATTATAGCTAAAATCGCACTATTTTTATCTTTTTGGTAGAGTTTTCTAAGCCCATCAATTAAAAAGAGCTTTTGCAAAATTAGCAATCTAACCCCATCATAAGCACTAATATCGATACCAAAATATAGCATTTTGTTGCCTATTTTTGGGAGTTTGGATGTGATTTCTAAATAGTTGATATTTTGCAAAATTTTTCCTTGAATAAAAGTGAAGAATTTTACACTAAAACTACTAAAATATAGCTTTAAAACCCCGTATTTAGGGCTTTAAATTTAGCAACACTTTGAACAATTTGAGACATTTGCAACGATATTTAATCTATTTATTAAGTTACCTATCTTTTGTTCTAGATGGGTTTGATATGAGATCATCTGCGCATCGTTGGCGCTAATATCTGTAATGTTGCCACAATTGCTACATACTAAATGAATGTGTGGTTGCTCGTAAATATCATATTTTGCTTTTTGGTTTGGGCTATTAACCTCAATTACTAAATTTTCATTTATAAGGGTGCTTAGATTTTTATATACTGTTGCAAGTGATATAGATGGGTATTCGCTTTTAATTTGTTCATAAAGCTCATCTATAGTTGGATGCGTGTGATTGCTCAGTATTTTTAACACACACAGTCTTTGTGGAGTGGCTTTAAGTTTGGCTTGTTTTAAAAGCTCCATGTAATCCATACTTTTTTCCTCTTAATTAAATGGGCGTATTTTATCCAAAAAATATTTAAATTCAACTTTATTAATTAATATTTTTTATCTATTAGCCTATCTTGTTTAAAGTATGATTTTTTTAGCAATCTCTTCAATACTGATGTTTAAGCTATTTTCTACTAAATTTATAGATCCATGCGTTATAAACTTATCTTCATACTCAAAGCTTATAATATTTACATCTTTAATATTATTCTCTTGTAAAAATCCAGATAAAATCTCGCCAACCCCACCACGCTTAGCACTATCGCTAAAAATATACCATTTTTTATGCTCTTTAGCAAGGTTTAAAAGCAGCTCTTTATCAAGTGGTTTTATAAAGATAAGATCTATAATTGTAGGATTAATATCTAAAAATTTAGCTACCTTGTATGCTTTAGCTACCGCATTACCGTATCCAATAAATGCGACATTTTCATTATTTTGCGATAAAATTTGGGATTTTCCAAGCTCTACTTTAACTGGTTTAAACTCATCACTAAGCCCAAAATTTCCCCTAGGATATCTAATAGCAAGTGGCGAATTAAAACTATAAGAAAATTCCATAATCTCTTTAAACATTAATTCATCTCTAGGTGCTGCAAGAGTAAAATTTGGTATAGCGTTTAAAAAGCTAATATCAAAAGCTCCTTGATGCGTCTCACCATCTTCTCCTACTATGCCAGCTCTATCCATGCACAAGACTACAGGTAAATTTAAAATAGCACAATCATGAATGACTTGATCATAGGCTCTTTGCATAAATGTTGAATATATTGCAATATAGGGTTTAAAGCCTTCTTTTGCCATTGCTGCCATAGATGTAACTGCATGCTGTTCTGCAATTGCAGTATCCCAAAATCTATCTGGAAATTTCTCAATCAAAGCCCCAATTCCAGTACCACTAGGCATAGCAGCTGTTACGCCTACTATATTATCATATTTACTAGCAAGTTCTAAAAGTAAACTGCTAAAAATTTCAGTAGCATTTTTTTGACTAGATTTTTGTAGCGCTATACCATTTTGCGGATTAAATGGACTAACGCCATGCCACTTCTCTTTTGGGCCTTCGGCAATTTCATAACCTTTGCCTTTTATAGTTTGAGCATGGACTATAACTGGTTTTTTCATATTTTTTGCTACGCTAAAAGCTGAGATTAAATCCTTGATATTATGCCCATCTACTGGGCCTATATATTCTAATCCAAGCTCTTCAAAAAACATTCCAGGAGTAATGAGTCTAATGCCTTCTTCTAATCTTTTAGCCATATAAGCTGCTGAGTCTGGCATAAGCTCTAAAAGTTGATTAATTTTGCTTTTAAATTTTTGATAAAATGGCCCAGCCATCATCTGTGATAGGTATTTGCTCATAGCGCCAATCGGTTTTGAGATACTCATCTCATTGTCATTTAAAATAATAACGCATGGATATTTAAGATCGCCTAGCTCATTTAAAGCCTCATACGCCATACCAGCACTTAATGCCCCATCGCCGATTAGAGCTACGGGTAATCTATCTTCGTTTTTAAGTCTTATAGCCTTAGCAGCGCCAACAGCAAGGCTAATAGAAGTTGAACTATGTCCAGCTATAAAATAATCATATTCACTCTCGCTAGGTTTAGTATATCCACTAATTCCACCAAATTTACGCAAACTATCAAACTCATTCCAACGCCCGCTTAAGAGCTTATGAGTGTAGCTTTGGTGGCTAACATCAAATATAAATGGATCATTTGGGGGATTAAATACATAGTGCATCGCAATGCTAAGCTCTACAACTCCTAAATTTGAGCTTAAATGTCCGCCATTGGTGCTAACTACACTTAAAATTCGTTCCCTGATATCACAGGCTAGAGATTCTAGTTCGCCTAGCTTTAGAGATTTTATATTCATTTTATTCGCTTAATATTTTTTTAATTTTCTCAAATCTAGCCATTATGCTGCCATCGATATTGCCTATATCGCTTAGAATGATTACACCACCAGCTGATACAGCCTCATCACTGCTAAGTTTTATATTAGATTTTAGAGCTAAATTTGATTTTATAAACTCATAATCTTTTGGATTGGCTTTTATCTCAATTGTTGTAGCTTGGTTTAGTTCATCAATTAAGCTCTTAGCGATATTTAAGGCAATCTGAGCTGAGCTGTCTTTTATCTCTTTTAAGACTACTTCTTTAGCAATCTCAATAGCAGTTGCTGCGATTTCACTTTGACTAGTTGCTAGTAAAGTTTCAAGTTTAGCAGTTTGCTCATCGAGCTTATCAATGGAACTTGAATACTTTTTGCTAGTTTCATTTAAAGCTGCATCATACTCAGCTTTAGCCTGTTCGTGTCCTTCTCTTAACCCTTCTTCTTTGGCTCTTTGAGTCTCATTTTCTAGGCGAATTTTAAATTCATTCTCTTGATGTTCAATCTGCATTTGAAGCTTAACGATATTACCGCTTAGATCATCAGTTCGCTTTAAAAGCTCTTCAATAAATGTTGATTCTATTAAATTTGACGACTCTTGAGCTGGAGTTGAGCTTGATTCAGCATTTTGTGTATTTGACTCAAAATCATCTCTTGCATCGCTATTTGTATCTTGGATTGGCTCCTTGACTGGTTGTTCTTTTGGTGATTCATTTGATTGGAGCGCTAAAACCTTAAATCTATATGGCTCGACTATATGCTCTTCGTTGTTTTTATGTATTACACTACTTGCTATCATTCTATCATCTCTTCGCTTACGCCGACTTGGAATACTCCATCTTCAGCTAGTTTTTGAACTAGTTCTACAACTTTTCTTTGTGCCTCTTCAACCTCTTTTACACGTACAGCACCAATAAATTGCATCTCTTCGATAAATGCTTCGCTTGCCCTTTGACTCATATTGGCTAGGAATTTGCGTTTTAACTCTTCGCCGCTGCCTTTTAAACCAACCATAAGTACCTTTTTATCCACAACTTTGAGAATTTCTCTAATAGCATTGTTATCAAGAGAGCTAATATCATCAAATGTAAACATAAGATCTTTAATGATCGTAGCAAGAGCCGGATCATTTTTCTCAATAATTTCGATTGTAGATTTGCTTGCTTTTTGACCAAGACGGTTAAGAACTTCTGCAACAGCTCTTGGTCCACCAACTTCAACTTTATAGCTTGTAAGGCTATCAAGCTTGGATTCAAGTACGGTTGAAACACGTTTGACAACAGATGGGCTAATATCGCCTAGGTTTGCCATACGCATTACAACTTCGCTTCTAATATCATCTGGTAGATAAACTAGGGTTTCAGCAGCACTTGATGAATCCATATGGGCTACGATTAGAGCGATGGTTTGTGGGTGTTCTTTGACGATAAAGTCAGCTAACTGCTGAGGTCGCACCTGGCCAAGATAGCCAAAAGATTTGGTGGTTTCGAGTGATTTTTGGAGTTTATCCATAATTTTTTGAGCGATTTCTGGACCAAATGTTCTAAATAAAATCTCTTTAGCATATTCGATACCGCCACTTTGTAAATATTGGTTAGACTGACTAACTACATAAAATTCTTCTAGCACTGCAGCTGCTATTGATTTATCGATAGTTTTGGCAGTGGCAATATATTTTGAGATTTCAGTGATAATATCTATATCCATATGCGCAAAAAGCATCGTAGTAACATCTTCACCTAGCTGAATGAGCAAGATGGCTATTTTTTCAGCCATGCTCAAATCTTCATATACTGCCTTTTGTTCTTCGTTTAGCTTCATTAGAATTCCTTATTGGAGTTGAATCCAGTATCATTTTTAAGCATATTTTGCAACAATGTAGCGATCTCATCGCTTCTTTCAGTGGCAATGAGTTTGAGTTTTTCTAGCATAACTTCGTATTTAAGCTCATTTTCATCAAAATTCTCACCAATTCCAAGTTCATCTTCAACCCGTTTTCTAGCAGCTTTGAATTTCTCCAATGTATCCTCGGCTTCTTCTTGGATAGTAGATTCATGTGAGAGCGGCTCAAGACCTTCGTCTTTAGACTCTTCAAGCATTTTATTAAGAAATGGAGTAATAACTTGTTTATAAAATACATATAAAATTATTAAAACTATTAGATATTTTAATACCGGTACAATTGGTTTAAAATATGTATCTACAACTTTTTGGAAGCCTGTTACCTGTGCAATTTTACCAGTTTGTCTAAATTCAAAATTACTTACTGTAACTTCATCGCCCCTATCAGCATTATATCCGATTGCTTGCTGGACTAGACTTTTTATTGAGTTTAATTCATCTTGATTTAATGGAATATAGGTTGGAGTCTGAGCTTGTGAGCCATCTTCAAGGGTTTGGAATTCATACTTTCCATCTACGACTACGGCTGCGGTTACTCTTTTTATCGTGGCGTATTGATCTTTTACTTTTATTGTTTGTTTTGAAATTTCATAGTTGGTATTGGCGACATTTTTGGAGTATAGCTCGGTTGGTTTATTATCTTCTAGGCCTTGAACTGGGCCGATATTACTAACTGCACCCGGCACACCGCCTACATCTTTTGGCTCTTTTCCTTCCCTTTTTTCTTCTATATTTTGCTCACTTCTAATAACTGAATTTGGATCATAAATCTCATTTATGCTATCTTTGGTTGAAAAATCAAATTCAATGCTAACTTTAGCTGTTACTTTATCTTTTCCGCCAATAAATTTGCCAATCATATCAATGATTTTTCTCTCATATGAATCTTCAAATTGGCTTCTATATTTAATTTGTGCAGCTACTAATTCATTCTCTAATGCAATCTCATCATCGCCAAGTGCTACGCCATCTTGTGTTACTATTTTTACATCTTCTAGTTTTAAATTTGGAACTGAACCAGCTACGATTCTTTTAATTCCATCAATCTGTCTACGATTTAACTTAGCGCCATCTTTAATTTTTACTACAACTGAAGCTGTTGGTGGGACTTGACGCTCGGTAAATACGCTATCTTTAGGAAAAGCTATATACACACTAGCCTTATCAATTGGCTCTAGACTTTCGATGGTTTTAGATAGCTCGCCTTGAATCGCACGTTGGAATTTAACTCTTTGTTCGTTTTCGGTTGCTCCAAAATCTTGTGTATCGTAAATTTCAAAACCCTTTTTATTATCACCCATTATGCCAAGGCTAGCTACGGCTATTCTTTGGCGATAAACATCACTTGTAGGAACTAAAATCGTACCTTCATCAGCTAGTTTATATTTTACGCCTTGAGCCTCTAATTCATTGATAATTTGAGAAGATATAGCAGGATCAACATTGCGAAATAATACGCTATAGCCTTCATATTCAGCTTCTGGGTTTTTATTACTACTGCTAAATAGAGTCAAAAACACCAAAAATCCAATAACCAAAACAACAGAGCTAATAACTACAATTTTTTGCTTTTTGGTTAGATTTTGAACGACTTGACTAATTTGTTGAAAAAGAGCTTTAAAATCCATAATCTATTAAATTTCCTTTTTAAGAGTTTCTAAAACTTTTATATTTTGTTTGCTGGTACCTATTGTTATGCGTATTGCATTTAATCCATAGCTTTTTAGATTACGCAAAATTATACCTTGTCTTAGTAGATTATCACAAATTTGAGTTGAGTCTCTACTGGTATCAAATTTAAAAGTAATAAAATTTGTATAACTTGGAATAAATTCAATCCCATTCTCAGTAGCAAATTTTTCAAAAATTTTCATTTCTTTAAAGTTATTTTCTAAAGTTTGCGTTATAAAGGCTTGATCTTTAATAGCTGCAATGGCTGCTGCTAGACTAGGAGTTGTAATATTAAATGGCGCTCTAAGCTTGCTAATGGCAGTAATTATTTGATCATTTGCAATACCATAGCCAACTCTCATTCCGCCTAATCCATAAGCTTTAGAAAATGTACCAAGATATATAGAGTTATTTAGTTTTACTATATCACTTGGATTTATAGCTTTTTTGCTATCTTTAAATTTAGCAAACTCCATATATGCTCCATCAATTACTACAATAGTATCACTATCAACACTAGATATAAATTCATATACATCATTAGCATCTAAACATTCACCAAGTGGGTTATTTGGTAGACATAAAAATATAACCTTTATCTCATCTTTGTGTGCTAGATATTGCTCTTTTAGTTGATTTAGGTTGTGTGCAGCACTTGAGGTTTTATAAATTTTAGCCCCAATATGTTTAGCATAAATTTCATACATTGCAAAAGTTATACCTGCACTTAGCATTGCTGTATTTGGATTAAGCTTTGCGTGCATGATAAACTCTATTACTTGGTCGCTACCACTACCAATTACAATATTTTTACTACTTACATGATATAAATTTGCCAAAGACTCTTTAAGTTCATAATAGCTATCATCTGGATATAAATTTGCACATTTGATTGACTCTTTCATAGCTTCAAGTGCAAGCGGTGAACAGCCTAGTGGATTTTCATTACTAGCTAGTTTTACTACATTTTGTGGCTCAATGCCAAACTCTCTAATAACAAGCTCGATTGGCTTGCCAGCTTCATATATTGGTAAATTTGATATTTGTGAATTAAATTTCATTCTTGTCCTTCTTGGTTTAAGTAGCTACCCAGCCAGGTGATCTCATGTCCGTTTTGGCTAGCATTTTTTAGCACTGCTTCGACATTTTCATCATCGATGTGCCCCTCAAAATCTATATAAAATACCGTTTTAAAATCTTTTTGTTTGATTGGTCTACTCTCAAGCTTGGTTAAATTTATTCCACCCTCTTTAAACATATTAAGCAGCTCTACAAGGCCGCCTGGACGGTGAGCAGTGAGTGCTAGGATGCTGGTTTTATTGCAGCTACTTTTGATATTTTTAAAATCACTTAGTACAAAAAATCTTGTTCTATTTGCCATATTATCTTCGATTTTTTCAAACATTATTGGCACTTTGTTTATATGTGCGGCTATTTTAGAGCAGATTGCTGCTGAACTAGGATCTTGTGAGGCTAAATAGGCAGCTTGAGCAGTTGATTTAGTTGGTATAAACTCTATTGAATTTAGATTATGATCATCTAGAAATTTATGACACTGATTATAGCCTTGCGGATGAGAATATATCTTTTTTATATCGCTTAAATTCTCATTTAAACTAACAAAACTATGGTGAATATCCATATAAATTTCAGCTACGATTTTTACATTTTCATATTTTCTTAAGCAATCAAGGGTAATCCCAACAGCACCTTCTGTATTATTTTCAATTGGTACAACTCCATATTTAGCCTCACCATTGTTAAGTTCCCTAAAAACACCCTCTATAGAACTGATTGGCGTATAGCTGCTCATTGCCCCAAATCTACTCTCAGCTGCTTGATGTGTATAGGTCCCAACTGGGCCTAAAAATGCTACTTTTTGTGGTAGTTCTAGATTGCGACTAACAGCAAAAATTTCTAAATATATCGCCTCGATAGCTTTGCTGCTTAGAGTGTTATTAGGTAATGATTTTAATCTTTCTAGTATTGCTCTTTCACGCTCTGGGCGGTAAATTGGAGCATTTGAACCAACCTTTAATTCGCCAATTTTTTTGACAAATTCCATACGCTGATTAAGTAGGCCTAAAATCTCATTATCAATCTTATCGATGCCAACTCTTAACTCATCAATGCTCATTTTAAAATCTCCCAAATTTTACTCACATCATCATATATATTATCAATTTTATCTCTATTTAAATTTGCGGCACTACTTTTATCTATTTTACCACTTAAAACCAAAGCCGTACTCATATTCAACTCTTTAGCTCCATAAAGATCGCCAGTTGCGTCATCGCTAATTATTGTTATATCTTTAAATTCAGCCTTAGGATTTTGCAATTTTAAAAGCTCAAGCGCAGCTGTATAAAATCCTAAGCTTGGCTTGCCAATACTGCTAAATTGCACTCCAGTAGCGTAACTAATCATATTAGCAATAGCGCCAACTCCTGGATATAATCTACCATTTTTTTTGTAGATACTAGTCTCATGCATAGCTATAATTTTTATCCCTTTTAGGGCAAGTTCGTTGATAGTAGCAAAGTCATCAAAGCTAAATTTATCCCAGCTAGCTATTAAAACTGCTTTTGGATTGCTAAAATCTTGTGTGTAGCCTATATTTTGCATAGTAGAAATAAACTCATTAGCTCCAAAAAGCGCCACAGGGCAAGGTGAAATAGTTTTATTTAATACACAAAATGGATCTAAATAAGCACCATCTTTTATTGCCAAACCTTTATCTCTTAGCGTTTGTAAAAACTCATCACTTTTAATTTTTGTATTATTTGTTATAACTACATATGGAATTTGTTTTTGATTTAATTTCTTAAGTAGTTCACAAGCGCCATTAATTGGACTTTTATCGCTATCGCTTATTAAGGTTCCTTGAACATCGATAAAATACATTATATAAACTCTCTCTCATTTTGTATCATATCTTCAAAGCTCTCCCTTTTGCCTATTAAGCGATCTTTGCCGCCTTCAATAGCGACTTGTGCAGCTCTGCCTCTTGTATTGTAGTTACTAGACATTGAATATCCATATGCTCCAGCTGATTTAATTATTAATATATCACCATGTTCTAGCTTTGGCAACTCTATATTTTTACCTAAAAAATCCCCACTTTCACAAATTGGGCCTACTACATCACAATTAGTTTTATCTCCATCTTTTAATGCTATTATCTCATGATAAGCCTCATATAAACTTGGACGAATAAGATCATTCATAGCCGCATCGACAATTACAAAACGCTTATCACCATTAGTTTTTTCATATAATACTTGAGTGAGTAATTCTCCGCTATTTCCTACTATAAATCTACCTGGTTCGCATATGATGGTTACATCTTGACCCTTTAGTGCTGCTAAAATTCCTTGAGCATATTCATATAAATTTGGCTCATTTTCATCACTATATCTAATGCCAATACCGCCACCTATATCAAAGAATTTAATATTTATATCAGCTGCTCTTAACTCTCTTAATAGATCGCTAGTAATATTTGCTGCTTCAATAACTGGGCTAATATCACTTAGCTGACTTCCAATATGGCAGTGAATACCAACTGGATCTAGATTATCACTTCTATGAGCATGTAGATAAATTTTCCTAGCTTCATTTATACTAACACCAAATTTATTTTCATGTAATCCTGTAGAGATATATGGATGAGTTTTTGGATCTACATTTGGATTAACTCTAACTGAGATTCTAGCCTTTTTACCTAACTCTTTGGCTATTAATTCAACTCTTTGCATCTCAGCAAAGCTCTCTAAATTTATCATTAAAATATCTAAATTTAAAGCCTCTTTAATCTCTTCATCGCTCTTGCCAACTCCGCTATAAATTATCTTATAGTTACTAACGCCTGCTAGCAGGGCTCTTTTTACTTCGCCTATACTCACACAATCAAACCCGCCACCAAGAGTAGCAATATGCTTTAAAAGGCTCAAATTTGAATTGGCTTTAACAGCGTAGCAAATAAGTGACTTTCTAGCATTAAATTCCTTTTTTAATCTCTCATATTGAGTAGTAATATGATCAAAATCATACACATAAAGCGGTGTTTGATACTTATGAGCTAGTTCCAAATAATCCATAAGACTGTCCTTGATAATTTTAGAATTCGTAATGCTACCCAAATTTGGCTTAAATTTAAGACTAAATTTTAGTAAAAATTTGCAAAATTTATTTTTAAAGTTAGGCAAAATATGGGCTTGTTTTTTAAATTTTTTGTGCTAAATTTAACATTTTTTATATTAAATTTAGATTTATTAACTTTAATAATTTTTGATTAAAGCAAAGAATTATTTAAATTTAGTTAGAATTCAACCTAAATCTATCCAAATATTCAAGGAACAATAGCCCGTTATGTATCTAAATTTGCTTACAACTATTATTGTTTTTGCTCTACAAACAGCTATTAATTTTTTTCTTACTCCATATATTTTGCGTGTTTTAGGCGATGAAGCTTATGGATTTTTAGCACTTGCTAATTCGCTGGTAAATTATGGATTTATCTTAACACTTGTGATTAACTCTGTAGCTAGTAGATTTATTGCCTCTAGCTATCATAAAGGCAATTTTGCTAGGGCTAGCAAATTTTATAGTTCAGTGATTGTAGCTAATCTGATTTTTAGTCTTATAGTTGCGCTAGTTTCGTTTGTGTTTTTGGTTAAAATTCAATCAATAATAAATATATCACAGGCCCTTTTAAACGATGTAAGAGCTACAATGGCAATATATTTTATCAACTTTAGTATTGGGCTATTTAATGCACTTTTTAGCGTGCATGCATTTATTAAAAACCAGATGTATTTAATCTCTATTCGCAATGCTATATCCACTGCTATTTATGCTGGGTGCGTGTTAGGGTTATTTTGGGCGTTTGAGGCTATGATTTACTACACAGCAATTGCAGCTTTAATATCCTCAATTTTTGTATTTTTTAGTGCTCTATTTTTAAATCATAAATTTGGGCTAAATTTACACTTTAATTCCAAGCTTTTTAGAACAAAATTTGTCTATGTTTTAGCTAGAAGCGGGCTTTTTAATAGCTTAAATATGCTTAGTCAAGTGCTTATTAGTGGTGCTAGCTTGCTTTTGGTTAATATTTTTATTAGTGCATTTAGTATGGGGATACTAGCGCTTTCTCGCTCAGTTACTATGATTATTGAGAGTTTTGTAGTTACTACTGCAGTAGCGTGGAATCCACGGCTGGTTGCCTTGCATGCAGGCGCTAAGCCTCTTAAAGATGAGGTTATTTTAGCTATTAAGAGTGTAAGCTTTGTCTCGCTTCCATTGATTGCGACTTTTGGGATTTTAGCTGATGAGTTTTATACACTTTGGCTGCCATTTAAGAGCAAAGAGGAGATTGAATTTATTTATGAGCTAGTTTTAATTTCGCTTGTACCATCTATTATTTTTGCTAGTTCACGTCCATTAATTAGTATAAATTTGATCACTGATAAACTGAAAAAACCAGCACTTGTAACGCTATTTATGGCTGTTTGCGTATTTTGTATACAGCTTATTGGGCTTAGTTTTTTTGAGTTTGGACTCAAAGAGATAGCAATTGTAATAACCATTGGAATTGCGCTTAAGATTAGTCTGTTTGATATTGCAAATGCTGGGGCAAATTTGGGGTTAAAACTAAGTACATTTTATCCAATCTATATAAAATGTCTTGCTGTTTTTGCTTTAATTACTGGAATAATTTATCCTATTTCAAATATGTTAAGTGTAACTAATTGGCTGGAGTTTTTACTCTGTTGTACTTTGATGAGTGGGCTTGGTTATTTAGTAGGGTTTGTTATGATATTTAATTTGGCACAAAGGGCGATATTTATAGCTAAAATTAGGGGGCGTTTTTGAAGATTGGATTTGTGATTTCTACGCTTGGATTTGGCGGAGCAGAACGGGTGCTAAGTATTTTAGCAAATAATTTAAGTTCTAAGCATGAAATAACTATTTTTAAATTTGATAGCAAGGCGCCATTTTATGAGATTGATGAGCAAGTGCGTGTAGTAAGCCTAAGCTTACAAAATAGTGGTATTTTAGGTAATCTCAAAAGAGTAATTAGCAAGATTTTTGTATTGCGTAAGATTTTTAAAAGTGGTGAGTTTGATCTTATAATTAGCTTTATGGATAGTACAAATTTATTATGTTTAATGGCAAATTTAGGCTTAAAACAGAGGCTAATAATATCAGAACATAGCGAGCATAGCTTTTTATCTTTAAAGTGGAGAGTGGCTAAAAGATTACTATATCCATTTTGTGATGCTTTATCACTTTTAAGCAAAAACGATTATGAACATTATAAATATGTCAAAAATCGTGCGGTGATTCATAATCCATTTTTTGGAGAGGTTGGTGCTGATTTTGATGAAAGTAAAAAAGAAAATTTAATAATTTTTGTTGGTAGACTTGAGAGTGTAAAAGGGTGCGATATATTTTTAAATTCACTTAAATTTTGCAATATTGGAGATTTTAGTGTGGAGATTTGTGGAGATGGAAGTGAGTTTGAAAAATTGAAAAGTGAGTTTAAAAGCGATAGAGTTAAATTCAAAGGAAGCGTAAGCGATATATCAAGCTATTATAAGCGAGCTAAAATTATAGTTTCAAGCTCAAGAAGCGAAGGGTTAGGAAATGTATTAATTGAGGCGTGCTTTTATAAGGTTGCTAGAATTGCTACGCCTACAGTTGGCGCATGTGAATTAATAGAAGATGGTAAAAATGGGCTAATAAGTAGCGATTTTACCCCACAAAGTCTAGCTAAAAAGCTAAACTTGGCTATACAAGATGAGAATTTAAGAGCTAAAATTGCTCAAAATGGCTATAAAAATAGAGCTAGTTTTATGCCTCAAAATATCACTCAAGAGTGGTTAAATCTTATAAATAGAGTATTAAAATGAAAATTATGTTAGTAATTTCTGCACTTAGAAATGGTGGAGCTGAGCGTGTAGTAGAGCTTTTAAGCCGTGAATTAAGTAAAAATTATGAGATTGAGACCATCTACTTTGAAGAGAATCAAAACCACTATAAAATTAGTGGTAAGCTTACTCATTTAGATATTTATAATCAAAAAGGCTGGGTAAGCAAATTTAGTAAATTTTTAAAAATTAGATCCTATATAAAGAGTGCAAAACCTGATATTATAATCACTTTTATGGATCAAACTAATATAAATGTGCTAATTGCCACAGCATTTATGGGAAAAAAAATTATAGCTACTGAACATGTGAGTTATGATTTACTAAGTTCGCAAATTTGGCGAAAAATTAGAAATTTTAGTTATAGATTTTGCGATGCATTAGTGGTTTTAAGTAAAAGAGATAAAGATTATTACAGTTTTGTTAAGCATTGTGAAATAATATATAATCCGCTATTTATGGTTGAAAACTTAGCTAAAATTTCATCAAATTTAGGTGTTAATTTAGCTAAAAAAGATAAACTTATTTTAAGTGTCGGTAGGCTTGAAGCAGTAAAAGGCTATGAGCTATATCTAAACGCTTTAGCTCTTGTAGATAAAAATTTGTTAAAAGATTATAAAATCGCTATTGCAGGTGAGGGGTCTCAAAGACAAAATTTAGAAAATTTAGCTAAAAATTTAAATTTAAATATTGAATTTTTAGGTCATATTAAGAGCGTTGAGACTCTCTATCAAAGGGCTGAGATTTTGGTTTTGCCTAGCCTTAGTGAAGCTTTTGGTAATGTGTTAAATGAAGCTGCAGCTTATAAAGTTGCTAGAATATCTACACCCACAGCTGGAGCTATGGAGATTTTATCTCATAGAAAGGATGCTTTAATTGCTAAAGATTTTAGCCCTAAGGCGCTAAGTGAATGCATAAGTGAAGTTCTAAGCGATCCAAATTTAAAAGAAAATTTGGTAAAAAATATAAATTTAACTAAATTTACTCCACAAAATATTATTTCCCAATGGAGTGAATTAATCGGTAAATTAAAAGGAAAATAATGAAAAAATTAGCAGTATTTATATATTCAATGGCTGGCGGTGGAGCTGAGCGTGTGGTGTCAAATCTGCTTAGTGAGCTAGTAGGGCGTTATGAGATTTATCTAATTTTAATGAATGATCGCATCGCCTATCCAATCCCACATGATGTTAAAATATATTATTTGGAGAATTCTAAGCCTTTTGAAAATGGACTGATTAAATTTGCAAAATTACCATTTTTGGCATTAAAATATAAGCGACTTTGCCTAGCACTTGGTGTGGATTTGCATTTTGTATGGATGAATCGCCCTTGTTATGTTGCAACTTTAGCTAGGATTTTAGGAGATAAACGCCCATTAGTGTTAAATGAGTGTTCAACACCATCGGTACTGTATGCTAATGATACACTAAAGTCTAGAATTAGTAAATTTTTACTTAAATGGCTATATCCAAAAGGTGATTTTATCTATCCAAATAGTCTTGGTAATTTGGCCGATTTGCGGGATAATTTTGGCATTGATGAGCGTAAAATGAGAGTGTTATATAACGCACTTGATCTTGATGATATTGCTCGTAAATCTAGTGAACCTATAGAATTTAAGGGTGAATTTTTCTTAAGTGTTGGGCGGCTTGATAGCGGTAAAAACCATGAACTTTTAATTAGAGCCTATGCTAGACTTAAAAATTGTGATAAATCTTTAATAATCTTAGGTGATGGAATTTTGCGCTCTAGACTTGAAAATTTAATAAAAGAGCTAAATTTAGAAGATAGAGTTTTTTTGCCTGGCTTTGATAATAATCCATATAAATATATATCAAAATGTTATGCATTTGTATTTGTGAGTCTTTTTGAGGGATTTTCAAATGCTTTAATTGAGGCTTTGGCGTGCGGTAAGCTAGTAATTACAAGTGAGCATAAAAGTGGAGCAAAAGAGCTAATAGGGGAGAATGAGTGGGGTTATTTGGTTCCTGTAGGCGATCAAGATGCTACACAAAAAGCTATGCAAAGAGCTATTGATGAGCCAAACTTTGTAAAATATTATGAAAAAAACGCTATCATAAGAGCTAAAGAATTTGACAAAAAAATAATAGCTAAAAATCTTATAAATGAATTAGAGGAGATATATGCAGCTTCTAAATAGATATCAAATTTCAATATTTATAATTATTGCCTACCTTTTTGCTTTGTTATGCCGTATGGAGTGGGTATTGTGGGCTGGAGATTATAGCGATTTTATTTGGAATAATCAGCTGATGATTAGCACAAATGATGGATATGCTTATGCTGAAGGCGCTAGAGATATGATAGCTGGATTTCACCAGCCAAACGATCTTAGCTACTATGGTACTCCGCTTTCTACATTGACATTTTTGCTTTGTAAGGTTTTGCCATTTAGCTTAGAGACTATTATGGTCTATTTAAGCATATTTTTAGCCTCGCTTATTGTTGTGCCAATAATTTTAATAGGCAAAGAATTTGGCCATGTTAAAGAATTTTTCGTTGCTAGTCTCCTTGCATCAATCGCAAATAGCTACTACAATCGCACAATGGCTGGATATTATGATACTGATATGTTGGTAATTGTTTTACCACTTTTTGCTATTTGGGGAATAATCAGACTACATTTTAAAGGCGATTTGATATCTTTTTTAATTATCTCGCTTTCAATGTTGGCATATAATTGGTGGTATCCATCTAGCTATACACTATGCGTGGCTATAACGCTATTTTATGCTATTTATACTGTAGTTTTAGAACGTAGAAATTTAAAGAATTATCAAGCGATTTTATTTATGATTTTAGCTATTACTGCTGCGCCTTATGCAGTTAGATTGGGGCTAATTATAGCGCTTTTTGGCTTGATTTATTTTAGGGCAAATTTACTTAGCGTTAGGGTTATGATTGGGCTTTTTGTATCTGTTTTGGCGCTATTTGTTATATTTGGTGGATTAAACCCGATATGGTTTCAGGCTAAATTTTATCTATTTAGAAGTCTTGGTGATAGTAGTTCAGTATCATTTTATTTTTATAATGTTAATCAAACAATTATGGAATCTGGGCGAATTGATTTAGATCTATTTACTCAGCGTATTAGCGGACATTGGAGTGTGTTTATTGCTGGTGTAATTGGCTATGTTTTGCTATGTTTTAAATTTAGAATATTTTTAGTAGCTATTCCAATGATTGGTCTTGGTTTTTTAGCGCTTAAAGGTGGGCTAAGATTTACAATTTATGCTGTACCGATTGTGGCGATGGGATTTGGATATTTGTTATATTATTTACTCAAAAGAGCCAAAATAGCAAAGATAAATTTAATAGCTTTTATTATTACAGTAGTAGCGTTGATTCCATCTATTGTTCATATATATTATTACAAACCATCAAGCGTACTATTTAAAACTGAAGTGAATGTTTTAGATAAGCTTGGCAAGATTGCAAAAAGAGATGATTATACCTTGGCATGGTGGGATTATGGTTATGCGATTAGATATTATAGCGATACAAAAACATTAATTGATGGGGGTAAACATTTAGGTAGAGAAAACTATGCAGTTAGTTATGCTTTAACTATGCCACTATTAAATTCTGCTAATATGGCACGATTAGAGGTTGAATATACTGAAAAAGGCTATACGCAAAACTTTGGCGGTAAGAATTTAGAGCAAATTTTAAAAGATTATAACTATATCGAGCTTGGAGAATTTTTAAGTGATATTAAAAAAGAGACTTTTAGTCCGCCTCTAAAGAGTCGTGATATATATTATTTCTTACCTGATAGAATGATGGGGATTTTCCCAGTTGTAGCTAAATTTAGTCGTCTTGATCTACTAAATGGCAAGGAGTGGGCTGAACCATTTTTTGTTATTGCGACCAATTTTGCTCAAACCCAAAATGGAATTGCTTTAGATAATGGTATAATTATCTCAAATGATGCTACGCATATTGAGCTAGGTGGGCAGAAATTTAGGGTAAATAGTTATATTGAAACTAAATATGATGAAAATATGAAGCTAAATAAAACTATTCATAATATAGATAATTTAGCTGATATATATCTGATTTATATGGTTGATTATGGGCGATTTGTTATAATGGATAGGGAGATGTTTAATAGTAGCTATGTTCAGCTTTTTGTGCTAGAAAATTACGCTGATACACCATTTGAGCCTGTTATTTTAGAACCAGCAGCTAAAGTATATAAACTTAAAAGGTAGAGCGTGGTAATAGGGTTTTTATCTCATTCAGATATGAGTATTTATCACTTTCGTTTGCCAATAATGAGAGCATTAAAGGCGCTTGGGCATGAAGTGGTTGCTATTGCGCCAAAGGGAGAGTATAGTAGTCTTATTGGTGCTGAGTTTAGACTAGTGCATTATGATATTGATAAGGCTAGTTTAAATCCTCTTAAAGTTTTTAAAGATACAGCAAATTTAGCTAGACTTTTAGGTGGATTAAATTTAGATATGCTCCAAACATCAGCACATAAATCAAATGTATTTGGGACACTTGCAGCTAAGCAAGCAGGCGTAAAATGTGTGATAAATTTAGTAGAGGGCTTAGGTAGCTTTTATATATCCAATACTCTAAAAAGTAGGCTTATAAGAGTAGCTATTGAAGGGCTATATTTTATCACATTTAGACTATCAAGGGCTACGATTTTTGTCAATGATTCAGATCCTAATTATATGTTAAGCCGCCACTTAATCCAAAAAAACAAGATAAAACGAATTAAAAGTGTAGGAGTAGATGCAAGTGAATTTGACCCACAAAAAGTAACGCCATATGATTTTAAAAGTGATAAGAAAATCGTTTTAATGATAGCTAGAGCGTTAAAAGATAAAGGGGTGATGGAATTTTATGAAGCAGCTAAGATCTTAAGCGGGCGTAAAGATTGTGAGTTTGTATTTGTAGGTTCAAGTGATTTAGGTAATACATCTAGTCTAGATGAGGAGTTTTTACGCTCACCATATGTGCGTCATATAGGCTGGAGTGATAGGGTAGCCAATATGCTTTCATCGTGCTATCTTTTTACTTTACCAAGTTATAAAGAGGGTTTTCCACGTACGGTGTTAGAGGCAATGAGTATGGCAAAACCATCAGTTGTAAGCGACTGCGATGGCTGCAAGGAAGCAATAACTGATGGTTTGCATGGTTTAATTTGTAAAGCTAGAGATGCTAATGATTTAGCTATAAAAATATCTAAGTTGCTCGATGATGAAAAAGAAGCTGCAAAGATGGGGCAAAATGCTAGAAATACTGTACTAAAACACTATAACCAGCCAATCATTACGGCAAAATATATTGAGTTTTATAAGGAAATTGCGAGTGTATAGATATTTTTTTAAGCGGATTTTTGATATTTTAGGGGCGTTAATTTTAATAATCTTAACTGCACCAGTGATGGCGTGGGCATATTTTGCTATTAAAAAACATCTTGGGACACCTGTAATATTTACCCAAGCACGACCCGGTAAAAATGCTAAAATTTTTAAAATTTATAAATTTCGCTCTATGAGTGATGCTCGTGATGAAAATGGTAATTTGCTTAGCGATGAGGTTCGACTTGGAGAATTTGGAAAGAGGATTAGAGCGCTTAGTATAGATGAGCTTCCGCAGCTTTTTAATGTTTTAAAAGGCGATATGAGTTTTATTGGGCCACGACCATTGTTAGTTGAGTATTTGCCACTATATTCTAAAGAACAGAGTCGTCGCCATAATGTCCGTCCAGGAATTACAGGCCTTGCGCAGGTAAATGGTAGAAATGCTATTAGCTGGAAGCAAAAATTTGAATTTGATACATATTATGCTGATAATCTAAGTCTAAATTTAGATATTAAAATTGCTTTTTTAACTATTAAAAAGGTGATAAAAAAAGATGGAATAAATAAAGATGGTATGGTAACTACGGAGAAATTTAGTGGCAATAACTAGTTTGTATATCTATGGAAATGGTGGTCACGCTAAAGTTGTAGCTGATATAGCTCGTATAAATGGTTATAATGATTTAATATTTTTAGATGATGTAAACGGAGTGAAATTTAGCCCTAAATTGCCTAAATATCCTATAATCATAGCTATTGGCAATACTATAGCTAGGGAGCGACTTCAAAGGCTTGTAGTTGAAAGTGGATTTGAGTTAGCTACACTCATCCACCCAAGTGCGATTATTAGCACTAGTGTAAAAATTGGCACTGGAAGCGTGGTAATGCCTAGGGCTATTATCAATGCTAATAGTATAATTGGAGATGGTGTTATCATAAATAGTGGTGCTATAGTAGAACACGATTGCATAATCGGCAATTTTGCGCATATTTGCCCTGGTGTGGCTTTAGCAGGCGGTGTAAATATTGGTGAGCGTACTTGGATAGGGATTGGTTCGAGTATTATTCAAGGGATTCAAATCAAATCAGATATAACTATTGGAGCTGGTAGCGTGGTAGTATCTGATATAGATAGTGGTAGTATAGCTTATGGTAATCCATGTAAGGTACGAAAGTAAATTGGGCTTAATGATTGATTGTGATATTTATCTTAAATTCAATGAAATTTAACTAATATTTTATTTTAAAAATTTAAAGTAAAACCGGATACAAAATAAAAATGAGATATAACAAATTTTTAATTCGCCATTTGGGTATTTATTATATGCTTATTGCCTCTTTGCTTTTTGCTGGGACTGGAGCATTATCTAAAATTTTAAGCAGCGAGCTAAGTTCTATTGAGATTGTATTTTTTCGCAATATCATAGGACTTGGGCTAATAATTTGGATGATTTATAAAAGGCCACTTCATCAAGCTGGTGGCAAGTTTTGGCTACTTGCTTTTCGTGGAATTATTGGGACAATTGGGCTGTATGCATTTTTTTACAATATTGCTCATATAGACCTTGCAACAGCCTTTACATTTTCTAAGACTAGTCCAATTTTTACAGCACTTTTGGCTGCTTTTATTTTCAAAGAGAGACTTAGCTATCTAGGCTGGTTTGCGATTTTTATCGGATTTATTGGAATTTTATTTGTTATTGAGCCAACTCTTGGCGTAAGCAAAGATGAATATATAGGCCTACTTAGTGGAATTGGTGCGGCTCTTGCTTATACTAGTATTAGAGGGCTTAGAAAACACTATGATACTCGTGCTATTGTATTATCATTTATGCTATGTGGGAGTGCTATTCCTTTATTGTCTATGATTATAGGAAGTTTTTATTATAGGCCAGATTTAGACTTCTTAATCAGTCCATTTATTATGCCTAGTTTAACTAGCTGGGTAATGGTGATATTAATGGGATTATTAGCTACTGGATTTCAAATTTATCTAACCAAAGCTTATGCAGCAAGTAAAAAAGCAGGAGTTGTAGCAGCTGTAGGCTATAGTGATGTAATCTTTAGTATGATTTTTGGGTTAATTTTGGGTGATGCCCTGCCTGATGTTTGGGCATTTTTAGGTATTGTAATGATTATTGGTGCTGGAATTTTAGTTGCTCGTGAGCGGTAATTTAGCAATATTTGGGTATAATCATAGCTAAAATGAAATTTAAGGTGTAAAAATGATATTAATAGCAGGACCTTGCGTAATAGAAAGTAGAGATTTGGTATTTAAGGTTGCTAGTAAGCTTAGAGAGTTTGCAAATTTAGATTGGATAGATTTTTATTTTAAATCTAGTTTTGATAAAGCTAATCGCACAAGTATTAGTAGCTTTAGAGGGCCAGGACTTGATGAGGGTTTAAAAATTTTAGATGAGGTTAAAAAGGAATTTGGCTTTAAAATCTTAACAGATATCCACGAAAGCTATCAAGCCCAGCCCGCAGCGCAAGTAGCAGATGCCCTGCAGATACCAGCATTTTTATGTCGCCAGACAGATTTGCTAGTAGCAGCAGCCAAAACCAAAGCTATGGTAAATATCAAAAAGGGTCAATTCCTAAGCCCTGATGCGATGAAACACAGCGTTAAAAAGGTCTTAGAGACTCGTGGTATAAGCGAATTTGGCTATGAAGTTGCTAGGGATAATGGAGTATTTTTATGCGAGAGAGGCTCTACATTTGGTTATGGGAATTTAGTAGTGGATATGAGAAGTTTGCCTATTATGAGAGAGTTTGCACCTGTTGTTTTCGATGCTACTCATAGCGTACAAATGCCAAGTGCAAACGGCGCTACAAGTGGTGGCGATAGCAGATTTGTACCATATCTTGCTAGGGCAGCAGCTGCTGTGGGTGTGGATGGATTTTTCTATGAAACGCATATTAATCCATGTGAGGCTATGTGCGATGGGCCAAATATGCTAAATCTTGAAGCTCTTAAAGCAAATTTAGAACAGATCAAAAAAATCAAGGACGCTTTAGGTGAATAATAAAGGATTTTTTTGGGTCATTAGTGGAGCTAGTGTTGAAGCTGGCTGGGCTTATGGTTTAAAGTATGCTAATACACCATTTGAATGGGTGATTACTGCTTTGCTTGTTTGTTGTAGTTTTTGGGCATTTATGATGAGCTTTAAATATCTTAGCGCAAGTATAGCTTATACAATGTTTATTGGATTTGGGACAATTTTCATCGTGGGCGCCGAGATAATTACAAACTATTTTAATAATCAAAGCATTAGTTTCCTTAGAATTTTATTTATTTTGCTTATTATTATCGGCGTTTTAGGGCTTAAAAGGAGTGAAGCGTGATATATACAGCTGCGCTTTTTGGTGCTGGAGTTTGTGAGGTTTTAGGCGTCGTATTTTTAAATCAAATGGCAAAAAGTCAAAATATCAAAAAGATTGCACTTTTTATGCTTGTAGTAGTAACTTTTGGAATATCTTTAAGTCTGCTTGGCTTTGCGATGAATATATTGCCAATGTCAGTAGCCTACTCAGTTTGGACTGGGATTGGAGCTGTTGGAGCTGTTGGAGTTGGAGTAATATTTAATAAAGAAAAGATAGGTATCAAAAAGGCAGTTTATCTATTTTTGATAGTTTTTAGTGTAATAATGTTAAAATTAATATAAGGAGTTAAAATGAATATAATAGAAGGCAATTTAGCCCTAAAAGGCAGTGAAAAAATAGCTATAATCAACGCTAGATTTAATCATATTATAACTGATAGGCTTGTAGAAGGTGCAAAAGATGCGTTTTTACGCCATGGCGGTAAAGAAGAAAATCTATCTTTAATCTTAGTTCCTGGTGCATTTGAGATACCAATGGCACTCCAAAAAGCTCTAGAAAGTGGCAAATTCGATGCTGTAGTATGCGTAGGAGCTGTAATTCGTGGTTCTACTCCGCATTTTGATTATGTAAGCGCAGAAACTACTAAAGGCGTAGCAAATATAACGCTAAAATACGCTAAGCCAGTAACATTTGGCGTATTAACAGTTGATAATTTAGAACAAGCCATAGAAAGAGCCGGCTCAAAAGCTGGAAATAAAGGCTTTGAAGCAATGGCTGGAGTTATTGAGTTGCTTAGTTTGTATGAAAATTTAAAGGGATAAAATGGCTACTAGACATCAAGTAAGACAGTGCGTAGTAAGCCTACTCTATGCTAAGGAGATGGGTAGCGAGATGGAGCATTTTAGCGATGAGTTTTTAGAAGAAAAAAAGATAAGAAACGACCAAAAGAGCTTTACAATCAGCTTATATAATGGTATTTTAGAAAATTTATCTAGCATTGATGAACAGCTAGATAACTATCTTGGCAAGTGGAAAATAGGCGAGATAGGTAGCGTAGAAAGACAAATTCTACGACTTGGAGCCTATGAGATGAGATATAGTGATATAGACTCAGCTATTGCGATTAATGAGGCTGTGATGCTAGCTAATGAATTAGCCAGTGAATCTTCTATCAAACTTATAAATGGTGTTTTAGACGCTATCGCAAAGGATAAAAAGTGAAGCTTTGTATCGCATTAGATATGGCGCAAAAAGATGAGTGTCTAGCACTAGCTAGAGAGCTTAAAGGGCTTGATTTATGGCTAAAGGTTGGACTTAGAGCCTATTTGCGTGATGGAGCAAAATTTATAGAAGAGTTAAAAAGCATTAGTGATTTTAAGATCTTTTTAGACCTTAAAATTTATGATATACCAAACACTATGGCAGATGCTTGCGAGGTAGTATCTAGAGTTGGTGCTGATATGATAAATATTCACGCTAGTGCTGGAACAGTAGCCATGAAAACAGTAATGGATAGATTAAATGCTTTGCCTAGTAGGCCACTAGTATTGGCAGTGTCAGCTCTTACTAGCTTTGATGAGAGTGAATTTAAAGCTGTGTATAACTCTAGTATTAAAAAAAGCGTAGTAAATATGTCGCAGATGGCATACGCAAGCGGCCTAGATGGAATGGTCTGTTCAGTATATGAAAGTCTAGCTATTAAAGAGGCTACTAGTAGAGAGTTTTTAACCTTAACGCCAGGTATTAGGCCGTTTGGTGAGGATAATGCAGATCAAAAAAGAGTAGCTGATATAGCTACTGCGGTGCAAAATCAAGCTGATTTTATAGTAGTTGGCAGGCCTATATATAAAGCAAATAGTCCAAAAGAGATTACTCAAAGGATTTTAGAGCATATTTAAGCGGTTTTTAAGTAAAAAGCTTGTATAATTTCAGCTCTTTTTAGGACAGATGGGTGAGCGGCTGAAACCACACCCCTGCTAAGGGTGCAAGTCTTAATCGGGCTTCGAGGGTTCAAATCCCTCTCTGTCCGCCACTTAAAGAAATTTTACCTTTATCCAAATCCTTTTTTAAGTTTTTAGCATTATTATTTAATAAAAACCATATTGTTCAAATTTGATTAATATTTTTTCATATTTAATTATCTATATTATTTTGGCTTGAAAGTCGATATATTTTGATTTAATTTATTATTTGAATATCTAAACTCTTTTGAGCTTATATTGATATTTCATCATCGTATGTAGCAAAGGCTCATCAAATCCTGTTTGATACTTCTTTGCAACTATCAATACATTGAAATTATCATGAAACTCTGCTTTTGTTTGGTTTTTGGATATATGGCTACCATCTTTTCTTACATTTAGTTTTGCTTCTGTGTATTCTTCATCTCCATCTTTGATAGCACCAAAAAGGCTACTAAGATATCTATATCATTGTATTTCATTCTAGCCCAATATCAGCCCTATCAAGACCAGCAAATGTATATACATCCTCAAAAAGTTTTTTATGTATATCTTTTAAATGTTGATAGTCAAAATTGACTTTAATTGGATTAAGTTCTAACTCCAATTGTTTTTTTAATGCAATTTCTCTTTCTCGTTCTTTTAGTTCTACTAAATTTATTGCACCTACTAAATTAGAATCTAAAAGCTGTCTATCAAAATCATTTTCAGGGATACCATCATCTAAAAATTTAAACACTTACTCCCCACTCTTTTTTATATTCGGCGATTATTTCATCAGCTGTTTTTTCATTTTTTGCAATTTTTATCATATCAATAATGTTTCTTTCATTTGCAAACATATTTTCAATAGCGTGTCCGCAAACGGTAGATCTTATAGCTCTATATTGCTCTTTTGTCAAATCATCTTTATATTTATCAAGTATAGCTAAGCTCTCTTCTAAGCTATACACTTCTGGATATTTATTCATCTATTTTCCTTTCTAAGACTTCTTTTTTATAGAATATTTAAATTTTTATGATGGATTATATAGCATATATTCTTACGATGTCAATAGATTAAGTTAAATATAAGTATATTTTGTAAGTTTTTATAGAGATATGCGATGCCCAAATATAAGCTATCAAAGAACTCAAGCAGACAACAGAGTAGATATAGATAATGCTCAAAATAGCATAAATTCTAAAATATTAATCAAAGAGATAAAAATCAGCAAAATATTTATCAACCGACAAAACCTATAAATCAAATCACTCCAAACAGTATAAATAAATCCAAAAATAAAGGCAATGAAATGAAAATTTAAATTAAGATAAATTATAAATCACCTAAGTAAGTCAATTTTGTGTTTATTTATATTTTCATATTCTTTTTTGTATTCTGTACTTATTAATAATTTCATTAGCATAACTATCTATTATAGTAAAAAATTCTCCATTTTGCTTAACTGCCACTAATTTGGCATTTGATAGGGTTTGCTCTTTGTCGTCTAGAATTTCACTATTGTTATCATAGAAATAGATCTTATCACATACTCCAAGTAGCTCTTTTAGGTTATCAAAACTTTGTCCAAATCTTCTTTCTAAAATTTCATTGTCTATATTATGTCCACCTTTGCTTACTCTAATTGCTACTCTTTTTTTAGATATTTCAACATTTTCTAAGCCTATATAAAAAAGCGTAATATTATAATCTTTGTTTTTAGCCAATTTTATAAATCTGATAATTCCTTTTCCGCTAAGTGTTGTTTCAAGATTAAAACTAGCACCACTATTTAAAAATTTATTTCTCATAGTAATAGCCAATTTACCTGCTTTATTTTGTATATATGAGCTTTCGTAATTACCTAATTCCTTTGCTAACTCATCACTATTTACTCTATAACCATAAAAATAATTTTTTAAAAGCTGATTAATGTAAAATGTGCTTTTGCCACTCCCATTTACTCCAGCAAAAATATATAATTGTTTAGTATCTTTTATATTATCCATATAGTAAAACCTTTTATATTGAGACTTTGATTTTATTATATTCTTATTTTGCCTAATTCAATCTTTTTTATCATAAATAGCAAACTAAAAAACCTTGCTCCCTTTAGGATTTACTACAACAGCAAAATATCTTTTATCTCTGATTTCTAAAAGCTCGATATCCTTATCGCTCAAACAGGCCTTTGAAATATTAGCCATAATAACTCCTTCAATAGTGACTTAATTAATGACTAAACTTTTTGAGAATTAATGATATTTTTTTAAAATCAATTGAAAAAACAGCACTAGAAAACCCTCTCCAAGGATGAAAAATAGGCAATAAAATTGAATAATTAAAAAAGGATTTGAATAGATATAAGATATTAAATGGTGGAGGTGTGCGAATTAATTACATATCTACAAAATACCTATTTAACTATATCTATAGATTATCCAACTTTAATAATGACCTAATTAATAACTTTATTTATTGAAACTTATTAATACTTAACTACTAATTAAAACACAGATTATAGCATATATTTTAATAGATTAAAAAATATAAATAAATTAAAAATTATATTATTTGATTTATTAATTATATATTTACTAAATATAATATATAATTAGTTGTTTATTTTTGTTAAAATTTGGTTAATTTTCATCAGACCTTTCTTATAAAAAAAGAAAAATGAAAAGGGGTAAGTATTATATTTTTATAAAAAATATCAAAAATTCAAAATTGTAAAACAAAAATTTTATATGTTATTTTTTAAACAATTCATTTATGTGTAAAATTCTATTATCAAGCAATCTACTACCATTAAAAAGAAAAATATTGCTAATTTTATGATACAATTATCTACTACTAAAAAGGATAGCGAAGAGAGTAAACAATGAAAGCACTTGACGTAGTAGCATATATAGTGAATTTATGTATATAAAAAGGTATCCCGGTATCAAATTTGCAATTTGAAAGGTAAGATGAAAAATTTATTTGAAATTTATGATAATGAAACCAAAATTGGAGAAATGAAAGTATATGCAATAGGTAAAAACGAAACATATTATTTTTCATACGATAAACAATGGTTAAAAAATGGATTTGAAATAGACCCAAATTTACCTCTAAAGGATATGGAATTTATCTCAAAAGATCTTTGGGGTATCTTTTGCGATATTAGTCCTGATAGATGGGGAAGACTTATCCAAAAAAGAAAATCAAACAGCGAACTTACCAATAGTGAATATTTAATTGGGGTTAGTGATTATTTTAGAGTAGGTTCTATTAGAATCAAAAGAGATGGAGAATTTGTATCTTCAAAAACTGATATTCCAAAATTAACCAATATAAATGAACTTTGCCAATCAGCTAGTAGAGTAGAAGAAGGCGAAAGTTTAGATAGCGATATAAAAAATTTATTAGCTCCAAGCGGTAGTTTGGGTGGAGCTAGACCAAAGGCTAGCATCATTAAAGATAACAAACTTTATATCGCCAAATTTCCATCAATCAAAGATGAATATAAGCAAATTTCAAAATGCGAACAAACTATGTTAGAAGTGGCAAAAATAGCAAAAATCAATGTTTGTAAAACACAACTTTATGAAACGATAAAAGGAACTGCTTTATTAGTTGAAAGATTTGATAGGATAGGAAATGAGAGAATACCATATAAATCAGCAATGACGCTTTTAGGGGTTAAAGATAATGAGACAAGTGATGAAAAAAGCTATGTTGATTTGGCTTTTATATTAGATAGTAAAAATAAAAAAGAGCTATTTCGTAGAATGGTTTTTAATGGTTTATTTGGTAATACGGATGATCATTTGAGAAATCACGGCGTTTTATATGATAGAGAAACAAAAAGCTGGAATTTAAGTCCAGCATTTGACATTACGCCTGATATGATAATATATTCAAAGCAAAGCCACGCTTTAAATTTTATAGATTTTGTAAATTTGCCTTCTATTGAATTATTTAATGGGATAAAAGAATTTTTTGAGATAAATGAAAGCGAATTTAAAGAAATTTTATCTGATATGTTGATGGCAAGAGATGAATTTGAAAAAATAGCTAAGAAAAATGGAATAAATAGTGATAACTTAAAAATGTTAAAAAATAATTACGAACACGAAGATTTTGAAAAAATTAGAAATTTATATAGAAATAAAGTTTATGAAACTAATGATAAAAAAACCAGTAAAAAAAGATATTAGTGAATTTAGTCTATGAAATATTAAACATCATACATAGATCTTTAAAAAGCAATAGAGATTTTTCTTTAATGGTCTATTCTAAATAAAATAGAGTAGAAATGAAATTTGGATTATTACTTAAATTCGCTTTAGTTTCCTACTCTTTATTAAAATTTAGCTCCCAAAGCTTTTATTTGATTTAATGTTATCTAACTTCTCTTTTATAGCATATCTTATAAAAGCTGAAGCAGAAAAGCCCATATTAAATGCTGTTTGGTTGATATCGTGGTGCTCTTCTTCTGTGAAATATATCGTTATTGTCTTTTTTCTTTTGAAATTTGCTATTCTTTCTTTATTTGGGATTGTCTTTCTTTTTTGAGCAATATTAGTATCCCCCCTAGCTGAATTTAGAAATTCATTCTCATCTTTAAAGCCCATACATATCCTTTCTTAACTAATTTTTTTTATATTAAATTTAATTGATTTTTCAAATTCTTTATAAAAGCATTCAAATTCATTTTTTGCTTTTTCATCACTATATTCGCTGATTGATAAGCCACTATTAATGGCTCTTTTATACGCCACTCTTTGTGAAATTTGGTGATTTAATAAAAATATATCTTGATTTTCACCTATTATATCTTTTAGATCAGATCTTAATATATCCAGTTCATTTGATAAAAATTTATTTGTGGTAGCCTTATTTACGACTATATAAGTTAATAAATTTTTCATTAAAATCTTTAGCGCTTTTTACAATCTCAATCATATAATTTATAACTTTTGTATCAAGAGATGAGACGATTGTCGGTGCTATGATATTCGTCTCTTAGTCCAAAAGTTGGATCATAACTGATATATCTGCTTTTTATAGCGATTGCAAATACATTTTTCATAATAGAAATAAGTCTATAAATAGTTTCTAATCTGCTTTTATTAGGATTATTAGGATTAAAAATATTGTTTAATATCTCAACCAAATCTTCATATTTAATCTCTTTGATATTTTTATTTCCAATTGCTGGGATTATGTATTTTTCGTGTACTAAGGTTATTCTTTTAGCATAATCTTTGCTATCGCCATCTATCTTAATTTTTTATCCATATACTTTATAAATAGCTCTTTATATGTATGCTTTTTAGTTCCACTTAATAGATTAAAATCCTTTCCTAATTCATCAAAATTGTTTAATAGCTTAATAGCATCTCTTCTAGCTTTAAATGCATTATAAAGCCCAACTCTAAATTCTTCTAATTTGTATTTATGTTTTTTGCCATATTTGTCATAAATAGTAATTGAAAAAACCTTGCTTCCTTTAGGATTAATATAAATTTCAAGCTCTTTAGGATTTCCCACAACAGCAAAATATCTTTTATCTTTTATCTCTAAAAGCTCGATATCCTTATCGCTCAAACAAGTCTTTGAAATATTAGCCATAACAACTCCTTCAATAGTGACTTATTAAAATAGTAGTGACTTAATTAGTAGTAAAATTTTTTGAGAATTAATAGTATTTTTTCAAAATCAATTGAGAAAAAACAGCACTAGAAAACTCTCTCCAAGTATGAAAAATAGGCAATAAAACTGAATAAATAAAAAAGGATTTAAATAGATATAAGATATTAAATGGTGGAGGTGTGCGGGATCGAACCGCAGTCCAAAAATAACAAACCCACAGCCTCTACATGCTTAGCAGAAGTGAAGATTTCACCCAGCCGTGCTCACTTCCCAAAACAACTAGCCAAGCTAAGACTAAATTTCACCTTACTACTCGTCAAATAGCAAAGCTACACTATCTAAAATTACTCGCTGATTTAGCTAGATAGTATTGCCAAATAGCAAGGCTCAACTGAACTTACGCAGCTTTAGCGTAAGCAGGAGCGAATTTAACGTTGTTTGCGTTTAATTTTATTTAGGCTTTTTAAGCTATGCCAAAAGCTGCATGCCACCGTGACCTCACTACTCCTGTCGAAGCCAAGTCACCCCCATAAAAAGGCAATTATAATACTCAAATTTGTCTTAAAATTTAATTAAATATCTCATTAGGGATAGCGATGATTTTGGGATTTAGAATTCTTAAATATATCTCATCGTTTTCTATATCATCTAAATAGCCTTGCATCTGATCAGCTACTAAAAGTAGCCAGTCAATAAGCTCATTTGAAGCAGTAACTCCTGTTCCACGCTTAGATTTTAGTTTTGCTGTGATATCTTCAGCCAGTGTAGTTAGTTTGACTACTGGGGTTAGTTCTAAGTATTGGCTTGCAGTTTTGATATTGTGAAAAATTCTATTAAGCTCATAGCTACTAGCATCAAATTTATCATTCCTACCCAAATTTACAATGAGATTATCGAGTAATCCATTCATCACGCCAAAGTGTGTTAAATAGTCCTCGATAATGTCTAGATCGTAATCTGCTTCTAGCTCTTTTAATAAACCCATCATTTACTCTTTGATTTTTTGCCAAATTGTAACAAAATTTAGGTTAAATTTAGTAAAATATTTCAAAAAATTAAAGGAAAAGTGTGAAAAAAATAAAAATCACTGATTTAATCGCTAAGAAAAATAGAGAAAAAATCGTTATGATAACAGCCTATGATGCTTTGTTTGCTCGGCTTTTTGATGATTATGCTGATATGATTTTAGTAGGCGATAGCTTAAATATGAGTTTTGGCGGTGCTAATGAGACCTTGGGGATAAGTGTTGATGAGATGATATATCACGCAAGAGCCGTTCAAAGGGGTGCTAAAAGGGCGTTTTTGGTTGTGGATATGCCTTTTGGCTCTACTATCACGCCAGAAATTAGTTTGAAAAATGCTGTGAAAATTTACAAAAATACCCTTTGCGATGCTGTGAAAATAGAAGGCTCAAAAGAGATAGCACCTACAATAAAGCTATTAGATCAAAATGGAATCGCTGTGATCGCTCACATAGGTTTAAAGCCTCAACTCTCACGCCAAGAAGGGGGATATAGAGTCGCTGGCAAGGATGATAAAGAGGCAAAATCCATCCTTGAAGATGCTTTGGCTTTAGAGTCTGCTGGGGCGAAAATGGTCTTAATAGAAGGCGTCCCAAGTGATCTAGCCAAAGAGATAACAAAAGCTCTTAAAGTACCTACTATCGGGATTGGGGCTGGTGCTAGCTGTGATGGGCAGGTGCTTGTGTGGAGTGATGCGTTTGGGTTTTATGATGAGTTTAGGCCTAAATTTGTCAAAAGATATATGGATGGGGCGAATTTGATTCGTGAAGCGATGAAAAATTACGCTGATGAAGTAAGAAATATTAAATTTCCAAGTAGTCAATATGAATATACCAAATAGCAAAATAGTAGATATCAGGTTGCCTAGTGAATGGCTGGAATTTGGGATTTTAGATGGGTCGCATTTGATAACTTATGCGAATTTAAGTGGCAAGGTAAATCCGCTATTTGTAAGCTCTATTGAGAGTATATTTAAAAAAGATGATGAATTCTATCTAATGTGTGCTACGGCAACTCGCTCTAAAGAGGCTTTAAAGCTCTTGCAAAAGCATGGATTTAAGGCAGTTAAAGAGATTAGGGGCGGGGCGTATTATTATGAAAAAACGGGTGCGAAATTTGATAAATTTGATTTGTAGGACTAGGATTTGGATAGGATTGTAGAGATTGAGAGAGTTAGCTTTGATGCTGAATATGAAGTGAGCTTAAGGCCTTCAAATTTTGATGAGTATATCGGTCAAGATAAGATTAAAGCGAATTTAGAAGTTTTTATCGCAGCGGCTAAAAAGCGTGGTGAGTGTCTAGATCACGCCTTGTTTTATGGGCCACCAGGACTTGGTAAGACAACTTTAGCTCATATAATTGCTTCTAAGATGAACGCAAATATCAAGATAACATCAGCGCCAATGATAGAAAAAAGTGGAGATTTAGCAGCTATTTTGACAAATTTAGAAGAGGGTGATGTGCTATTTATAGATGAAATTCACCGCCTAAGCCCAGCTATTGAAGAGGTGCTTTACTCGGCTATGGAGGATTTTCGCTTGGATATTATCATAGGTAGTGGGCCAGCAGCTCAAACGATTAAAATAGATATACCTAAATTTACGCTAATAGGCGCTACAACTAGAGCAGGGATGATCTCAGCTCCACTTCGTGATCGCTTTGGGATGCAATTTAGATTACAATTTTATAATGCTGATGAGTTAGCTCAAATCATCTCTTTAGCGGCTAATAAACTAGGTAAATTGGCTAGTAAAGAGGCTAGTTTAGAGATAGCAAGGCGTAGTCGTGGGACGCCTAGAATCGCTCTTAGGTTGCTTAGGCGAATTCGTGATTTTGCTGAAGTTGCTGATGAGAGCAAAATTAGCCACGAAAGAGCTAAAATAGCGCTTGATAGCTTAGGGGTAAATGAGCTTGGATTTGATGAGATGGATCTGAAATATCTAAATATTTTAGCTTATTCTACTCGTGCACTTGGGCTTTCTACTATAGCTGCAGCACTAAGCGAAGATGAGGGGACTATAGAGGATGTTATAGAGCCGTATCTACTAAGTAATGGATATATCCAAAGAACAGCTAAAGGCAGAATTCTAAGTGATCAAACTTATAAAATGTTTGGTAAAAAACCACCAGTACATATAATGAGTGAGTCTGAAAAAGGACTTTTTGATCAGTAGGTTGATTTAAGAGTTTAAAGCAATTAAAATGGGGAAATTTAAATTAGATAAAACCACTCTTAAGCTTATTGGAATTTGGGATTATAAAGCACCAAAATCCCAACTAAAAGAGTTAAAAAAACTAAAAATAGATAAGCTAGATTTAGAAAATTTAGAGCATATTGATTATGCGATGGCAATTTTTATCTCAAAAAATTTTGGAGATTTTAAGCTGATTAATTCAAATGATAAATTTGATAAAATCTTTGCTTTAGTACGTGATAATGATATTTTAGGGCTAAAAATTTATAAACCAAGCAGTATAAATTCACTTGAGAAAATTGGCAAAATATTTATTGATATACGGCTAAATATTATTAATTTTTGTATATTTTTGGGTAAGTTTTTATTTTCACTTTTAGATGGGATTAAAAAACCTACTAAAATTCGGTTTGCTGAATTATCTAATCATATAGTTAGCGCTGGTTTTGGGGCTATAGGAATTGTAGGGCTTACAAGTTTTTTAATTGGAGTAGTGTTGGCCTATCAAGGGGCAAGTATGCTTAGCCAGTTTGGAGCTAGTATTTATGTAGTTGATATTATGGGTATTATGACGCTGCGTGAGGTTGGGCCGCTTATTGCTGCGATTGTGATTGCTGGACGCTCTGCATCTAGCTATACAGCGCAAATTGGAGTTATGAAAATAACTGAGGAGATTGAAGCGATGAATACAATGGGCTTTGATCCATTTAAATTTATTGTTATGCCTAGGATTATGGCGCTGATAATTGCAGTACCACTAGTAGTATTTTTGGCTAATGCTATTAGTATTTTTGCTCAGATGATTGTATGTAAAATTTATTTAGATTTTAGCTTTTATGAATATTTACAAAGATTTAAAGAGAGTGTAGAATTACGGCATTTTTTTGTTGGAATGCTTAAGACGCCATTTTTTGGTGCAATGATAGGGCTGATTGGGTGTATGAGGGGATTTGAAGTTAGTGGGAGTACTAGTAGCGTAGGTGAGCTAACTACTAAAAGCGTGGTAAATGCGATATTTTGGATTATTGCTTTAGATGCGTTATTTTCAGTGATTTATACAGAGCTTAAAATATGATAGTTTGTAAAGATATAGTAACTACATATGGTGGCAAAGTAATACATGAAGGAGCAAATTTTCATATAAAAAGCGGTGAAATTTACGGCCTTTTAGGTGGATCTGGAAGTGGTAAAACTACACTACTTAAAACTATGATATTTTTAAAAAAACCAGCTAGTGGTAGTGTAAAAATTGGCGGCGTTGATATCTGGAGAGCTACACAAGAAGAACAACAAAATATTAAGTTACAAATGGGTGTTATGTTCCAGTTTGGTGCACTTTTTAGCAATATGAGTGTATTAGATAATATTGCAATTATGTTAAAAGAGTATAGCAAATTTGACTCAAGCGACATTGATGAGATTGCTAAAATGTGGTTAATAAAAGTTGGTCTTAAGCCAAATGCAATGAGTCTATATCCTAGCGAGTTAAGCGGTGGAATGAAAAAAAGAGTAGCTTTAGCTCGTGCTTTAGCACTTAGTCCTAAAGTTTTATTTTTAGATGAGCCAAATTCTGGTCTAGATCCTATCAGTGCTAGAGCAATGGATAGACTAGTATGTGAGCTGCGTGATAGCTTAGGTATTACTGTGGTGATGGTGACTCACGATGTAGATAGTATATTTAATATTTTGGATAGGTTTTTGATAGTTGATAATAAAAAAATCGCTTTTGAAGGGGATTTAAAACAGGCTTTAGCATTTAAAGATAATCCCCTAAAAGATCTATTTTTGATGAGGTAGGAGATGGAAAATAAAAATTCATATTTTATAGCTGGACTATTTTTTTGCTTAGTTGTAGGGTTTATTGGAATATTTTTATTATTTATGCAAGGATATAATAGTAAGGAAACAAGGGATTATTATATAGTTACAAAAGAGCTACCAAATGGGCTTAAAAAAGATGGTGAGGTACGATTTATAGGTGTACCAGTAGGGCATATAAGAGATATATATTTTAGCGATCCACACTCAGCAACGATTGAGATTTGGCTTAGTATAGATGATAATTTGCCTATTAAAACTGATAGTCAAGCTATTGTAGAACGCTCAGGTATTAGTGGAATTGCTTATATAAATATTACTAAAGGTAGCGATACGGCTAGGATTTTTAATAAAAATGAAAGAGCTCAAATTAGCTTAGGTGAGGGTTTATTGGATAAAATAGGCTCAAGAACGGCAAATTTAACTGTAAGTTTAGATAAAATTGCTAGTAAAATCGATGAAGCCTTAAGGCAAGAAAATTTAGATAAATTGCTAAATTCAATCAATAAAATAAATTCGCTAATGAATGTTATCGCAAGCGATAAGAATTTGGATAAAATCGATGTAATTATCGATAATTTATATATTGTTTCTCAAGATTTAAAGAGTGCTAATTTAGATAGACTCGCAGCTAATTTAGATAAGAGTATTAGCGATATAAATACTGCATGGAACAATATCGATGAGCGTATAAATAGTGGCCAGATCGATTTTAAAACTATGCTAGCGCCAACTATTAAGTCTGTTCAGCAAAGCATAGATGAACTAAATGATTTAGCAGAACAAATAAAAAATAATTTAAATAATTTGGAGGATAACCCTTATGAATTTTTCTTTAAAAGTAGAGATTAAAAGCACTATTTTAGCAGTGATTTTTGGCGTATTGATGTCTGGTTGTTTAGCCAAGGATGCTCCAAAATTAAGCTATTATGAGTTGGGATATAATAACGATAGCAATGCAACTCAAATTTGCGATAGAAGAGCTGATTTGATGCTAAATTTAGCCTATATCAAAGTACAAGATGGTTACAATAGTCGTGATATTATTACAAAAGATGGTATAAATGTATCAAAAATGAATAATGCAAAATATATCGCTAGTCCCAAAGATATGTTAAAAAAAGCACTGGTATTATATTTAAATAGCAATTGCCATTTAAAATTAAGTAGTGATGCAAGTTTGCAAATGGGATTAAATATTACTGAAATGAGTATTCAACCAAGATATGCATTTATTCAGATTGCACTAGAACTAAGCCAAAATGGAAAAGTAATATCAAATGAGATAATTAGTGCTAAAAAAAGTTTTGATGGTTTAAATAATGCTACGAGTAGTGAAAATATTGCAATGAATGCTATGAATTTGGCACTAGAAAATGCTTTATGGCAAATTCATCAAGCAGCATTAAGGTATAGATAAATGCTGTGATCACCCTAGCACAACCCAATCTTGCTAGGGTGAATCCAATGCTAAAACCTAACATTATCTATAAACCAAAAACTATCGAATTCACTCTTATCCCATAGTCAACCCATTAACCTCCCCAAATTTCTAAAACCCACAAATTTAATTACACCCCATAATATTTTAATATCTCACCCAATCCAATCTAAATTCCACTCTAAAAATTATAAAATACCCAAATCATAAATCTACAATATCTAATCTAAATTTTATAAATTTCTCAAATTGATTAAAAATTTGCAATATTTTCTTCAAATTTATCAAAATCCCCCCCCCNCCCCCCCCCATATATAAACTTTTTAATATTTGGTTCGATATAATAAAAACAACCCCTAAATGGATTTAAGTTTTATAGGGAAATCTTAACACAAAGGAAAAGTTATGAGCTTTAGAATAAATACTAACATCGCAGCGATGAATGCTCACGCAAACTCACAAATCACAGATAGAGAGCTTACTAGCTCACTTGGTCGCCTAAGCTCAGGTCTTAGAATTCAAACAGCAGCTGATGATGCATCAGGTCTTGTTATTGCTGATTCACTAAAAAGCCAAGCTAGCTCTTTAGGTCAAGCTATATCTAATGGTAATGATGCAATTGGTATTGTTCAAACTGCAGATAAAGCTATGGATGAACAGATTAAAATACTTGATACTATTAAAACCAAAGCTATCCAAGCAGCACAAGATGGTCAAAATGCTGATTCTAGAAGAGCTCTTCAAAATGATATTAGCAGACTTCTTGAAGAACTAGATATGATAGCTACTACTACAAGCTTTAATGGCCAACAGCTATTAAATGGAAATTTTTCAAACAAAAACTTCCAAATAGGTGCTTATAGCAATGAAACTGCAAAAGTAAGTATAGGTGCTACAAACTCAAATACTATAGGGCATACTAGGTTTGAGACTGTTTTTAATACTGTTGTATCTACTGTCTCTACTTTATCAGCTCAAACCCTAACAGTAAAACTTAGTGGTGTTGATGGATATCCTAACGGTTATGAATTTCAAGCAATTGCTGGTACGGTATTAGCAAAAGATGGCTATAAAGCTGTAGCTGATATGATGAATGGCGTTTCAGATAAAACTGGTGTAAAAGTTAAAGTTAATAATACTCAGATTATGTCAGAAGCTGTTGGTGCTGGTACAATACAAGATTTAACAATTAATGGCGTAACTATTGGAAATATTACTGTAAAAGCTAATGATGCCGACAATGCTTTAACTGCAGCAATTAACGCTAAAAAAGATGAAACCGGAGTAGAAGCAAGCTTGCAAAATGGTCGTTTAGTTTTAGCTGCTAAAGATGGTAGAGCTATTAATGTAGATACACATTCTGTTAATAGTTTTACAATAGCTGGAGGCGTGAAAGGTAATTTTTCACAAAAAGGTATTACATATTTAGGTCAATTAACTTTCATTCGCCAAGACGCTAGAGATATCAAAATAGGCCTACAAAATATGTCATTAATCGCTTCTCATGTATTTAGTGGCAATGCTGCAATATCTAATGCGGCTAACGCTAGCAAGGCATATAATCAAACATCGGTAAATCTTAAATATATGAACTCTGGTACAATTAGTGCTACAATGGCTAAAGCAATGGGATTTTTTAATGGTAACGCATCTAATGCCGGTCAAGAAGTAGACCAAGCCGGTGGCGTAAATACATACGGTGGTGCTCAAGCTATGGTAGATGTAGCTGAAGCAGCTAGAAAAACTCTAGATAAGCTAAGAGCCGACCTAGGTTCAGTACAAAATCAATTAGTAGCTACTATAAATAATATTACAGTTACCCAAGTAAATGTAAAATCAGCTGAATCTCAAATAAGAGATGTAGACTTTGCTAGTGAGAGTGCAAACTTCTCTAAATTTAACATACTAGCCCAAAGTGGAAGCTACGCTATGAGCCAGGCAAATGCTGTACAACAAAATATATTAAGACTACTACAGTAGCTTAAATTTAAATCTTTAATAGCTTAAATTTACTCGCAATGCTTAGTCATTGCGAGGGTTTATATACAATATATCAAGCTTTTTATATTATCAATTTTAAATATTATTTTAGGATTTTATCTAGATTTAAATAGTATAGTAATCAATCTAATTATTAGAAGTTATTTTGGATTTATTTTATAATTTATCAGTTTGGTAGGTGGACATCTGTGAAATTCACCTACCTAATTAATATGCTTGTAGCGTTATTTTTTAGGCGTTACAAGCATATTTACATAACGACCCTCAAGAACTGGAGCTTTATCCCTATCTGCATATTCTTGAACCATCTCCCAAATCTTTTCAAGCATATTTACGCCAAGTTCTGGGGTAGACATCTCACGCCCCTTTAAAAATACTCTAAATTTAACATATTTGCCCTCAGATAAAAACTCTTGAGCATGTTTTATCTTGTAATTTATATCATTTTGTGCAATTTTGGCGGAAAGCTTAATCTCTTTTATCTCTATTACTTTTTGCTTTTTCTTAGCCTCTTTTTGCTTTTTCTCTTGTTGATAACGGAATTTGCCATAATCCATTATCTTACATACTGGTGGTTTAGCATCGGCTGCTATCAAAACTAGATCTAATCCCATTTTATTAGCGATATCTAACGCTTCATCTCTACTGATAACACCATACGCAGTGCCATCATCTCCTACACATCTAACCTCGCTTGCGCGAATTTCATCATTTAGATAAACCTCTTTATCTTTGCTCAAATATTCACCTCGTTTAATTTGGTTTGGACTAAGCTATAAAAATCATCTAGACTTATATCCTTTTGTTCTCTAGCTCTACGATCACGCAGTGCTACACCTCTATTTGCCACCTCATTATCGCCAAGTACTATTATCATAGGTACTCTTTGTTTTTCTGCATTTCTAATCTTTTTATTTAGTGTCTCATTTTTGCTAAAGATTTCACTATCTATATTCATATCAAGTAATTTTGCATAAATCTCTTTAGCATACTCTTGATGAGCTTCACCAATTGGTATGATCACAACTTGAGTTGGCGCAATCCAAAATGGCAATTCACCAGCAGTATGTTCAAGTAAAATCCCAATAAATCTCTCAAAGCTTCCTAGAATTGCACGATGAAGCATAACTGGCTGTTTGCGTTCATTGTTTTCATCAATATATTCTAGATTAAATCTTGCTGGAAGGTTAAAATCTACTTGAATAGTGCCACACTGCCATTTTCTTTTAAGGGCATCTGTAATTTTAATATCTATTTTTGGCCCATAAAACGCACCGCCACCTTCATCAATACCATATTTTAATCCCTTTTCATCTAAAGCATCTTTTAAAGCTTTTGTAGCTATATCCCATACCTCATCATCGCCAACAGCCTTAGCTGGTTTGGTAGAAATCTCCATCTCATAGCTAAATCCAAACGCATTCATAAGAGTATCAACAAAACTTAAAATCTCATAAACATTTTCTTTAATCTGGCTTGGCATACAAAATAGATGTGCATCATCTTGAGTAAATTCACGAACTCTAAATAACCCATGTAGTACTCCGCTCTTTTCGTGTCTATGCACTACGCCATACTCAAAAAATTTAAGCGGAAGATCTCTATAGCTTCTAATCTCGCTTTGATAAACTTTAATATGACCTACGCAATTCATTGGTTTAATGCCATACTCTTGATCATCAATTACTGTAAAGTACATATTTTCTTTATAATTAGCATAGTGGCCACTTGTCTTCCAAGCATCGCTTTTTAAAATCTCTGGTCCACGCACTGGCTCATATCCACGAAGTCTATGAGTGCGATATAGTTTATGTTCTAAGCGGCTTCTAAGCCTTGATCCATTTGGTAGCCAAATAGGGAGTCCAACACCAACGCTCTCATCAAAGGTAAAGAATTTCATCTCTGTGCCAAGTTTACGATGGTCACGTTTTTTAGCCTCTTCGATAATTCTAATATGCTCATTTAGACTTTCTTTATCAGCGTAAGCTGTACCATAAATTCTAGTTAGCATCTCACGATTTTCATCACCGCCAAGATATGCTCCAGCTATTCTAGTAAGTTTAAAAAATCTAGCAAAAATTGTATTTGGAATATGTGGCCCACGACAAATATCTTCAAAACCACCTTGAGAATACAGGCTTACAGCACCATCTGGAATTCTTTTTAATACCTCTTGTTTTAGGTCATCATCGGCGTATTTTGCAGCTACTTCTGATTTAGTTGAGTTTATTTTTACAATTGAAGTTTTAGCTAAGGCTAACTCTTTCATTTTTTTCTCAATTATAGCTAAATCATCTTCGCCTAGTTTGCTACCATCGCTTTTGCTTACACGCATATCGTAGTAAAATCCATCCTCAATAGCAGGTCCAACAAAAAATTTAACATTAGGATAAAGTTCCTTAATCGCTGCAGCCATTAAGTGCGCACATGAGTGGCGTATAATCTCTAGCGCCTCTTTAGAGTTGTCAAATTTAATCTCACTACCGCCTCCGGTGTAGCTTTGAGTATCTACTATCTCTCCATCTACATTATATCCAATAATCTCGCTCATCGACTCTCTTTTTTCAAAAATAACAAAATGTTAGATTTTATCTAATTGTATTTTAACTTAAACTGAATTTTAATAAAATTTAAGCTAATACCGTTTAGCAATTTAAGCCAAAAATATATATAATTCCAAATTTAATCATAATAAAAGGTAGACAATGCTTCTTTTAAATCCTGTAGTTATTGGCGTGATTGTAATGTGTACGCTGTGTCTTTTAAGATTTAATATCTTATTAGCTATTCTTATCTCTGCATTGATAGCTGGAGTAAGCGCAAATATTGATATTATTACTACAATTAACATTTTAATCAAAGGTATGCAAGGCAATCTTGAGACTGCTCTTAGCTATATTCTTCTTGGTGCGTTAGCCGCTGCTATTGCTATGAGTAATCTAACTGCAATTTTAATTCACTATGTAAGCCAATTAATTAGCAAAAAAACATTTTGGTTTGTGCTTACAATTGCATTTGTAGCATGCTTTTCACAAAATTTAATTCCGGTGCATATTGCATTTATTCCTATTCTTATTCCGCCACTTTTAGCACTTATGAATAAAATGCAAATTGATAGGCGAGCTGTAGCGTGTGCTTTGACTTTTGGGCTGAAGGCTCCATATGTAAGTGCTTCGGTTGGATTTGGGCTAATTTTTCATAATATCTTAGCCAAGGAGATAAGCCAAAATGGACTAGAGACTAATCTATCTGATATTAGCTCTGTTATGTGGCTTGGTGGAGTAGCGATGCTTATTGGGCTATTTTTGGCGATTATCTACTATCGCACGCCACGCAGTTATAAGCAAAGCTCTATGGAAGCTAAAGAGCTTTACGATAGTAATCTTGATATTAAAATGAGCAAGAAAGAGTGGGTTTTACTTATTGGTGTTGCGATTGCCTTTGGTGTTCAATTATGGAGCGATTCTTTGCCGCTTGGTGGATTGATGGGGCTTATTTTTATGGTAGCTTTTGGTGGGATCGAATATAAAAAGATTGACAAAGTAATGGAAAATGGCCTAAGTATGATGGCATTTATTGCGTTTATTATGCTTGTTGCAGCTGGGTTTGCTTCGGTGATTAGAGAGACTGGTGGGATTGGTGAGCTGGTTGAATTTGCTACTGCAATTAGTGGCGGTAAGCTTGGCGGAACGATTATTATGCTAGCTATTGGGTTGCTTGTTACTATGGGAATTGGAACGAGCTTTGGGACGATTCCTATTATTGCGGCGTTTTATGTTCCACTTTGTATCTCGCTAGAATTTAGTCATGCTGCTACTATATTGCTTATAGGTATTGCTGCAGCACTAGGAGATGCTGGGAGTCCTGCTAGTGATAGTACTCTTGGACCAACATCTGGACTAAATGCCGATGGTCAGCATAATCATATATATGATACTTGTGTGCCGACATTTGTATTTTTTAACATTCCGCTATTAATTTGCGGAGTAGTATTTGCGATGTTTTTGTAAGTTATTTAAGAAAAGTAAGTAGATGGTTAAAACTTAAGCAATAATAAAATGCTGATAAAATTTAATTTATAAAGATATAGCATAAGGTAATAAATAATTTAACTATGCTATCTTATGAAAGCTTGATTTTAATAACTACCTTGCAAGTCATACAAGAGAATTTCTTGCCCTCGACAATTTTCTCATGAATATAAGGTGGAACAAGATGGATTTTATTAGGACAACCGCAGGTATATTTATATTGTTTTGGTTGTTCTTCGATTAGCTCATTTTCTGCGTGTTCTAGGTTTGCTTGACGCCATTTTTCTATTTTGGCATCCTCTTTTAAAATATGCTCTACTAGCCACTTTTCAGCAATTAATAAAAGATTTTCTTTTAAATCATTTACATTTTTAGCAGTTTTGATTAGACCCGCCATACTAGCGATTATGTCTTTATGAATCATAGTGTGTTCGTGCAAGTACGGATATCCAATTAGCTCCATATATTCCTGTTCGTCTTTGAAGTGTTCTTTCATATATTCAAAAAATTCAGCCACGATACCGCGAATCTCTTCACGAGATACATTTTTATTAGCGTAAATAAAGGATTTTTTGGCTAGATCAAATAGCTTTTGATGTTGTAAGTCTATATCTGAATTGCCAATGCTATATTTATCGTCCCAGCTAGGTACCATTTCAAAACTCTCTATGAAAAAATATAAATTTCTCTATTATATTAAATTTTATAATAATTTTAGCTGAAAATTGATTTTAAAAAAGCAAAACTTACCAATAAATTTTTATAAATTTAGTATAATATTACCAAATTTTATCTCATTATCACAAATGCTAACTTTAAATTCATCTTTAAAGTCGACAATCCTAGCAAGTGGGTGGCTGCTAAATTTATTAGCTATAAATCCATGTCTTAGAGTTAAAATTCTACTACTTAGCAACTCATCGTCAATTATTTTAGCGTCGATTATACCAAAATTTGCACTATCGACGCTATATATAAATTCATCACTATCGGCTATCTCATCACACTCTAACTTAAAATTTGCATAAGTAAACTCATCTAAAGACCCAAAGCCATACTTAAGGTTAGTCAAATTTGCATAATCTAAAATTTTAGCTAAATCACCAATATAGTATTTGCCAGCTTTAAATTTAGCATTTATCATACAGGGATTACTCTAATATTTGGACTTAGACTCTCTTGCAAGATATTTTCAATCGCATATAGTGTTCCAGTAGCACCACTAGCACACCCACTACACGCACCTAGATATCTAATATATATATCGATTCTGCTTTCTTCAGATTTGATATCTAATATTTCCATATTTCCACCATCCATCTCTAGCATCGGTCTTACATGCTCATCGATAATAGCCTCTACTGCTTTTAGTTGTTTTACTACTGTTAGCTCCTCAAAGCTTAGATCGCTATCTACGCCACTTCCGCTTATTTTAGCATCAGCTATAGCTTTCATTCTTTCAGCTTCCATTTCAGATCTTACTTCAGCTAAAATATCTACTAGGTAGTACTCTCTTTTTTCATGTCCGCCAGGCTTAATGCAAGATTTACAAAATGCTCCAGCTTTTGTGTATTGAGTAATTTCTTCTACTGTTGTAAGATCATTTAATCTTATCACCTCTTTTACTGTACCAAGGCTAACTCTAGCGCACTCACATACTATAATCTCATCTTCAAAGTGGTCTGGATCAACGCCTTTATAGCTAGCAGCCGCAGCTTTGATAACATCATATGCCATTACTGAGCAGTGCATCTTTTGTGGTGGAACTGCTGGAATATCTGGATCATCACGCATAGCTTTTTCTACATCTATATTTGTGATTTTAACTGCTTGATCTACTGTTTTGCCTTTGCATAGTTCTGCCATATAATCGCTACTTGCAATTGCTGTACCACAACCAAAGCTTTTAAATTTAGCATCTTTAATAATATCAGTAGCTTCATCAACAGCCCAATATAGTCTAACTGCATCACCACAGCTCTCAGCACCATGATCTGCAATTATTAGCTTACAGCCTAGAGCTTTAGCATCTTCTTCTGTAATTTCACCCATATTTTTTGGTGCGTTCATTGCATTTTGAACTTTTTGAGAGTACTCTTCCCATATATTTCCGCTTATTAAATTACCTTTTGCCATATTATTATTTCCTTTATAGTCCTGATTTATGCCATTTTGGGGCGTATGCGTAGCTACTTGATATGCTTCTTAGTCTATGTACGGCATGTTTAATTTTTTCTATTGTATAGTCTATCTCTTCTTCAGTATTAAAGCGAGAGAGCGATAGTCTAAGTGCTGTATGTGCTAGTTCGCTATCAGCACCGATGGCTTCCATTATAGGATTACTTTCTAAATCCTCACTTGCACAGGCTGAGCCAGTACTTGCTGCTATACCAGCTTGGTTTAGATCCCATAGCATTGCTTCACCCTCTACGCCTTTAATACTTGCTAGGATTGTATTTGGCACACGATTGGCTCTATCACCTACTACTGTAACATCTGGTAGTGATAATAGTGCGTCTTCTAGCTTATTTCTTAATCTTCCTACATGGCTTTGTTCAAAGGCTAGGAATTTATTTGCATTTTCTAATGCTTGACCCATTGCTACTATACCAGCAACATTTAATGTGCCACTTCTGCGTCCGCCCATATGTTCGCCACCATGAAGAAGGCTAGTAAGAGGCATTGAGTTTTTGATATATAGAGCGCCTACTCCTTTTGGTGCATGGAATTTATGTCCTGAAAAGCTTAAAAAATCAACATTTGCATCTTGTACATCTACGGGAATTTTGCCTATTGCTTGAACTGCATCGGTGTGAAAAAGTGCGCCAAATTCATGTGCTACGCTAGATAGTTCTTTGATTGGAAAGATCATACCAGTTTCGTTGTTTGCCCACATTACACTTACAAGTGCAACATCATCACTCATCACATTGCGTAGATCGTCAGCAGTGATAACCCCTTGATTATTTACATCTACTTTAGTAATCTCTACACCAAGAGATTCTAAAAATGCACAGGTAGCACCGATAGCTGGATGTTCTACTGTGGTTGTAACTATACGCTTTTTATCGCCTTTTAATATTTTATCAAAATATATACCTTTTAATACCCAGTTATTGCTCTCAGTGGCACATCCAGTTATTACTATATCATCATTATCAGCTGCATTTATACCAGTATAGAGCTGATCTAGTGCTTTGCGAAGTGCTGGATGTGTTTGGCTTCCGTAGCTGTGAAGTGAATTTGGATTGCCAAATTTCTCACCAAGGAATGGAAGCATCAACTCTAAAGCCTCAGGGTCAATCATTGTTGTTGCGTTGTTGTCTAAATAAACTTTCAAAACTATCCTTCCTCTTCCTAAAATAATTAGGATAAACTTTATCTTTTTAATGTGAAATAATATACTATTTTACATAAATTTTGCATAAAAATTAAGTAAATATTCTATAAATTTGAATTTAGATATAAATTTTTTAAGTATTTTAGTATATTTTTGAAGTTTTTAAATTGGATTTTTAATTTAAATTTGGAGATTTTCGTCATTACAAATGCAATGACGAAATAGTATTTTAAAGTAAGTATATCAGTTAAACTGAAATGATAAATTTAGCCTACTTTGCATCCCAGGCTAAGACTGTATTGCCAAAAGCATCACTTAAAACATCACCCATACCCATGATATTATATCCAGCATCGACATAATGGACTTCGCCAGTTACGCCACTTGCAAGGTCGCTTAGTAGGTACATACCGCTTTTACCTACATCTTCTATGCTGACATTTCTTTTTAGTGGGGCGTTACACTCATTCCAGTGTAAAATCATCTTAAAATCGCCAATTCCACTTGCTGCTAAGGTTTTAATCGGGCCTGCTGAGATAGCATTTACTCGAATATTTTTAGCTCCAAGGTCATGAGCAAGATATCTTACGCTACTTTCAAGAGCTGCTTTAGCTACGCCCATTACATTATAATGTGGGACAAATTTAGCCCCGCCAAGATAGCTAAGAGTCAAGATGGAACCACCACTTTTTAGCACCGGAAGCACTGCACGAGTAAGAGAGATAAGAGAGTAGACGCTAGTACCCATAGCAATATCAAATGCCTCTTTTGTAGTGTTGATAAACTCACCCTCAAGAGCTTCTTTAGGAGCAAAAGCTACAGCATGAACTACAAAGTCAATCTCGCCAAAATCTTTAGCAATTTTATCTGCTAGAGTATCAAGATGTTCTTGATTATTTACATCTAGTTCATAAATTAGCGAACTATCAAGTTCAGCTGCGATTGGTTCTACTCTTTTTTTAATTGCATCATTTAAAAATGTAAAAGCAAGCTGAGCCCCTTGAGCTTTACAAGCTTGAGCAATTCCATAGGCTATGCTCATTTTATTTGCTACACCGACTATTAAACCTTTTTTACCTTCTAGTATCATTATTAACCCTTTTTGATAATTTCTAAAAATTTATCAGCATCCCAACTAGCAGTACCGACAAGAACTCCATCGCATGATTTTATTGCTTTGATTTGATCTATATTGGATAGATTGACACTACCTCCATATAGAAGTGGAGCTGAGCATTTGCTAGATATAAAATCCAAAATTTCAGTTATAAATTCAACTTTAGCACTATTTCCAGTGCCAATAGCCCAGATTGGTTCATAGGCGATTACTAGATTTTCATAGTTTAAATCAATATTTGCTAATTGATCGCTTAAAAATTCTTTGGTGCTTCCATTCATATGAGTTATATCATCTTCGCCAATACAGTAGATAATATCCCAGCCCTTGCTTACAGCATAATCAAATTTGGCTTTTAAAAATGGCTCATCTTCACCTAGAGCGCGTCTTTCGCTATGGCCGATCATTACAGTGGTAATCTCAAATTCTTCTAGCATTTGACTACCAATCTCGCCAGTATATGAGCCATTTTGTGCTGGATAGAAGTTTTGCGCCCCTTGAGTGAAGTTAAATTTATCTTCACTCAAAGCAGTAAATGGAGGAAATACAATCACGCTATTGCTATTTTGACTAAGTCCATTACTAAGCTTTTTAGCATAATCTGCATAGCTTTTTTTGGTGTGGTTGCATTTTAAATTCGCAGCGTAAATCATATATTATCTTCTCTTAAAAGCACTCTAACTCCAGGCAGCTCCTTGCCCTCTATAAGCTCCAAGCTAGCACCACCACCAGTAGAGATAAAGGTCATCTCATCAGTATCCCCGGCTCTCTCAACTACATCAGCAGTATCGCCACCACCGACCACAGTAGTAGCAAAGCTCTCACCAATAGCGTGGCTCATTTTTATGCTACCTTTACTAAATTTATCCATTTCAAAAACCCCCATAGGGCCATTCCACCAGATGGTTTGAGCATCGGCAATCGCCTCTTTAAATAGCTTCACACTAGCTGGACCGATATCTAGCCCCATCCAGCCATTTGGGATCTCTTGAACGGGGACATACTTGATCGCACTATCATTGCTAAAACTTTGAGCCGCTACGACATCAACAGGCAGATAAATTTTCACGCCTAGCTCACGGCCTTTTTTAAGAATGTTTGACGCTTCTTCTACAAGCTCCTCTTCTAAAAGGGAATTTCCGATATTTTCACCAAGAGCTTTTAAAAATGTAAATGCCATACCGCCACCGATGATTAATTTATCAATGCGTGGCAAGAGATTGGTTAGGGCTTGGAGTTTGCCACTTACTTTTGATCCGCCTGTCACTGCGACAAATGGGCGACTAGGGTGGCGGATTAGATTTTGGCCAAATTCAATCTCTTTAATTAGCAAAAATCCAGCAGCCTTATGCTCACTATCGTAGCATTGAGTTATAGCATGGACGCTAGAGTGAGCTCTATGACATACGCCAAAAGCGTCATTTACATAGTAATCAGCAAATTCGCTAAGAGATTTAGCCAAGTTTATATCATCTTTTGTTTCGCCCTTTTCAAAGCGTAAATTTTCTAATAACAAAATCTCTCCAGATTGTAGCTTTTGAACCTTTTCTTTAGCATCGTGGCCGACTACATCGTGAGCAAATTTAATCTCTCTATCCATTAATCTACCAAGTCTTTTGGCTACTGGTAGAAGTGAGTATTTATCTTCGTAGCCATTTTTTGGGCGACCTAGGTGGCTAGCTAAGATAACAGAGCAACCCTGATCTAAAATATATCTGATAGTTGGGATAACTGAGCGGATTCTTCTATCATCTGTGATGTTGTTAAATTCATCCATAGGCGTGTTAAAATCGCACCTTACAAGAACCTTGCTACCACTTTTAAATTCAATATCTTTTATAGAAATAATCTCACTCATATCACTTCTCGCTTATAAATTTAGCCATTTCAACTAAGCGATTGCTATAGCCCCACTCATTGTCATACCACGCCATTACCTTAATCATATCACCGCAAATTACTTGAGTTAGATCAGCCGCTACTATGCTTGAGTAGTTTGAGGTGATAAAATCGCTACTCACTCTCTCATCAAAATCCACAGCCATAATGCCCTTTAAGCTACCTTTGCTAGCTTCTACAAATGCGTTATTTAGCTCATCTTTTGTTACGCTTTTTTCAAGTACAGCAGTTAAATCTACAATTGATACATTTGGGACTGGAACTCTAATGCTTTGTCCGTGTAGTTTGCCATCTAGGCTAGGCATTACTAATTTCATAGCTTTGGCAGCACCTGTGCTAGTTGGAATCATATTAACAGCAGCTGCTCTAGAGCGTCTAAAATCACGGCATTTGACATCTACTAGGCTTTGGCCATTTGTGTAGGCGTGAATAGTAGTCATTAAACCCTTTTGAATGCCATAAAGATCTTCTAAAACTCTAGTTACAGGACCTAAGCAGTTGGTAGTACAGCTTGCGTTGGAGATGATTGTTTGGCCTTCGTATTTATCTGAATTTACACCTAAAACAAATGTTGGAGTATCATCTTTAGCTGGTGCGCTCATTATAACCTTTTTAGCACCTTTGGCGATGTAGGTTTGGCATTGCTCTTTTGTAAGGAATTTGCCGGTACATTCTAATACTACATCGATTCCCCTTAGGTCTAAATCATTGATATCTCTTGTGCTATATACTCTGATTTTTTTGCCATTAACGGCGATATAATCATCATTTAAAACCTCTACATCTTGATTAAATTCGCCATGAACTGTATCGTATTTTAGTAAGTATCTAGTCATTTTGCGTTCAGCAGTATCATTTATAATGCTTAATTCATACTCTGCTGGGTTATTGAGTATAATCCTAGCAGCACATCTGCCGATTCTTCCAAAACCATTAATTGCTATTTTAAGTGCCATTTTCATCCTTTTTGGGTATAATTTGGCTATTTTACTAAAAAAAAGGTTAAAAAAAATTGAATATAGCTATTTTTGGTGGAAGTTTTGACCCGCCACATTTGGGTCATGATATGATCGTAAAAGAGGCTTTAAAGAGCTTAAATATTAATAAACTTATTATTATTCCAACATTTTTAAGCCCTTTTAAGAGCGAATTTGGTGCGCCACCGCTTTTGAGACTTCAGTGGTGTAATGAGCTTTGGTCTAATCTGGATGAAAAAATTATAATAAGTGATTATGAAATTTCGCAAAATCGACCTGTGGCTACAATAGAGAGTGTGAGATATTTTAAGCGTGAGTTTAATCCTAAGAAAATTTATCTAATAATCGGTGCTGATCAGCTGAATAGCTTGCATAAATGGCATAGATATGATGAGTTAAAAGCATTAGTAAGCTTTGTTGTAGCGTGTAGAGATGGTATTAAAATAGATGAAAATTTGCAAAAACTAGATATAAATGTTAAAATCTCATCTTCAAAGATTAAATCTGAGTTAAATTTTAAGCATATTCCAACTGCTATTTTAGATAGTGTTGAGAAATTTTATAAGGATAAAAATGCAAAATAGAATAGATAGAATTGTTAAGCTTTTAGATGAAAAAAAGGCTGAAAATATCGAAGTTATTGATATGCAAGGTAGGGATTATTTAAGTAAATTTGTAGTTGTAGCTACCACTTTGGCTGCTCGTCATGGCTTTGCTTTACTTGATGATTTAAAAACAGAGTTAAAACCAGCCGGTGAGAATTTTTTAGGTGTAGAAAGTAGCGATGATTGGACTGTAATAGATCTTGGCGATATAATGATACATTTAATGAGCGAAACTTATAGAGCTAAGTATAATATAGAAGAGTTCTTAAAAGAGTTAAGCGTTAAAGGAAATTAGGTTTTAAACCAGGCGTATTTTGGATATAATTAAAGAGATTATTTTATTAAAATTTAATCGCTTTAATTATTGTAGCTACTAGCAAATCAAAAGCTAGTAGCAATTTTGAGTCTTAATAAATTTAATATTGCACTATAGATAAGCTAGTTAGTATTACAGATATTTAGTTATCAATTTTTTCTTAATTTTCTAAACTTATTTTATATTTTAAACCATTGTAAGCCAAATTTCATTAAAATCAAAATCATTTATATAGTTGGAGTTGTTTATGTATGAATTGTCTATAAATGTAGATATGGGTGCTGCAAATAATGGCGTGTTTATCGCTATTACAAATGAAAATTCTATAATTTATAAAAATGCGTTTAATATATATTTTGATAAAAATTTAACATTTTCTAAAAGCGATAGAACAGCACGTCGCCATGCTAGGCGTAGTTATGATAGGGATAGATTTATTTTAAGATTACTTAATGAGATTTTGCCTATAGATGGTTTGAGTCAAAGTCAAATAGAGACAATTTATGGGCTTTTTAAAAATCGTGGTTTTAACTATCATAATATCGAATTTAATGAAAGCTTAGATGATGATGTGGTTGAGTTTTTAAATGGTTTAGATAGATATATATTTGGGCTTAGTAAAAATAAAGATGAATTTGAACAAATTATAAATGAGATAGTTGTAGATCACTCAAATGATGAAATTAAAGAGATACTAGAAACTCAAAGTCAAATTCTAAGCAATATAGATAAAAAGAATAAAGAAGCTATAAAAGCTAGTAAAAATATACAAAGTCTAATTCAAAGTATATGCAATGAAATTGATAAAAATAATAAGCATAGAATTAGCTACTTAAAAGATATAAAAGAGTTAATTTATAAAGATTGTGAATTTATAATCCAAAAATCTGATAAATTTGATAATTTAGATGAATTTTATAATTTTGTTGGAAATATTTCAAATTTTCAAACTCGAATTTTAAGAAGGTATTTTAATAATAAATATCTAGATAATATAAATTTTGATGATGCAAAGCTAAAGAAAAATATAATAAGAAATATCAATTATATGGAGTATATAACTGATATACAAAATAACAATAAACTAAATATGCTAAATTCTTTAAAGACAAAATCGGCTTTAGAGTATTTAAAAAGTATCGATCCAGTAATTACTATCCCGCCATACGAAAATCGTAAAAATAAAAATCCACAAAAATGCAATACTTTGATGTTAAATATTGATAAAATTACTCCTAGTCTAGCAAATTTAACTTATAAAATTTTAAATAGCGATGATTTTACGCATATAAGAAGAGATGAAAATGGCCAGTTAATCAGCCTTAATGATATAAATGAAAATAATATCGCTAAATATTTACAAAGAGTATTAGATATCTCAAAAGAGAGTCTAATAGATGTAGCCTTATATCCAAGAGCTCTTGATAATAATAGCAAAATATTTGCTGATACTTTTAGGTTAAATAGTGATGAAATTAGGGAATTTAAGGAGTTTGCTAGGAGATACTATAACGAAGTAGATAACGCAAAAAAAGGAATAATAACTAATGATTTATTAATTCCATGTGGCAAAAATACGCCACATAAAAATAGAAATAAAAATGAACTTATTTCAGCTCTTTTTGGAAAAAATATCACTAAAGATGACGTAATTAACCTAGAAGAGTTTATGCTAAAAAATAAGATAAAAGGCAATAGGAGCTATAAAGGGTTTTTTAGAGATTTAAATGAATTAAAAAAGAGTTACCAAAATAGCTTCTATCATAATCTAAATAATGATGAAATTAACGATAAAGATATTCAAACAATCCTAGAGTTATATCCAAAAGTAGCTCAAAATATCAATAACCACAATAGCGTATTTGAGTTTAAGTATCCATTTGATAAAAATAATTTAAATACAAATATCAACTATCTTGGCCAGTTAGGAGATATAATCTATGATGAAAAAAATCGTGGATTTTTAAAAACTTGCAAATGCCATACTTTAGAAAATTTAATTCGTTCTGGCTCACAAAATGCTATTTGTACTAGATTGCCAGCTAATTCGGCTAGACTTATTAATGGCAAAATAGAGATGTATCTAAATCGTTTAGCATATGAAATTAGCACCGCTATTAAGCCAGAAATTTTAAAAGATATTTCATATATAACTATAAATGTAGAGATGAATAAATTTAGTTTTGAAAATAGTGCTAGCGACTTAAATTTAATAAGCAAACGCCAAAAATCCAAAGATATGATCTGTCCATACTCAGGCCAAAAGATAGATGAGATTAACTGCGAATATGATCATATCTTGCCTCGTTCTAAAGGCTTGTATAATTCTAGGGCAAATTTAATCCCAGCTAGCTCTACTGCTAATTTACAAAAAGGCAATCAAAGCTATACTTTAGAAAATTTACACCAAAATTATTTAAATTCAATTTATAAAATTATAAAAGTACAAAATCTTGATGAATTTAAGAATTTTATAGATACACAGATGGCAAAGATAAATATTAATAAATTTACAAATTTTGATAATCTTAATAGCATAGAACAGATCGCACTTAGACATGCTCTATTTTATAAAAATTCAGATAGTTTTACTAAAGCGCTTGAAATTTTAAAACTAGATAGAATCAAAACTCACTCTAATGGCACTCAAAAGCGTTTTGTAAATCTTTTAATACAAAAGGTAAAAGATAAGCTAAATAAATCAAATCAAGATATTGAATTTAGTGTTAATTTCATCAATGCAGAACTAGTAAGCGCAATTAGAAGCGAACTAAGCAAAGAAGATAAAGAGCTACAAAAAGCTAAAATTCAAGATAGTCATAGTCACTGCATTGATGCTAGTATAGTATTTTATTATGCTAATAGTAAATTAATAAAAAACTCAAAAGGTCAGCGTGAGTTTAAGTATAACTATAATCATATTAAGCCAGAGTATAGCAATAAAATGACTATGCAAAGCAAAAAATATCTAGAGTTAAACTCTAATAAAATATCTCGTAAAAAGCTATTTGATGATGGTGTATATTCGCTAGTTTATGAAAATGCTAATATATTAAAAGATAAAGAATTTAATATCTTGCTTGATCTTGGACTTTTGCATACTAAAGAAAATGGCAAAAAGGTTGCTATCACTAGTGATTTTAAATCAGGTAAATTTTATATAAGTACACATAAAGTTTTTGATCTATTATTTAAAGCCTTTAATGAAGGCGATATTAAATTATTAAATAAACTTAAATTTCTAGACAATCATCTATGTTCTTATATACGAAAAGATATATTTGCTATTATAAAAGATGAAGATAAAAGTAGTATGTTTTTTAATAATAAAAATGAATTAAAAGTACCAGATGCAAAAATAAAAACCAAAAATATAGATAAATTCTATCATATCTTAAAAGCAAATGAAAGCAAGATTATAGAGATAAAAGATGGCAAAAATATATTACAACACCAAGAGATAAAAGAGCTGTTTAAAGAGTGTTTTTATACCAAACAAGCCAAAAGAAGTAGAAATAAATCTCGTATAATCTACTCTTTGCCTATAAAAGCAATTAAAAGTCCTAACTATATCATAAGGCAAAATGGCGGATATGCTGGACTTGTGAATTCCGATATAGCCACTAAAACATATATAGATTTAGATAGTAAAAATATAATCAAAATTCCATTTTTTAGTAAAAATATATTGCCTCGTAAAATAGCAGATATAATAAATATAATTGAATTAAAATCTAAAAATATAAAGCAAATTTACAAACTTCTAGTAACCAAAAATCTCCCATCAGCTATTACAAAACTTGAGTATATAATCTCTCAAGCCAATAGACACGATATAGAGGTTGAATTTGATAAAAGCCAAATTGGAGATTATAATTTACTTGACCAAACTAGCCGTGATGAGTTTATAGATAAATATTTAAATGGTGAATTTAAAGAGCTACTAGGAAAACCAAGAGATAATAAAATAACCATAATCAAAGATACAAAAAATAGCCTAATAATCACATATTGCACTCAAACATCAGCTATACATAAAAAAATAATGCTAGATAATTTAATCGATGAAACATCTAGTTCTTAATAGTTTTGGGCTATTTTTAGGATTAAAGTCTCAAAGGATAGTAATATATCAAAATAAAGAGATAATAAAAGAGATAGCCCTTAAATCATTAAAAACCATATCTATAAATTCAAACGGTATAACCATTTCTAGCGATTTAATCTTTGCTTGTAGTGTGCGTGGAATAAAGATTTTCTATCAAAACTTTAACACATTTAGTGCTACGCATACACTTTATGAACATAAAGGAGTAAATGTATTAAAACAGCAATTTTCATCTAAAGATAATGCCAAGGGATTGATACTAGCAAAAGAGTTAATAATCGGAAAGATTAAAAATCAACGTTCTACAATTTTATACTTTTCTAGAAATAAAAATAACGAGCAAAAAAACACTGCATTAATTGCTATGCAAAAAGCAATTGATACACTAAAAAGCTCAAAAATAATAGACACAAATGATATATTTAGTATTGAGGCTAATGCTGCTCATAAATATTTTGAATTTCTCAAATTTAACTCTCTTTTGCCATCTAGTTTTGAACACCGCACCAAAAGAGCAAGCTGTGAAATATCAAATCAAGCTTTAAATTATGGCTATGCAATACTATTAAATATAATCTATAAAAGTATTATAAATGCCGGATTAAATCCATATTTTGGAGTTTTACATACTATGCGAAGCGCCAAGCCATCTTTAGCCTTAGATATTATGGAGGAGTATAGAAGCTTTATAGTAGATAGAAATATTATTAAAATTCGCTCATCTCTCAAAGGCGAATTAAATGCAGAATTAAAAAAAGTAATAGCTTCAAATATATTAAATTCATTAAATAAAAAACTTATCTATAATCACAAAAAGCTTACTTTAGAAAGTATTATCCAACGCCAAGTATATAAAATTTCAGCATTTTTTTGTGGTGATAGCAGGTATAAATCATACATATTTAGGTGGTAAATGAGATATCTAATCTGCTACGATATAGAAAATAGTAAAAACAGGACAAAGCTATTTGAAAGATTAAAAGATTTTGGGCTTTTAGCTGTGCAAAAATCAGTATTTTATGGGGAGTTAAGTCGAGCTGATAAGCTAGCCATTAAAGAACTCTTATCTAAATATTGTGCTAAAAGCGATAAGGCGATTATCGCATCTGTAAATTTAGATTTTAATGATACTTTAGGCTATACCAAAGAGTGTTTTGAGAGTAAAATATATGAGATTATTTAGATGATTTTAGTTAGCCATATTAGACAATTTGTATTTTGTCCTAGGATTTTATATTTTTATACATTTTGCGATATTAAGCCAGTATATCCAGAGTATGTAAGCTCAGGCTCACAATATCACAATAAACAAAACGAACTATTTAAAAATAGAAAATTTATCAAATTTAAGCTGCCAATTATAAAAGCATATAGTAATCTATATTTGCAAGATTCATCTATGCAAGGAGTAGCAGATTTGGTGCTAGAGTCCAAAATGAGATAATTGTAGCTGAGTTTAAAAATCAAAACAAGCCAATACTAAATAAAGGCACTAAAATGCAGCTTATAGCCTACTCAAAGCTAGCCAGTAAGCATTTTAATAAACCATTTTTTAAGATAATGCTAATTTGTAGTAATAATCTTAAATTTAAGATATTTGATATAAACAGTGATGATTTAGCCCAATTTAATAGCACGATAGATAAGATTAATAAAATGTTAAATCAAGAGTTATTTCCGCAAAGTTGTGCTAGTATAGCTGCTTGTATGCAGTGTGAATTTAAAAACTACTGTGATGATAGAGAATGATACCGGGGGTGCCATATGGCAGTTGCCCCGATCTGTTAACACCTTTAGGTGATTTCAAACGCTAAAGAGTTAATCTGTAGTATAATTTGCGTTTGTATTATAGCTAAATTTTTCCACAAATTCGCTATTTTTAGCATTTTTTTTCAAAGTGGAAGAATTAAGACCTTTAAACTATAGCCAAACGCCCATAAAATAGGCTAAATTTAGCTCAGTTGCAAATTATACCACAAATCAACTCGGTTTGAAACTATTTTATGCTTAAGGGAGTTTTCTAATACTAATAAAGTTGCAAATTATACCACAAATCAACTCGGTTTGAAACAAAGTTATCATAGACTGCCCCTTTGTTGTCTTTGTGTTGCAAATTATACCACAAATCAACTCGGTTTGAAACATCTACCCCTTAAAAGCCGTAAAAAATAGAGCTTGTCGGTTGCAAATTATACCACAAATCAACTCGGTTTGAAACTTATAAGGTATATCACAATAAATTACACACTCATCAGCGTTGCAAATTATACCACAAATCAACTCGGTTTGAAACTTTAGCTCTCTTAGTGTATAGCGTGTGCTTTTTACGGTTGCAAATTATACCACAAATCAACTCGGTTTGAAACGAATTAAAGCCCCAGTTTTGCTAACCGTGATTTGGGTTGCAAATTATACCACAAATCAACTCGGTTTGAAACTAAAAAAATTAATAAGGTGCCTTTTGATGAGTAAGCAGTTGCAAATTATACCACAAATCAACTCGGTTTGAAACTAAAAAAGCGAGTGAAGTAGTATTATCTGATAAAGTTGCAAATTATACCACAAATCAACTCGGTTTGAAACTGGACGGCAAAGGAATTGTAATTATAGATGAATTTCGTTGCAAATTATACCACAAATCAACTCGGTTTGAAACAACAGAGCCTTAAAAGCAAACTCATCAATATTTTCTAGTTGCAAATTATACCACAAATCAACTCGGTTTGAAACTCAAAAGTAGCAAATGCTATAAAATTGGAGTTTGAGGTTGCAAATTATACCACAAATCAACTCGGTTTGAAACCTCATCGCCCACCTTGATATTCTTATTATATACGAGTTGCAAATTATACCACAAATCAACTCGGTTTGAAACTATCGCAACCGGTAGCTTTGCTTTGCTGTATAGCTTTGTTGCAAATTATACCACAAATCAACTCGGTTTGAAACCCAGCCCCATTTTGCTTATAAGTGCTTATATCGTTGTTGCAAATTATACCACAAATCAACTCGGTTTGAAACTATTTTTTAGCAATATCAATTAAAGCACCACCACCAGTTGCAAATTATACCACAAATCAACTCGGTTTGAAACTTGTGTGTGAATAAAATCTCCGTAGCGTGGATTTTAGTTGCAAATTATACCACAAATCAACTCGGTTTGAAACGTAGCGGCTCTGATTGATGCTTGTAGAATAGCTGCAGTTGCAAATTATACCACAAATCAACTCGGTTTGAAACTTATTTAAAGCTTATGAAAACGGTATGAGCGTGGCTGGTTGCAAATTATACCACAAATCAACTCGGTTTGAAACTCGATTTTATCACATACTAAATCTATATGCTGTCTGTTGCAAATTATACCATAAATCAACTCGGTTTGAAACTATTTTTTAGCAATATCAATTAAAGCACCACCACCAGTTGCAAATTATACCACAAATCAACTCGGTTTGAAACTTGTGTGTGAATAAAATCTCCGTAGCGTGGATTTTAGTTGCAAATTATACCACAAATCAACTCGGTTTGAAACGTAGCGGCTCTGATTGATGCTTGTAGAATAGCTGCAGTTGCAAATTATACCACAAATCAACTCGGTTTGAAACAGCCGTTAAAATAGCCATCTGGAGTAATTTCGCCATGTTGCAAATTATACCACAAATCAACTCAGCTTAAATAGGTGTCTAGTTTATAAATTAGACACCATCGAATTTATCATAAATAAATTTAGCTTGGAATTAAAATTAAATTAATGCTTTGCTAAATAGTTTGTATCATATAAATTATTGATAAAATCATCATTATTCATCATATTTATATGAAAATCTTTGGTTGTTTTAAT
>NZ_MJKG01000021.1:0-302 GCF_002139545.1 Campylobacter sp. P0103 | reverse complement strand
AAAATATCTATAATAATTCCAGTTTATAATGTAGAAAAATATATCAGCCAATGCTTAGAATCTGCAATAAATCAAAGTTTAAAAGATATAGAGATTATAATAGTAGATGATTGTGGAAGTGATAAAAGTATGGATATCGCCCAAGAGTATGCTAAAAAAGATAATAGAATAAAGATTATTAAAAATAGCCAAAATATGGGATTATTTTTAACCAGATGCGAAGGGATTAAATCTGCAACAGGGGAGTATATTTTAAATTTAGATTCTGATGATTTTTTGGATTTAAGGGCTTGTGAGATAGC
>NZ_MJKG01000020.1:0-349 GCF_002139545.1 Campylobacter sp. P0103 | reverse complement strand
CACGCAAAGATTTAGAAAAATATGTCTTAGATAGATTAGTTCATGGCATATCATCTGATAAGTAGATCGCTTTGAGCAATTATCCTATCTTGTCTTTTGGCAATCTCTAAGAGTAGAAATTTAATCTTTATATCTTGACTTAAAATTCTATCTTCCATATTATCATAAAAATAGTATGGGAGTTTATTTACTCTTTTTTCTATCATTTCAAATCTAGTTGAGATTATGTTTATATCTGAATTTAGCGCATCTTTGGTAGTAATTAGTTTATTTGATTGTTTGAGTGAATCGGTATAAACTTTAAGATTACTAAGTAGCGAGCTAATATCATGAAGATTTTTATAAATTT
>NZ_MJKG01000002.1:182957-280997 GCF_002139545.1 Campylobacter sp. P0103 | reverse complement strand
TTGGGTATTTTATAATTTTTAGAGTGGAATTTAGATTGGATTGGGTGAGATATTAAAATATTATGGGGTGTAATTAAATTTGTGGGTTTTAGAAATTTGGGGAGGTTAATGGGTTGACTATGGGATAAGAGTGAATTCGATAGTTTTTGGTTTATATACTATATTGGATTATAATAAATTAAAAAGAAAATGAAAAACGGATGTAATTAAAGAAAAAAGCAATAAGAAAATTTAATTATAAATTTTGCTTATTGCTAAAATATTAAAGATGATTATTAATCAAAATCCTCTTCATCGCTACTTGAGCTTAGTAGTGTAACTTTAAGAGCTCCAATACTTGCTCCATCCATTTTAACAACTTCGTATAAACAGTTTTGATCCTCTATAGTATCGCCTACTACTGGTAGACGCTCAAATAAATTAAAGACATATCCGCCAATCGTAAGCTGCTCAGTCTCTTCATCAAAGTGAATTCCCATAATCTCCTCAACACCTTCAAGCTCAAATCTACCATTAAATTCATATGTATCATCGGAGATTTTTTTATAGTTTTGATCTTTATCATCGTGTTCATCGTTGATATCGCCTACGATCTCTTCAATGATATCTTCCATAGTTACTAATCCAGCAGTTCCGCCATACTCATCAACAACTAGCGCAGCTGAGATTCTATCTTTATTCATCATTACAAGAATCTTTGAAATTGAACTATTTTCAGGTACAATAATAAGCTTTCTTACTATTTTATCAAGATTTTCTATCTTGCCATCTAGGTCATTTTGTAATATATCTCTAATGTGAATCATACCCAAAACGCTATCTTTGCTACCATCTATATATGGAAATCTAGTATATTTGCTTTGGCTTACAATTCTCATATTCTCTTCAAAGCTTAATCTTTTATTTAAACAGATCACATCTTTACGAGGCGTCATAATCTCTTTGGCTACTGTATCGCTAAAATCCACAGCATTTTTGATTATTTCGCTCTCCATACTATCTAAAACACCACCTTTTAAGCTCTCTCCGACTATGATTTTAATCTCTTCTTCTGAGTGTGCTAACTCGCTCTCTCTAGCAGGTCTAATACCAATAAGCTTTAAAAACATAGCCGCTACAAAATCAAATGTGCGTATAACAGGAAAAAATATAAGCCAAAAAAAGTATAATGGTCTAGCGACCAAAAGCACGGCTTGTTCGGCTTTGGCGATTGCTACTGATTTTGGTACTAACTCACCTAAGACAACATGTAAAAGAGTGATGAAACTAAAAGCAATAACAAAAGATACCGTGTGTAAAGTAGTGGTATTATCAATATCAAATATAATTTTTAATGGCTCTCTGATGATATCGGCCACAGCTGGCTCGCCGATCCAACCAAGTGCAAGAGAGCTAAGTGTAATGCCAAGCTGCGTGGCACTAAGATAGGTATCTAGGGAATTTGACATTCTTAGAGCGAGTTTGGCATTGGGGCGTTTTTCTTTGACAAGCTCTTCTAAGCGTGATCTTCTAACCTTAACAATACAAAATTCAGATAAAACAAAAAAGCCATTTAAAAGTATAAAAATGGCCGCCAAAATTATCATAATAATGGGGTAAGTATCCAATTCTTTTCCTTAAAAAAATTTAAAATGGCTCAATTATAGCATATTTAGTTGAAATTTAATTTAATTTTGCGAATTTGCATTTATGCCTAAAAGCTCTTTAGTTTCCTCATCGCTCTCATACTCAAATCCACCGCCAAAGGCCTTAAATACGGCAACTACACTATTTGCAGCCTCTAAATTTGCACTTGTTAAACTAAGCTTTGCTGATAATAAACTTCTTTGAGAGTCCAAAAGCTCTAGATGGCTACTATATCCAGCATCATAGCGACTTTGAGCTATATCATAGACCTTTTGTTGGCTAGCGACTAAATTTGCCGTGCTTTGGGCTTTTATCATTGAGTTTTTTCTACTATCTAGAGCCGTTCTAATCTCGCTAAAAGCATTTTTAACCGCTTTATCATAGGCTAAAAATGATGCGTTTTGTTCTAAATTTGCAAGCTCAACACTATTATATGTTCTTCCAAAATCAAGAAGTGGCCCAATAAGACTTCCGCCTACGCTCCAAATAGATTTATTAACGCTTATTAGATTATCTAAATCTGCACTTGAATATCCAAAGATACCAGTAAGTGATATTTTTGGTAGCCACTGAGTTCTAGCTACACCAACTAGATAATTGCTCGATTTTAGCCTCTCTAACGCACTTGCGACATCAGCCCTTTTTAATAATATATCTGAACTAATCCCACTTGGAACTTGTGGTAAATTTGGCAATCTAGTTGCGACATTTATATCAGAGTATAAAATTTCATCTAGACTTCCGCCAACTAAAATAGCAAGGGCTGAATTTGCTTGTGAAATTTGAGTTTGTAATCCGGCTAGCTGGGCCCTAGCTTCATCTGCGGTTGCTACTGTTTGGGCATATACTAGCTCATCTATTTCACCACTAGCTAATTGCATAGCCCTATACTCTACACTTTGGATATATGAGATTAGGGTATCTTTTAAAATTTGCTCTTGTTCTCTTAATGAAATTAGCAAAAAATAGGCATTAGCCACACTACTTGCTAGGCTGATTCTAGCGCTTTCATAATCAAATTTAGTAGCATTATATATAGCTTCACTAGCATTAGCTTTATTTCTTACTCTACCCCATAAATCCAACTCATAGCTTAATACTGCACTAAGAGAGAATTGTTCAACAGTAGAATTATTATAGCCTTTATCGCTCTTGCTAGCTTCACCTTGCAAAGATATATTTGGTAAATACTCTATTCTATCAAGTCTTAGACTAACTCTAGCTTTTTCTATATTATTTAGTGCTATTAATAAATCACTATTATTTTTTAAAGATTTTTGGATTAGAGCATTTAGCCTCTCATCACCAAAACTCTCCCACCAACTCTCATTGATGCTATAAACATCCATTTGATATCTATACTCTTGCTGTATTTCAATCATATCAGGACGAAGAGAGCAGCCACTTATAATAGCTGCTATTAATATTGTAATAACCTTATTCATCTTTTGCTCCAAATTTAGCTCGTTTTCTATCTAGCCACTCATTGAAACTTTCTAATATATAGAAAAATAGTGGCACAAAGAATATCGCAATAGTAGATGCTGCTATCATACCACCGATAACGCCAGTGCCTAATGCGTGGCGTGATGCTGCTCCAGCGCCGGTAGCTAAGGCCATAGGCAATACCCCAAGAGTAAATGCCAAAGAGGTCATAACAATCGGCCTAAATCTCATCTTAGACGCACTAATGGCAGCGTCTTTTATACTTTTGCCTGCTAAATGCTCTTGCATCGCAAACTCAACGATCAAAATCGCATTTTTGGCTGCTAAACCTATTAAAAGAAGTAACCCAATCTCAAAATAAACATCGTTGCTAAGCCCTCTTAAATATGTAAATGCTAACGCTCCAAATACAGAAAATGGCACAGCTGTTACAACTGCTAGTGGCATTAGCCATCTCTCATACTGTGCTGCAAGAATCAAAAATACAAATATAAGTCCAAACGCAAAAGCTTGAGCGCCTTTGCCAGTACTGCTAACTTCTTGATATGCCGATCCTGCCCAGCCTATATTATACTCTTTACCAAGCTCCTCTTTAATGATTCTTTCAATCTCTTTAATAGAATCACCTGAAGTGTATCCAGGTCTTGGCTCACCCATAATCTTAGCTGCTGGGAAACCATTAAATCTATCAACATTATCAGGCCCCAAACCTCTTGTAAGAGTCATAATAGAATCTAATGGTACTAAATCACCGCTTCTACTACGTACATAAAGCAACCCTAAATCTTCAGGCGAATCTCTATAACTCTCATATGCTCTAATATTTACTTTATATGTTTTACCAAGAATATTAAAATCATTTACATAATACTGACCGATAGTTGAATTTATCGTATCAAATATATCGCTAAATGAGATTCCCATCATCTTGATTTTCTCTCTATCTAAAGTTAAATTATATAGAGGGAAATTTGTATCTAGCGTAGTTCTAACTTGAGTTAAAACCGGACTTTGATTTGCTTTAGCCACAACTCTTTGCACATCAGCTTCTATTTGATTATAGTTTTTACCTGTGATATTTTGCGCATAAAGCTCAAATCCTCCAGTCATTGATAATCCCATAATAGGAGGTGGAGTCGTAACAAAGGCTAATGAGTTTCTATCAGAACCATATAGAGTTCCCATAAACTGCCCTGCTATTGTCGCAGCTGCATTCTCTTTACCTGGACGCTCATCCCACGGCTGAAGTGTGATAAACATCATACCAGCATTTTCTCTAAGCGATCCAGCCATCATATCATAGCCTGTTAGTGTAGTAACACTTTTTACATTTGGATTTTTAGATACTATACTCTCTATAAACGCAGCATCTTCAAGCGTTCTAGGTAGAGTAGATGCTGGAGGTAGATTGATAATAGTTAATACACTACCTTTATCCTCAGCTGGTACAAGCCCGCTAGGAATAACCTTAAATAGCTCAATCATCATAAATATAATAATCGCTACACTAATCAAACTAATAATAACATGACGTAAAATCTTAGCTACACCAGCAGAGAAAATCCTAGTCGAAAAATCAAAAAATTCATTAAATTTACGAACAAACCAAAATGGTGGTTTCTCTTTTTTGCGTAAAATTATTGCACAAAGCGCAGGTGTAAGAGTAAGTGCTACTAACCCAGAAATACATACAGAGACAACTAGTGTAAGCGCAAACTGCCTTTGTATCACGCCTACAAAGCCCTCCATAAATGCAACCGGAATAAATACCGCTGAAAGTACCAAAACGATAGATATCACTGGTGCCATAATCTCATCCATGGCCTTGATAGTTGCGTCTTTTACACTTAAATTTGGCTCTTCGTGAAGTATCCGCTCGACATTTTCTATAACAATAATAGCATCATCAACGACAATTCCAATTGCTAAAATAAGTGCAAAAAGTGTAATTAAATTTACCGAAAATCCCATTACATAAATTCCAGCAAACGCACCTAAAATTGATACTGGAACAGTAAGCAGTGGAATAAATGTGGCCCTAATATTTCCAAGGAACATATAAATAACAATTACAACTAAAATAATAGCCTCTATAAAAGTCTTAACAACCTCGTCAATTGAAACTTGAACAAACTCAGTCGTATCATAAGCCACTCTATAAGTCATATCTCCTGGAAAATTATCTTTTAACTCTTCAACTCTGGCTTGAACTGCTTGGGCGGTTTCTAAAGCATTGGCTCCACTTTGTAAAAATATAAGTACTGGAACCATACTACCGCCATTAAAGCGTCCAGAAAATGCATAACTTTGAGCTCCAAGCTCAACATTAGCAACATCTTTTAACCTAATAATATTTCCGTTTAAATCAGCTCTAATTATGATATTTTCAAATTCACTAATTTGAGTTAGTCTTCCTTCTGGCTTAATAGAATATACATATGGATTTCCAGTAGCCATAGGTTGTTCGCCTATCTTTCCAGCTGCATATTGTGAGTTTTGTTCTTTGATAGCATTAATTACTTCATTAACAGTCATATCATAATGCTTTAATAAATCTGGCTTTATCCATACTCTCATAGAGTACTCTTTATTACCAATTACAACAGCATCACCTACACCCTTAACGCGTTTTAACTCATCGGCAACATTGATACTTACATAATTAGATAGCTCAGTATCGTTCATCTTTTTACTTGGGTCATAAAAAGCCAAAACCTCTAAGATATTACTACTTCTCTCATCTACTTTTACACCGACTCTACGAACTTCTTCTGGAAGTTTTGATAAAATTGGACTTACTCTATTATTTACATTAACTGAAGCAGTTTGAGGATCTGTGCCAATCTCAAAGAAAATATTTAAGCTCATTGTACCAGCTGAACTTGATGTACTTTGCATATATATCATATCATCAACGCCATTTATAGCCTCTTCTAATGGAGCTGCAACTGCACTTGCGATAGTTTGAGCATCTGCGCCACTATATGTAGCTTGCACCACAATTTGTGGTGGCGTAAGCTGTGGATACTCCTCTATAGCAGCATTTTTAAGACCGATAAGACCTGCTAAAACTATAATAATAGATATTACGCAGGCAAAAACTGGACGATTGATAAAAAATTTAGAAAACATCTACTCGCCTTTTGTTTCTACTATTTGGACTGATGAGCCATCTTGAATCTTTTTAAAATTATCCAAAATTACCTTATCTCCATCTTTTAATCCACTTGATACAACAACACTAATGGCATCTTGAGAGGCTATTTTAATAGCTCTTTTTGATACTTTGCCATTTTCTACTACATATACAAACGGATTTACTAAATCTTGTAATACTGCAATTTGTGGGATTTTAAATCCATCTTTTTGATAAAATCCATATACTTTTACAGCAGCAAATACGCCTGGGCGAATTTGAGTTTGATTATTATCAAATTTAGCTTTTGCTTTTACAGTGCCGCTTTTTGAATCTACTACGCTATCAAGAAAGCTTATAGTTCCATTATACTCATTACCATTGGCTAACTTTATCTGCACTGTTGAATGTAGCTGTTTCCACTGTCCACTTTTGCTTTTTTCATCAATATCAAGCCTATCACGATCTGATATTCCAAATTCAACAAATATTGGATTTAGTTTTGTGATTCGAACTAAATCATTATCAGTAGTGCTAACATATGAACCAACATCTTTAAGTGTATCGCCAATAACTCCATCAAAAGGTGCAGTCACCACAGAGTAATCTAAATCAATTTTAGCGTTATTTAAATTTGCTAAAGCTGAGCCGTATGCGCTACTAGCTGCGTCAAATTCCTTAGCCGATATTGCATTTTTAGCTTTTAGATTTACTGCTCTATCATATTGAGCTTTAGCGTTTTTAAAATTTGCTAATCTATCATTATAGATTGCTCTATATTTTGATTCATCAATTTGATATAGTTTATCGCCTTGCTTAACCATACTACCTGGAGTAAAAAACTGCTTTTCAATAGAGCCAGTTACCTTGCCTTTGATTATTACATCCATCTCGCTTACAACTTGACCATTAAATTCAAGATTAATAGGAATATCGCCCATTTTTGCTACAGTTACACTTACTGGAAGTGCTCGAGCGGCTTGTGGAGCATTGCTTTTTTTGCTATCACTGCAACCTACTATCATCAAAGCAGCAAAGCCAAGAGTTAAAAATTTGCCAAATTTATTCATAATAATAACCTTTCAAATTGCGTATTTGAACTGAATTAAATTTCGACATTTTACAAAAATTTTGTTAAGAAAAAATTAATATGGTAAATTATTTTTGATATTCATTATCTAAAAGGAGAGCAATTAGTCTCCTTTTAGGTGAATTTATTTTGATTGTATAGCTTTTTCTAGCTCAATTTGCTTAGGATATACAAAGATAGTTTTACGATCAACACTAATTGTCTCCTTAGCATCTTTGGCATATGCATTAATTGTAATATCTATTGGAGTATCTCGTCTTGTATCATCTACTAGCGTCTGTGTTGTGCTTAATACCACAATTACTTTTTTCTTGCCACCAGCTTTTAATTTAATAGGCTCAAGTGGTCTATCGATTTTAATTCTAGTCTCATTGATATCAAAATAGTATGAATGCTCAACATTATCAGTATTTTGTATTAAAAATGTATATGCATTTTGCACTTTTGGTGTATTATCATCAAGCACCTTAATACTATAAAGTTGAGTAGCCCTATTTATATTTAATAACATATGCTCTTTTTTGGTTGTCATTAACCCTAGTGCAATCACAGCAATAGATAATGCAATCATATAGCCAATTGTTCTAAATCTAAAATATTTAACCTTACTTCTAGTTTTAATAGCCTTAGCGCTAGTCCAATTAATTAAGCTCTCTTTGCCTAGTTTGCCCATTACCTCGCTACAAGCATCACTACATTCAAGACAATTAATACACTCAAGCTGCATACCTTTTCTAATATCTATATGAGTTGGGCATACTCTTACACAAGCCTCACAACCTATACACTCAGCACCTGGAGTAGTTGGCTTTTTACCTAATTTTGTATGGCCATCATATAATTTACCTCCACGATTTTCATCATAAATCACCTGAATTGTATCATTGTCAAACATAACGCTTTGCACTCTAGCATACGGGCAAACATATATACAAAAATTCTCAGCCAAAAACACCACATCAAAAACTAAAAATGTTGTAATACCTATTAAAATTCCAACTAAAAGCTTATGCTCGGCTGGATTAGCAAGATAAGTAAAAAAATCCTCAGGTGGCACAAAATACCACATAAAATTACTAGCAGCTACAAATGCAAGAGCTGCCCAAATAATTACTGAGATAGTTTTTTTAATGATATTTTCATCAAATTCTTTTTGTTTATCTTTGATATTTTTGCGAATTTTAAGAATTTTAGTACAGATCAAATCCCTATAAATTACACGAAAAATTGTCTGCGGACAGCTCCAACCGCACCAAACTCTACCGCCCAAAGTAGTGAGAAAAAATATACTTAAAAATAAAATAATAAGTAAAAAAGGCATCAAATAGAGCTCTTGCATATCAAAAGCAGTAAAAAATAGATGGAGTTGCTTTTTATCAAAACTAAGCAAAAATAGATGATTGCCATTAATGCGGATAAATGGAAGCACCAAAGCGACAATCGTAACGATCAAATACCCAATATATCGCCGTTTGGTATAGTGTGTAGGCGTACAAGACATTGATAATTCCTTATTGATTTTTGGCGTAATTATAACCTTATTATATTAAAATATAGTTAAATCAAATTTTATTATTTGTTTAAGAAATTTAAATTTAAGTTATTTTTGGCTATAATTACCGCTCAAATTTTAACGAAAGGTGGTGAGGATCGTGCCAGGAGTTAAGGTACATCCAAATGAGTCTTTTGATGAAGCATATAGACGCTTTAAAAAACAAACTGACCGTAACTTAGTAGTTACTGAAGTTCGTGCTAGACGCTTTTTTGAGCCTATGACTGAAATTCGTAAAAAACAAAAAATCTCAGCTCGTAAAAAAATGCTTAAAAGACTTTATATGCTTAGACGCTATGAGTCAAGACTCTAATGCCATAAAGATCGCTTCGGCGGTCTTTTTATTATTTAAATAATCCATATAAATTAAAACTTTAATATATTTTTTATAATTCATGGCGGACAGAGAGGGATTTGAACCCCCGAAGGCTTTCACCTTACACGCGTTCCAGGCGTGCTCCTTCAACCACTCGGACATCTGCCCAAAACAATAAGTAAAATAAATACTGGTTAAAAACGGATAAAACACCCACTCAAAAGAGCGAGTGTCTTTACAAAAAGGAGGTTATTTGTTTAGGAACTTTAATTATATAATTAATTTTTTAATATATAATAAATATAAGATAAAGTGAAAATAATTAAGATAAAATTTGATATAATCAATCAAAAAGGATCAAAATGCTAACACATTTAAATGAAAAAAATATACCCAAAATGGTAGATGTAGGCGATAAAGATACCACCAAAAGAGTCGCAATCGCTAGTGGCACTATCACAATGTCGCAAGAAGCTTACACAGCTATTAAAGAAAATACTGGTAAAAAAGGTCCTGTTTTACAAACTGCAGTAATAGCTGCTGTTATGGGGGCTAAACGCACTAGCGATTTAATCCCAATGTGCCACCCTCTTGCTTTAAATTCAGTCGATATCGATATAGAAGATATGCCAAATTTGCCAGGTTTTAAGCTCATTTCTAGGGTTATAACTCATGGCAAAACAGGCGTAGAGATGGAAGCTTTAAGCAGTGTTAGTATCGGGCTTTTGACTATTTATGATATGATAAAAGCTATTGATAAATCCATGGTAATTAGCGATATAACCCTAGAATCTAAAAGTGGCGGTAAAAGTGGAGAATATAGGAGAAATGATGGCTGAAATTTGCGATTTTAATAATAAAAAACCAGAAATAATCTATCCAATATTTTGGGAATATAAGGTAATATTTGATAGTTTAAGCGATGAAAAAAGCATTATAAAAGAGTGCGTAGGCGATAGAGAATACAAACTTCAAAGCTCTCACACTAGCAAAAATGCTAAATTCAAAAGCTTTAATCTAAGCGTATTAGTAAATAACAACACAGAGCGTTTAGAGCTATTTACTCTACTTAAAAAACACTCTAAATTTGTATTATAACTCTAGCCAATCGGCTAGAGCTTATTTGATCATATCTTTAGCGATATTAGCTACATTTGTAGCACTAAATCCAAAATATTTAAATAGCTCATCAGCTGGAGCCGAAGCACCAAATGAGCTCATTCCAAGCACATTATCAGCAAATTTATACCACTCAAGCGCACTTGCTGCCTCTACGGCTAAAATTTTAGTATTAGGCGAAAATATACGCTTAATATAATCACCATCTTGCTCGCATAAAAGCTCAAAGCAAGGCGCAGAGACGACATTTACGCCAATACCGCTATTTTCTAATAATTTAGATGCTTCAAGGCATAATCCAACCTCACTACCGCTAGCTACTAGTGTAATTTGCGGATTTTGGCTCTCTTTGATGAGATAAGCACCATTTGCCACGCTACCAAATTTAGGCTCATCTAATGGATTTAATCCCTGTCTTGAACAGACAAAAGCACACGGCGCATTGAGCCTAAGCGCAACCTTCCAACACTCTACATTTTCCACGCCATCAGCTGGGCGGAATGTATAGAAATTCGGCATTGCCCTAAATGTACTAAGCTGCTCAATTGGCTCATGTGTTGGGCCATCTTCACCTACTCCGATACTATCATGCGTCCAGATAAAATAGTGTTTAAGCCCCATTAACGCCGCAAGTCTAGCTCCAGCTTTAAGATAGTCGCTAAATATAAAAAATGTCGCACTAAATGGGATGAAAATTCCATACCTAGCATAGGCATTACAGATCGCAGCCATAGCGTGTTCTCTGATACCAAAGTGTAGATTTTTGCCGTTTGGATAGTCGCCAAAGCCCTTTAACTCTGTTTTATTACTAGGTGCTAAATCCGCACTACCACCTATAAAACCTGGCAAAGCAGCGGCGATAGCATTTAAAATTTTACCATTACTATCTCTTGTAGCTATCTTTTGAGCGTTAAAAACAGGAAATTCTATCTTGCTAAAATCAGGATTTAAGAGTGAATTCAACAACTCTTTTTTATCTTGACTTAACTCGCTTACTTTCTTATCCCATAAAGCATTTGCCAAATCACCCCTTTCTAAGGCTAGATTAAACCAAAATTTTACATCATCATCTACAAAAAAACTCAAATTCGGGTCAAATCCCGCCGCTTCTTTAGCCTTAGCGATAATTTCAGCACCAAGCGGAGCGCCATGAGCGTGGTGGCTGCCTTCTAGCTCGCCAGCACCTTTAGCGATTTTGGTTTTAGCAATTATTAGATATGGCTTTGTTTTGTTTTTAGCTTCATTTAGGGCAAATTCGATCTCATCATAGCAATGACCATCTATCTTAGCAACTTCAAATCCAGCCGCTTCAAATCTAACCTTAACATCTTCAGCCCAAGCTATAGATGTATCGCCTTCTATTGTGATCTCATTGCTATCATAAATTATTACAAGGTTATCAAGATTATGCTTGCCAGCTAATGCACAGGCCTCGTAGCTAATCCCTTCTTGTAAATCGCCATCACCACATAGACAATAGATCTTGTGATTTATGATATCGCTACCTAGCAAATTCGCAGCCGATTTAGCCGCCATAGCAAAGCCAACAGCATTTGCCACGCCCTGGCCAAGTGGCCCAGTAGCAATCTCTACTCCTGGAGTCTCGATCTCTGGATGGCCTGGAGTCTTAGAGTGGAGTTGGCGAAATGCCTTTAAATCATCCAAGCTAATATCATATCCACTAAGATATAAAAAGCTATAAACCAAGCTACTAGCATGACCGCCGCTAAAGATCAATCTATCTCTATTTAACCAAGATGGATTTTTGGGATTGTGATTTAGATGAGTGCTTAAAACCGCAATTATATCAGCTAGCCCCATTGGTGCGCCTGGGTGACCTGAATTTGCTTTTTGTACCATATCGGCACATAAAAATCTTATTGTATCGGCCTGTTTTTTATACATTTTTATCCTTTTAGGTATTTGTTTATTAAGTTTGAAACCAACTCTTTTACATCTTGATTTTGAATTTGATTGATAATTTGCTTTTCTAGCTCATCTCTAGCTTCTATGGCTTTATCAACACCAAGTAAATTTGTAAATGAGTTTTTGGAACTATCATTATTTGTAGGTTTTCCAGCTTTATCGCTACTACTTGTAGCATCTATTATATCATCGTGAATTTGAAATGCAAGACCTAGTTTTAAACCGGCCTTATATATATCATTAGACTCTTCATCACTTGCACCAGCTACTATTGCACCAATTTGCATACTTGCAGCAATTAATGCACCTGTTTTATGCAGATGTAAAAACTCAAGCTCATCTAAGCTTAATTTTTTATTTTCAAAATAGCAATCAATGGCTTGACCAATTACCATTCCATCAAGGCCGCCATTTTTACTTAATACTTGTATGCATTTTATAGCAATGTGTGGTGGTAAATTTGAATTTGCTATCACTCTAAAAGCTTCAGTATTTAAAGCATCGCCAACCAAAATAGCCGTAACCTCATCATATTTTACATGCAAGGTTGGCACACCACGGCGAAGATTAGCATTATCCATCGCTGGAAGATCATCGTGAATGAGCGAATATGTATGCAAAAGCTCCACAGCTAAAGCTGCTGCATATGGATCGCACAATGGATTAATGGCCTTTGCAGTGCCTATAACTAATTGGGCACGAAAATGCTTTCCTCCAGCTTTTAAAACCCAAGCAAGAGCCTCATTAAAATATGGATGAAAACTCTCTACGCTAGGCAAATTTGATTCTAGATACTCTAGAAAGCTCATCTATTTACTCGCACAAAAAACTGAAAATCATCTCTAGAAACCAAAATATATACTAATCCACTTTTATTTTTCATTAACTCATCTATTTTAGAAATACTTTTAATTGCTACGCCATCAATTTGCATAATCTTATCACCAGCTTTTAGTCCTAATTTTGCAGCTTTTGAATTAGCCTTAATGCTTGTAATAACTAATGATTTATTCAAGCTAGCACCAAATTCAGATGAAAATTTAGACTTTGGCTGTGTTTTTTTAATTGCAGTTTTATTGCTCTCAGCTTCTTTTATATCTAAATTTTTAACTGTAATATTTGCCATTTTTACATCGTAGCTTAGTGGTTTTCCATCACGCTTTATCTCAAATTTAAGCACCGAACCCTTATCGGCAAATAGCACCATCTCATTTATTTCTCTTAAATTTTTTGGCGTTTTGCCATTTACTGAGACGACTATATCAGAGCTTTTAAGCTCCTTGCCTGAACCAAATGGATTTACACTTTGAACTTTTATAGTAGCATTATCTTCGCTAAATTTAACTCCAATATCACCATAATACACATCGTCATATCGCATAAAATGCTTTAAATATCTATTTGGAATAAATTTATCATCGCCTAGGCTAATTCCTACCATTGAAGCGCAATCGCATACTAGCATTCCAACCTTGCCTGTTTTAAAGCTAAGCTCATCAAATTGACCTAATTCGCTACCAAAACTCTTAATATGCCCCATATTTGTAATGTTTTCTTGTAGCGTCATAACCCACATATCTTGCTTACTATCGAGTTCATCAAGCATAAATGCACCACGCAAAGAAAACCCTGGTCTAACCAAATATAGCCCTAAATATGGGTCAAATTTAATATAATCCTTTTTATTTAGTGGATTTGCCTTATCATAAACAACAGCAGCATATTCGCCATTTAAAGAGATTGCTGTTTGATCTTTGTAGTTAAACTGCGACTCACGCATTTTATCATAAATCGCCGTTCTATCAGCGATTGTCGGCTCTGGGGCGGCATGCAAAATCGCTCCAACCACTAAAATAGCAGCCAAAATCTTTCTCACCTTATACCTCCAAAACCGCCAAGTAAAGATGCGGCTGCATTTTGCTTTTCATCATTAGCTAGTTTAATAGCATCATTCACAGCTGAAATTAGCAAAATTTGCAAGCTATCCTTATCTTCAAGCAAAGAATCATCTATACAAATATCTAGAATTTCAGCCTTGCCATTAATCTTAACACTAATTAATCCACCGCCTGATTTACTCTCAAACTCTTTTGCAGCAATCTGTGCCTCAAATTCGCTTGCTTTTTGCTGGGCTTGAGCCAACATTTCACCCATTTTTGAAAAATCAAAATCCTTAAACATATTTAACCTTTAAATTTTGGCGATTATAACAAATGAGCCATTAAATTTGGCTTTTTTAGTCATCTATTTTATTATTTGAATCTACATGAACAATAGTTGGTTTAAATTTTTTAGCCTTTTTTACACTCATTGTAGCATAACTAACTATTATAATAATATCACCTATACAAACCTTTCTAGCAGCTGCTCCATTTAAACATATTTCGCCCTCTTTTTCCCCTTTTATCACATAAGTTGCAAATCTCTCACCATTATTTACATCTAAGATTTCAACCTTTTGAAATTCGATTAAATTTGCAGCCTTCATCAGATTTTCATCAATTGTAATAGAGCCTACATAGTTTAAATTTGCATCAGTTACTGTGGCTCTGTGAATTTTGCTAGCTAGCATCTGTATTTTCATTTTTATCCTTTATTGCTTAATATTTCTTTTACTATTTTTTGATCGCTAAATGGATACTTTATCCCATTTATCTCTTGATAATCCTCATCTCCCTTGCCTAAAATGAGCAAAACTTCGCCATTTTGTATATCTATTGCCCTTTTAATGGCCTCTTTACGATCGGTAATTTTAATGGTATTTGGCGGCATTTTAGAAGCGACTTGTTCTATTATTGAATTTGGATCTTCGCTACGAGGGTTATCGCTTGTTACGATTGCAACCTTAGCATATTTTGCAACTATTTGTCCCATTATAGCTCGCTTACTTTTATCTCTATCACCACCAGCACCAAAGACTACTATCAACTCTCTTTCTGTTATGGAGCTTAAAACTTTTTCTATCCCATCTGGTGTATGTGCAAAATCTACAATAATATCAGGAGATACTATCTCCATTCTACCAGCTACTCCACTAAAGCCTTTTAGAGCATTGCAAATAGATTGCATGTCTAAATTTAGCAACTTCTTGCTTGCAGCAATAACGCCAAGAGCATTATAAAGATTAAATTTGCCATGCAAATTTAGGCTTAAATTTGCTATTTCGCTCTTGCTTTGTATAGTTGCTATTATGCCATCTTTTAGCTCAAAATTACTAGCGATTATGTTGCCGTTTTTTAATGAGTAGGTAAGTGCATTTAAAGTATTATAGCTAATATTTTTATCGTCGCAATTTATAATTTTATCGCTTGAATCTGATAAAAAGCTTGATTTTACTCTAGCGTACTCATCGAAGCTTTTATGAAAATCTAAATGGTCTTGACTTAAATTCGTAAAAATTTTTAAAGCAAATTCTAGCCCTTCAATACGATTTTGCACTATAGCATGAGAGCTAACCTCCATTATAAAATATTTACAATCACATTCAACTGCTTCTTTTATATAGCTTAGAGTCTCTAGAATCTGACTAGTTGTCAACCCTTTTTTAGCAATCTGCCTACCATCTACAAATGATCCACATGTCCCGCTAATAGCACATTTATAGCCTAAATTTGAGAGGGTATGAGCAAGTAAAAACGCCGTTGTAGTCTTGCCATTTGTACCTGTAATTCCAATAATTTTTATACGTTCTTTAAGTCCTAAAATCTCTATAGCTTGTCGTGGGCTAATTAGTTTTGCTCCAGCATCTAGTGCATCATCTGCATATTTTGAATTTGAATTAGTAACTACAAAATAAGCCCCAGTCGTAACATCATTAGAATTATCAGTTAAAAATCCATTATTTAAGGCTATTTTCATCTTTATCCTTAATCTTTTCTAGCATAATTGCTAAGCGCTCATCTCCTGCAAACATCTTAGTTGAACCCTCTAAATACTTTAGTCCAATTTCCGTAAATCCATTATCTACAAGGAAATTTACCAGCTCAAAAAGCTCATCTTTATGCATAATTATGATTTTAGTTGAAAATAAAATGCTCTCAAATAGACTTTTAAAATTATTTTCATTTAACAAATTTTTAAAATCAGCATAAGTAATAGCATTTTGGCTTTCAATCTCCATATTGCTCTCTTGGGCTGAGCTTTGCATAATCTCAATCATCTCATTAAATATTTGCGTATTGTCATCTTGAGCTGGATCAAAGTATATCGCAAAGAGCGAGAAAGCATCATTTGGATTATCCTTTGCTATATCGCAAAACTCAATAAATGCAAGCAACTCATCGCTTGGCAATTTATTATACGCCATGCTAAGGCTTATTTTAGCTAGCTCAAATTGACCTTGCTTAAATAATTTTATCGCAATTTCTTTGTAATTTTGCTCCATCTATTCCCCTGGATATAGCATAAATTTAAAAAAATTTTGACTAATTATACACAAAATATAAAAAATTTAGATTAAATAGAGCCTATTTTTAGGCTCTATTAATAGAATTTATAAGTAGTTCTAAAGTTTGTGCTATAGCTTTTATCATCGCTATTTACATCGACTCCTAGGTTTAAATCTCAACTTAGATTTAGTTGCACTAGTAGATGCTATAACCACACACGCCAAAAGGGATAATTCAAAATTTACCATTTTCACTGCTTAAAACTAAAAGTACAGCAAAATCTCCACTATCTTTTATAAAATATAATAAATTTTATTTCAATTTAGTTTGAAACATTGTAAGATTTTACATCTTTGATATATCAAATTCTTGACCGATTGGAATATTTACTACTGTCAATTCTGGATGAATATCGTTGCGAATCTGCTTTTCAATCCCAAATTTAAGCGTCTGACCACTTGCAGAACAGCCGTTACAATGTCCTATTAATTGCACATACACAACTCCATTTTTAATCCCCAAAAGCTTCATACCGCCACCATCACGCTCAAGCATAGGCATTACAACTTTAAGGCTCTGCCAAACTGGTTCATATAGCTCCTCATCGCTAAATGGTATCATTTTTATCCTTTTGTATTTTTAATAATTATATAGCAGTATAAAAAATTTAGATTAAATGGAGCCTATTTCTAGGCTCTATTTATTAGAATTTATAAGCAGCTCCAAAACTTGTGCTATATATTTTATCATCGCTATTTACATCAGCTCCTAGGTTTAGATTTAAACTTAGATTTTTGGTTGCATTATATGCAATTCCAGTATCAAGTGCAAAATTTGTATGTTTTTTATCATTGCCTTTGATATTAAATCCAGCACTTGAACCTGCAAATGAGCTTCTAGTAAATCCTTCATCATTGATTAAGTCTCTTTTAATTTTAGCATTAGCATATATTGAAATTTCATCAAAGTTTTTAACCATTTCAAGACCTAGTTTAGCTTTTAAATTCTTAACTGTATTGCTCTGTACTTTTTGAAAGTCTGCTCCGGTTTCATCTTTTAGAGTGTAGTTTTGAGTTTTAGAATATAGATAATCTGCTCCAATATATGGTTTAATACTTGCATTATCATTGATGGCAAATCTATAACCATAATCTAATCCTAAAGCAATATATGATGAGTTAAAATTAGACTGCAATATTTTATTTGTCCCAAAGATATTTTGAGTATAGCTTAAATCATTTTTACCATAACCTCCAGCTATATTAAAGCCAAATTCATTATTATCTAAAAAATATCTAGAATAAAGGCCAAGTTCATAGACATCGCTATCAAGCTTGATATTTTCAGTTTTGGAATTTGTATATGAGAAGTAACCACCAATTAGCAAGTCATCTATCATTCTATCATAGCCTAAAATTGCGCCGTAGATTTTTGGATTTGTGCCATCTTTAAAGTCGCCTTTAGCACCTAAGGCATTTAGATAAAATGAGTTTTGATACGCAGCCATCTCATCAGCCATCATTGAAAGAAGTACACCGCTACTAACATCAGCAAATTTTTGCCCCTCAAGAGATTCGATGAAATTTGCAAGTTGGCTCGCATTTGAGCGAGTTGTAACATTTGAAATTCTTTTGCCTACTTCATTTTTTGTAGCCAAGTTAAATGTATTTATCAAATTTGAAGTAGCATTTATAGAGTCTTGCGAGTTCTTTTGAATAGCTTTGGCGGTTTTAGATATTATTTGAGCAGCTTCTTGATTGCCCTGTGCAGCTTGAGCAGCTAGCTTTATGCCCTCAGTTGCTATTACACCATTGCCTTTAGTATCTTCTATAGTAAATAGCGATGTGATAATATCTAAGTCTTGGGCGGTTAAATTTATGCCTAATGCTTGAGCAGATTGAGCTATAAAATCGATTTTATCGTTAATTGGTTTGTTTTGCATATCACCAGACATTAGAATAACGCTATTAATATATGTTGAGCGTTGAGCTAACCCGACTTTAGAGTTAATAGGTAAAATAACGCCATGATGATCGTTGGTATGAAGGATAGTTAAATGATGAATTTCATCATTTTTTGTTACGCTACAACCAGCAAATAAAATTATTAGAGCAGATATTATAAATATAATCCCATTTGATTTTTAAAATGTATGGTTTGTAAATTTAGAATACTTAATTAAGCAACTTGCTAGGATCTCTCCTAGCAAATAATTTTATTCAGATACTAGCTCGATATAAGCCATTTCAGCTGCGTCACCTTTTCTGGTGCGTGTTTTGATGATTCTAGTGTAGCCACCATTTCTATTTGCATATTTTGGTGCGATTTGAGTAACTAATTTGTTAGTAGCTTCTTTATCTTGTAAAGATGCAAATACAAATTTATGAGCGTTAAAATCGCCTTTTCTAGCTCTTGTAATTAATTTTTCTACGTAGCTTCTTAGCTCTTTTGCTTTTGGCAGTGTAGTTTCAATTCTACCAGCCTTAACGATTGCGATCGTAAGGTTTTTAAGCAAAGCAGCACGGTGAGAGCTAGTGCGGCCTAGTTTTCTATATCCGTGATTGTGTCTCATTATCTTTCCTTCGCTTTTATGATTTTAACTCAGCTATCTTTTTTCTGAGTGATTCTTTGCTATCGCCTAGCTTATTCTCGCTAAATGGATAGCCAATTTCAGCCATTACAGCCTTAATCTCATCAAGAGATTTTTTACCTAAATTTTTAAGCTCTTTTAACTCGCTCTCTTCCATCAAAGCAAGCTCACCGATAAATTTAATCTCAGCCTTATCTAAGCAGTTAAAACTTCTAGCTGATAGATTTAAATTTTCGATGCTCTCTAGTAATTTTGAATGCTCACTAGAACCTTGAGATGATGTCATAGCCATATTTACGTCTATACTTAAAATATTATTAAATATTGCCATTTGCTTGTACATAGCCTCAATTGAGTTTTTAAACGCCTCTAAAGGTGACACCTGACCATCAGTAGTTATAGTTAAAACTATTTTTTCATAGTCTGGATTATCCTCAACTAGGACATTTTCAATCTCATAAACTGCATGTTTAACTGGTGTAAAAAACGCATCAAGAGCGATATAGCCACTCTCTACACTCTCTCTAATCTCTTCACTAGGAACATAACCGATACCTTTTTCTATTACCAGTGTAAATTTAAGCTCAGCATCTTCATTGATTGTTGCTAGATATGCTTCAGGATTTACTATACTAACGATATCGTTACATAAATCAGCACCAGTTATCTCTTTTGGCCCTTTGAAGCTATACTCGATAACTTCATGTTCTGAGTCATTTTTTAGCTTAAATCGTAAATTTTTGAGATTTATGATAAATAGTGTTACATCTTCTAGCATACCACGCATACTATCGAATTCGTGCGATACGCCCTCGATTTTAACAGCAGTTGGAGCAAATCCAACTGTACTTGTATAAAGTAGTCTGCGAAGCGGATGAGCTAGAGTAACTGCATAACCAGTTTCAAATGGATATGCTACTATTTTAGCTACATTTTCACTTACTGGGATAACCTCTATATCAGTAGGCATGTAAGCTGATGTTGTTATCTTTCTCATCATACTCTCCTTATTATTTAGAGTAAAGCTCGACTATATATCTTTCCTCAACTGGAATGATAACCTCTTCTCGTTCTGGAATTCTAGTGAAAATTCCATATTTTTTATCTTTTTCTACATCAACCCAAGCCACCATGCCTGTTTGATTAGTAAGCTCTATAGCACGAACGATTTGTGGGTTTTCTTTGCTTTTCTCGACAATTTCTATCTTTTCACCGGCTCTTACTCTGTATGAAGGGATATCAACTCTTTTGCCATTTACTAAGATATGGCCGTGAGTTACTAGCTGTCTTGCGAATCTTCTAGTAGATGCAAAGCCCATTCTATAAACTACATTATCAAGTCTTTGCTCTAATAAAGAGATAAGAAGTGCACCAGTATTTCCCTCTCTTCTTGCGGCTTCGGCAAATAATCTTCTAAATTGTTTTTCACTTACGCCATACATAAATTTAGCTTTTTGTTTCTCTCTTAATTGTAAGCCATATTCGCTTACTTTAGCTTTTCTTTGTCCATGTTGGCCTGGAGCGTATGGTCTTTTTTCTAATGCGCTCTTGCCAGCTAGTCTTCTTTCGCCTTTAAGTGCAAGAGATACACCTAGGCGTCTTTCTAATTTTTCAACTGGTCCTCTATATCTTGCCATTATAATTCTCCTAAATTCTATCTACAATTACACGCGGCGGCGTTTTGGTGGTCTGCAGCCATTGTGAGCTAGAGGAGTTATATCTTTTAGATATAGCACCTTAATTCCTTCTACTGCGCCGATACTTTTAACTGCTGTTTCTCTACCACTACCTGGGCCTTGAACTTTGATGCCTACTTCTTTAATGCCATGCTCTTTAGCTTTATTTAATGCATCTTCTACAGCTTGTTGAGCTGCGTATGGGGTTGATTTTTTGCTACCTTTAAAGCCTAAGCCACCAGCACTACTCCAAGCAATAGCATTACCCATCTCATCAGTAACCGTAACCATTGTATTATTAAATGTAGCAGAAACATATACAATGCCTCTAGCTATATTTTTTTTAACTACTTTTTTCTTAATTACTTTTCTCTTTGCCATATTTTATCCTTATTTAGTAGCAGCGCCAACAGTTTTTCTTCTGCCTTTTCTAGTTCTTGCGTTTGTTTTTGTTTTTTGACCACGCACTGGCAGACCTTTTCTGTGTCTTAAGCCTCTAAAGCTACCTAAATCCATTAAAGCCTTAATATCCATAGCTACACTTTTTCTTAGGTCACCTTCAACCATATAGTGCTCTTGGATCTCTTTTCTGATCGCAGCGGCTTCATCTTCACTTAGCTCATAAACTCTCTTGTCATAAGAGATACCTACAGCATCAAGAATTTTTCTTGAAGTATATAGCCCTATACCATAGATATATGTAAGGCCATACTCAACTCTTTTTTTCTTTGGTAAATCAACACCTGCAATACGAGCCATACCTTATCCTTGTCTTTGTTTATGTTTTGGATTTTCGCAAATTACATGAACTATGCCTTTGCGTTTGACAATTTTACATTTGTCACACATCTTCTTTACAGAAGGACGAACTTTCATCTGAGTCTCCTAAAAATTATTTACCACTTTTACTAGACTGCACTTAGGTCTAAGAACACGCCTAAACCAACTATTTTCAAAACAAGTGGCACGCTTTGAAAACACTTCTTTATCCAGTTTGGATGCAAAGCGCAAAATTGTATCTAAAATTGGCTTTAAAATTTATAAATTTGAATTTAAATCAAAATGGGATTACGCTTAACAGAGCCGTAGCCCTGTTAAAAACTTAAGAGTTTAAAAATTTCTCTAAATCCGCTTTTGGATCTTCGCTGATTAGTGATAGATTATATTTTTCTACTAAGAAATTTAATATCTCACTATTTAAAAATTTTGGCAAGCTAGGCCCTATATGGATATTTTTTACACCTAAATATAAGAGTGCTACTAATATTATTATAGCTTTTTGTTCCATCCACATTAACACTATTGAAAGTGGCAAGTCATTGATAGCTATTCCTGTAGCTTCGCTTAAAGCCATAGCTATTTTTACTCCGCCATTGCTATCATTACACTGACCCAAATCTAAATATCTTGGGATATTTGTCCCTTCAATTAAGCCAAAATCTATATCATTAAATCTAAATTTACCACAACTTGAAGTCAAAATCACACAATCCTTTGGCACGCTAAGAGCTAGCTCTCTATAATACTCTCTACCCTTGCCCGGCGCATCACATCCTGCTATAACAAAAAATCTACGAATTTTACCACTTTTAATTGCCTCTAAAATCTCACCAGCCATAGGCAAAACAGCCTTATAGTGATGGCCTGTGCTGATTACTTCATCGCTATCAAAGCCGCTTACATCATCAAGCTCTAAAGCCTTATTAATTAATGGAGTAAAGTCGTCGCCATTAATATGAGCTATGCCTTTAGTGCTAGCAATATCATATCCAAACAATCTATCGCTATACTTGGCACTTTTGCGAAGTGGGACAATACAATTTGTAGTCATCAAAATAGCCCCGTTGAATTTATTAAAAAGCTCAGTTTGGTCAAACCAAGCTTTACCTAAATTCCCTTTTAAATGAGGATACTTTTTAAGCTCTGGATAGCCATGAGCTGGAAGCATTTCAGAGTGAGTATAGATATTGATCCCTTTGTCTTTGGTCTGTTCTAATAGCTCTTTTAGCGCATGAAGATTATGTCCGCTTACTAAAATAGCTTTGCCTTCTGCTCTGTTTTGAGTGATTTTTACAGGAGTCGGAATACCGAATTTGCTTGTATGAGCATTGCTTAGAATATCCATAACTTCTACTCCGGCTTTGCCTACTTTTAGCAATTGTTCAATATGCTGATCAAAGTTAAAATTCATATTTGTAAGTGTAAAATACAGGGTTTGAGCCATTACATCATCTACATTTTTTGTATTAGCCCCTAATTCATTTGCGTGGTGGCGATATGCGCTTAGACCCTTTAGGGCAAATATCATCATATCTTGTAGTCTTGCTAGCGTGGCGTCTTTACCACAAGTTCCCATACTTTGCCCTTTAGAGCCACATCCATCATTAGCACTCATCTCGCATTGATGACAAAACATCTCTAAATCCATAAAAATCCTTTAAAATAAATTAAATTTGGATTTTATAGAATTTTTATATTTTTGTATGTAACCGCTTCACACAACTAAACAAATTTCACCTCTTGATAGGGTTAAAAATCCATTTTTTTCTAGCTGTTTGAGGTTTTTAGATACGCTCTCTCTTGTTACGCCTAGATGATTTGCTATTTGCTGATGAGTTATTTTTATGCTGTTATTTATAGCATTTTTATTGATAAATTCAATCAGCCTATCACGAAATGGTATGGTTTTACTTTTTGAGGCTACTTCTATGCTCTTAGCAAATTGCTTGGCAAAAATAGTCAAAATATACTCACTAAGCTTAGGATATTTCTCCCTTAAATTTCTAAAAATATTATCTGGGATTGCGATAATTTCTAAATCACCAAGAGCTTGAAGATTTAATTCTAATTGAAGTGATTTTTGAGTACAAATTTGGCATATTACCCATTCATCACCCTTTTCAAGGGTGAGAATTGTCTGTTCTTGAGAGCCAAAAATAGTATAAACTCTAAGAGACCCAGAGCCTATCATCAGCAGTCCATAATGGCTCTTTGCAAGGGGGCTACCATCGCTAAATTTTTTAATTTGTAAAGATTCTTCTATCTCATCTAAATCTTGCGAAGATACGCCAAATCTTTTAAGCTTATCTTTTAAAATCTCTATCATAGATTATTTATAACGATATGTGATTCTGCCTTTATCTAGACTATATGGCGTAAGCTCCACTTTAACCCTATCACCTGGCATTATTTTGATATAGTGCATTCTCATCTTGCCTGCAATGTGGCATAAAATCACATGCTTATTATCTAATTCTACTTTGAAAGTGGCATTTGGTAGGGCTTCAACTACATTACCATCAATCTCTATAACATCATCTTTTGCCAAATTTATTCCTTTCGTTATTATCAGCTATTACAAATTTAAAGAAAATTAAATTGAATTTAAATTTCTTTAAACTCAAAGCAACCTTTAGCTAACGCTACTTAAAATTTCAGCCTTGCCATTTATCACAGCTACGCAGTGTTCATAATGGCTAGTGCGCATACCATCTACGCTAGTAACAGTCCATTTGTCTGCGGCAATCTTTGGGGTGCCATCTTTTTGACAAATCATCGGCTCGATACAAAAGACCATACCATTTCTAATCTTTGGCCCAGCTTTTGGGGTTGTCCCTTCTAAATAATTTGGAATTTCAGGCTCTTCATGTGGTTTGCGACCTATACCATGACCGCAAAAGCCCTTTAAAGGCACATACCCACGAGATAGTATAAATTGCTCTAACTTATAGCACAATTCTTTAAAATGCATACCAACCCTAATCTCATCAATAGCATAATACAAAGCATCTTTACTACAAGCTATCAAATCTTCATCACTTTTTGAGATATTGCCTACTGGATATGTCCTAGCACTATCACCAAAAAATCCATTTAAATTTGAACCAATATCAACTGAAACTATATCGCCATCTTGTAAAATATAGCCATTTGGAATTCCATGAATTACAACCTCATTTACGCTGATACAAGCTGTATTTGGAAAGCCGTAAAGTCCTTTAAAAGCAGGTTTAGCCCCAGCAGAAACTATCATATCTTCGCAAATTTTGTCAATTTCAAGTAGCGAAATTCCAGGCTTAATAATAGTATGGAGATGATCTAGAGTAGCTGCGACTATCTTATTAGCCGCACGCATACTCTCTATCTCTTTTGGAGTTTTTATACCTATAGCCATTTTATAACCCAACCGCACTTAGAGTTTGATATTTACTCATATAAACTTGAGCCTCTATCTTTCTCATAGTATCAAGCGCTACTTGAACTACAATCAATACAGATGTACCACCAAAATAGAAAGGAACTCCCATAAATTTAACCAAAACCCAAGGCAAAGTAGAGATAAGACCAAGATATATAGAACCAGTTAAGGTAAGTCTGCTAGCTACTTCATTTAAGAAGTTAGCGGTGCTTTCACCAGGTCTAACACCGGGAATAAATCCACCTTGTCTTTTTAAATTTTCGCTTATGTCTTTTGCGTTAAATGTGATTGAAGCATAAAAATATGCAAAAAATAGAATAAACAAAAATGTTAAAATATTGAAAAAATAGCTATTTGGATTTAAAAAATCATTGATAGCTAATATAAACTCATTTGTACTTGCTTGTAAAATTGTCCCTGGGAACATCAAAATAGCACTAGCAAAAATCGGTGGAATAACGCCACTTAAATTTACTTTAATAGGGATGTAATTCATTATTCTCTTATTTTGATTTTGCATAACAGTTTTACGAGAATATGAAATCGGCACCCTTCTTTCGCCCATCTCTACATATATTACCACACCAACAGTAGCTAAGATAATCAAAGCAATTGCTATAACTACTAAGAAATTTAACTCGCCGGTGTTGACTAGATCAATTGTCCCGCCAATAGCACTTGGAATACCACTTACGATACCAGCAAAGATTATAAGACTGATACCATTACCAATACCTCTTTGAGTGATCTGCTCACCTATCCACATAAGCAACATCGTGCCAGTTAGCATAGATACGCAGCTAATTCCGATAAATAAATTCATATCTATCATTATCGCACTAGATCCATCTTTACCAGTTAGACTTTGTAATCCGATACTTACCCCAATTGCTTGTATCACGGTAATTACTATAGTAGCATAGCGGATAATCTGCATATATTTTTGCATACCATCACGCTCTTTTTTCATCTTGCCTAAATTTGGAAATGTAGCAGCTAAAAGCTCCATAATAATTGAAGCTGTAATATAAGGCATAATGCCTAGCGAAATAATGCTTAGACGCTCAGCAGCGCCGCCGCTAAACATATTAAACATACCAAGTGCATTTGAGCTATTTGAAGTAAAAAATTCCCTAATAACATCAATATTTACACCAGGTACTGGCACATAAGCCAGCACCCTGTAAGCAAACAAAAATCCAAGCGTAATTAATATCTTGTTGATTAATGCTCTGTTCATTAGTTAATTCCAGTTGCCTTTATATTCTCATCTTTTATTTTACTTGCTAAATCTTTAGCACCAGCACCAATGAGCTTAACTTTTTTAATGCTGTTTGAGAATTTATGTACTGTTTTAAGAGTATCGAGCGTAATTTCGCTTAACTCTTTAATAGCAGGATTTTTATCAACGCTAATCGCATATGGTTTTTCAAATTTAGAAGTAAAGCCTACTTTTGGTAGTCTTCTTTGAAGTGGTTGTTGGCCACCTTCAAAGCCTCTTTTTTCGTTATAACCTTTTCTAGCTGTTTGACCTTTGCCACCTTTTGTAGCTGTTTTACCCCAGCCACTACCTTGACCACGACCGATTCTTTTAGTGTTGCGAGTTGAGCCAGCAGCTTTTTGTAAATTTTCTAGTCCCATGCTCTCTCCTTAACCTTTTAGCATACTTAATGCTTTAATTGTAGCACGAACGACATTTGCAGAGTTGTTTGAACCAAGAGATTTAGTAAGTATATTTTTGATACCTGCCAACTCTACAACTGGACGAGCACCACCACCAGCGATAACTCCGGTACCTTCGCTAGCTGGTTTTAGTAGAATTCTACTTGCGTTGTATTTAACTTCGATATCGTGAGGAATTGTATTGCCTTTTAATTTGACTTCTACAATGTTTTTAAACGCATCATCAGTAGCTTTTCTCATCGCATCTGGCACCTCTTTGGCTTTACCAAATCCAAATCCAACACGACCTTTTTTATCACCTACAACAACAAGAGCTGTAAATCTAAATCTTCTACCGCCTTTTACAACCTTAGTAACACGACCGATATCGACGATTACTTCTTCAAATTCTTCTCTATTATACTTTTCCATCAACAATCCTTGCGTTATAGCTTAATGCCATTTTCTCTTAGAGCTTCAGCAAATGCTGCAACTACACCATGATAAAGATAGCCATTTCTATCAAATACCGCTTCTTTAATTCCGGCTTTTTCTAGTTTTGAAGCAATATCTTTAGCTAGCACTGCCGCACCGGCTTTATTTGCTTTTATGCCTAGTTTTCTGCCATCACTAGCACAAAGCGTAGTAGCGTTGATATCTTCTATCGCTTGGACATATAGAGTTCTATTAGATTTGAATATAGAAATTCTAGGGCAAGACGCAGTACCGCTAATTTTAGCTCTTATTCTTCTTTTTCTCTTAATTCTTAGAGATAATTTTCTTTTTAATACATTTGCTACCATTGCTTACCCTTATTTCTTAGATGTTTTACCGGCTTTGCGGATTATGCGCTCTTCAACATATTTGACACCTTTACCTTTGTAAGGTTCTGGTGGTCTAAAGCCTCTTACTTCAGCTGCTACTTGGCCTACTACTTGTTTATCACTACCCTTAATAGTGATAATGTTTTTCTCAACACTTACTTCTACACCTTCAGGAAGCTCATAATTAATAGGGTGAGAAAAGCCTAATGCTAGCTCTAATACTTTGCCTTTTGCTGCAGCTTTATAACCAACACCATTGATCTCTAACTGTCTAGTAAATCCAGCAGTTAAGCCAATTACTATATTATTAGCCAAAGCACGATATGTACCCCAGTAGGCTCTGCTTTGTCTATCATCGCCCTTGCTAGCAAAAGTGATAAGACCATCTTTAACTTCTACATTTACATTGCCTTTAGTGTCTAGTTCTTTAGTAGCGTTGCCCTTTTTAAACACTAAAACTGCACCATTTAAACTAACATCTAAACCGCTTGGGATAGATATTGGCTGTTTTCCAATTCTTGACATATTTTTCCTTTTTACTTGTCTAGGGTATTTCTACGCTATGCGAATGGATACCCAATACCATAAAAAGATTAGCCTTTGAAATTTAAAAAGGCTAATTCCACTCTTACCAAACTGTACAAAGCACCTCACCGCCAACACCAGCTTTGTGTGCTTCATCATTGCTTAAAACACCTTTACTTGTGCTAACGATAATTGTCCCATAACCATTTTTAAATCTTTTAATCTCGTCTTTGCCTTGATAAACTCTACGGCCTGGTTTTGAAACTCTTTTTAGCTCATTGATAACACTTCTACCACGCTCGTCATATTTTAAAACTACATTAATGAATTTTTTATTATTCTCTTCAATAACATTGTAGCTTTCAATATAACCTTTTTGTGCTAGAATTTTTAAAGTCGCCTCAACAACATTTGAGTGTAGAAGTTGAGTAGTCTCTAATCTTCTCATAGCCGCATTTCTAATGCGTGTTAATCCATCTGAAATTAAATCATTTATCATCTTGCTTCCCTTACCAACTTGCTTTTTTAAGACCTGGTATTAGTCCTTCGTTAGCCATTTTTCTTAGGCACACACGGCAAATTCCAAAATCTTTATAAACAGAGTGTGGGCGACCACAAATTTGACATCTAGTGTATCCACGCACGCTAAATTTAGGTTTGCGTGCTGCTTTTGCTATCATTGATTTTTTTGCCATATTACTTTCCTTTTGCAAATGGAATGCCAAAGAGTTCAAGTAGCTTGAACGCTTGTTTGTCATCGTTAGTTGTTGTAACTATAGTTATATTCATACCATGTGTTCTTAGAATTTGATCAAATACAACTTCTGGAAACATTAGTTGCTCATTTAAACCAAAGTTATAATTACCACGACCATCAAATCCATCTCTAGGCAAACCACGGAAGTCTTTTACCCTAGGAAGTGCGATGCTAATTAGCTTATCTAAGAATGCATACATTTGCTCTTTTCTTAGAGTTACTTTTATACCCACTGGGAAGCCTTCTCTTACTTTAAAGCCAGCAACTGATTTTTTAGCATTTGTAACAACTGCTTTTTGACCGGCTATTAAAGATATTGTATCAGCCATATTTTGAAGCAATTTTTGATCCTTAGCACCCTCGCCAGCTCCGACGCTAATCACAATTTTCTCAATCGCTGGAATAAGCATAGGATTTTTGATATCAAATTCTTTAACCAAAGCCGGTTTAATACTCTCTGCGTATTTAGTTTTTAATCTCATACTTAGCCCTCAACTTTGCTTACATTTGAAATATCAATAGGCATCTCTTTGCTTATAAAGCCACCATTTGGATTTTTCTCGCTTGGTTTTACAGCTTTTTTAGCAACTTTTACACCCTCTACTATCACTTGACCTTTTTTAGGAAGTACTGCTAAAACTTTAGCAACTTTGCCTTTATCATCACCTGCGATTACTTTTACTTCATCGCCTTTTTTGATTTTATATTTTACTGCCATTATAGAACCTCCGGTGCAAGAGATACGATTTTCATAAAATTCGCATATCTTACTTCTCTACCCACTGGGCCAAATATACGAGTACCTACTGGCTCTCTTTTGTTATCAAGTATAACAGCAGCATTTTCATCAAATCTAATTAAAGATCCATTACCTCTTTGAACCTCTTTTTTAGTCCTTACTACTACTGCTTTTACCACTTGACCTTTTTTAATTTTGCCATTTGGTAGAGCTTTCTTAACTGAGCAAACGATAACATCACCTAGGCTTGCATATCGTCTTTTGCTACCACCTAAAACTTTTATACACATTAACTCTTTTGCGCCACTATTATCTGCTACTGCTAGTCTTGTAAAACTTTGTATCATTATTCAACTCCTGTTTTCAAAACTGATTGTAAGCGGAATTTTTTTCTAGCACTTAGCGGTCTGCACTCAACAGCTGATATAGTATCTCCCACTTTTAGCTCATTTTTTTCATCATGAACTAGATACTTTTTAAAGCGTTTTACGAATTTATGATATCTTGGGTGCATAACTCTTCTTTCAACTAATATAGTTGCAGTTTTATTCCCAGCTATCGTTACTACGACACCTTGAATTTCTCTTTTCATTTCTACTGCCATCATTTACCCCTTACTTCGCAGCACTAATTGCAGTATTGATCCTAGCGATATCTTTTTTAGCTTCACGGATCTCATTTGGGTTAGTTAGCTGCATAGTTTTTAGCTTTTGTCTAAGTGTAAATAAAAGCACCTTTTTCTCTTTTAACAAAGCGTTAAGTTCGCTTAAATTTTTTCCACTTATATCAGTATATTTCATTTTCGCTCTCTCTTGTTACAAACTTAGTTTTAAATGGTAGTTTGTGCATAGCTAATGTCAGAGCCTCTCTAGCAAGCTCTTCAGATACTCCAGCCATTTCAAATATTATTCTACCTGGTTTAATATTCATAACCCACTCTTCAACACCACCTTTACCTTTACCCATACGAGTTTCTAATGGTTTTTTGGTTATTGGTTTATCTGGAAATACTCTAATCCAAGTTTTAGCCTGTCTTTTAACATGACGAGTATATGCTTGACGAGCAGATTCTATTTGACGAGAGTTGATTCTACCAGCTTCTACAGCTTTTAATCCAAATTCGCCAAGTGCTAGAGCTGTACCACGAGTTGCGTAGCCACGATTGCGGCCTTTCATCATTTTACGATATTTCGTTCTTTTTGGTAATAACATTATTTACCCCTTCTAGCGCGTTTTGCTTTTTTAGAAGTTGTCTCTTCACTCTTATCAGCTTGGATACCTTTTTGAAGTACTTCGCCTTTAAATATCCATACTTTGACACCTATATTGCCATAAGTTGTGTGAGCTTCAGCAAAACCATAATCTATTCTAGCTCTTAAAGTATGCAAAGGCACACGACCTTCAAGATACCACTCTGTTCTAGCCATTTCAGCACCGCCTAAGCGACCTGCTACGCTTACTTTAATACCTTTGGCACCAGCTTTTTGAGCACCTTGGATTACCTTTTTCATAGCACGGCGGAATGCTACACGACGCTCAAGTTGCATTGCTACATTTTCAGCTGCTAATTGAGCTGAGCTTCCTGCTTTACGCTCTTCTTTGATATTGATAGCTACATCTTTATTAACTAATTTAGCAACTTCTAGTCTTAAATTTTCTACTTCGCCACCTTTTTTGCCGATGATGATACCAGGACGAGCCGCAACTACTGTAACTCTTAGTTTTTTAGCTGTTCTTTCAACTAAAATTTGGCTAACACCAGCGTAATATAGCTTAGCTTTTAGGAATTTTCTTATTTTATAGTCTTCGCCTATGTTTTCTGGAAGAGTTGCTTTTGATGGAAACCATCTAGACTCCCAGTTTCTGTTTATACCTAGTCTAAGACCTATTGGATTAACTTTTTGTCCCATTTTATGCTTCCTTCTCTGTTTTTGCTGGTCTAGCTACTTCTACTAATATATGGCTAGTAGGTTTGCGAATTCTACTTGCGCTTCCTCTTGCTCTTGGGCGGAATCTTTTTAAGACAGGACCTGCATCTACTCTACAACTTTTCACAACTACCTCTTCAGGCTCAAATCCGCCATTAGCTACAGCTGAGCTGATAGCATTTGCGATATATTTTGCGCCACGATTTGGCATAAAGCTAAGGCTAGCTAATGCTAATTCAGCATTCATGCCTTGAACTTCATCAGCTATTAATCTAGCTTTTGTTGGAGATAGTCTGATGAATTTAATAATCGCTCTACTCATAACTTCCCCTTATTTACCTATTTTTTTCTGAACAGAGCCTTTGTGACCCTTAAATGTTCTTGTTGGAGCGAATTCGCCTAGCTTGTAACCTATATGATTTTCTGTTATATATACAGGGATAAAGCTTTTGCCATTATGCACATTAAATGTCAAACCTATCATTTCAGGTGTAATTGTGCTTCTTCTTGACCAAGTTTTGATTGGTTTATTATCATTAGCGGCTTTTGCAGCGATGACTTTTTTCATTACATGGTCATCTACAAAAGGACCTTTTTTTAGCGATCTAGCCATCGTTATTTACCCTTTCTTCTAGAAATTATAAGTCTATCACTAGCTTTTTTACGGCGAGTTTTAGCACCTTTAGTTGGTTTGCCCCATGGAGTAACTGGGTGGCGACCTGAATTTTTCTTACCTTCACCACCGCCGTGTGGGTGATCTACTGGGTTCATCGCACTACCTCTAGTTTGTGGGCGGATACCTCTATAGCGATTGCGACCTGCTTTACCGATAGTTACATTTGCCCAATCTTCATTACCAACTACGCCAACTGTAGCCATACATTCAGCTAATACTTGTCTCATCTCACCGCTTGGTAATCTTAGGATTACATATTTTTCTTCTTTACCCATAAGTTGAGCATATCCACCCGCACTTCTTGCCATTTGGGCACCTTTGCCTGGTTTTAGCTCGATATTATGGACGATTGTACCAACTGGAATGCTTTTTAACTTCATAGCGTTGCCTGGTTTTATATCAAGACCGGCTTCGGCTGCACTGATAACATCACCTACATTTAAGCCACTAGGGCGGATAATATATCTTTTTTCGCCATCTACATATGAGATTAGAGCGATACGGCAATTTCTATTTGGATCATACTCAATAGCTTCAACCTTGCCTGGAATTCCAAATTTACGACGCTTAAAGTCAATTATACGATATAATTTTTTAGCACCTGCTTCTTTATGGCGACTTGTGATTCTACCATTGTTATTTCTACCAGCTGCGGCAGGAATTTTAACAAGTAAGCTTCTTACACTAGCTTTAGCTGTGATATCTTCGCTGCTAAGACTTGTCATAAATCTTCTACTTGGGGTATAAGGTTTAAAACTTCTTATTGCCATCTTATGCCTCCTGACTTGCTAGGCTTACGCCATCTGGTAATTTGACATAGAATTTTTTATAGTCGTTTCTTACGCCAACTCTACCTCTAAAACGCTTAACTTTGCCGTCTATTCTAAGTGAATTTACTCTAAGTGGCGTTACACCAAAATACTCTCTTAATACCTCTTTTAGGCCATTTTTAGTCATTTTTGGTGAAGTTTGGATTACTACTACACCTTGTTCTTGAAGGCCAAGAGTTTTTTCTGTATATACTATAGTTTTGATATCTGTTATATCTGCCATTTTTAGCCCTCTTTTACTATTGATTGTAGTGCTGATTTCTCTGCTATAACCGCACTATAGACTGAGACTAAATATGCATTTACTTCACTAGCATCAATTACATAGCAATTTGCTAGGTTTCTAAATGCTAAAAGAGTCTTAGCATCAAGCTCATTTTTGATGATTAACGCATCTCTAACGCCTAGTTTTTTGATGATAGCTGCTGCGTCTTTTGTTTTGCCACTTTCGATAGCGATGCTATCTACTGCGTAAAATTTGCCATTTGCTACTTTTTCGTTTAGAGCAAATTCAAGCGCTAATCTTTTTTGTTTTTTATTAACTTTTTGATTATAATTTCTATTATTTTTAGGACCAAATGCCACAGCACCGCCAACCCAAACATTTGTTCTAGTTGAACCAGCTCTTGCGCCACCACGGCCTTTTTGACGCCAAGGTTTTTTACCGCCACCACTTACATCTGAGCGACCTTTTGTGTGGGCTGAGTTTGCTCTCATACTAGCAAGGTAGCTTTTGACATAGAGATATAAATTGTGCGAATTCACTTCAGCGTAACTAGCTGGAAGCTCTAATTCACTTGTTTTTTCAAATTTATCATTTAAAACTGCTATTTTACTCATTTAACTATCCTTACTCTACCCATCGCACCATTAAATCCCGGAACTGAGCCTTTTAATACTAAAATTCCATTAGCACTATCAAAGCTTACAACTTCGTTTTTAACGGTAGTTTTTTCATTACCATAGTGTCCGGCCATCTTTCTACCTGGTTGGACACGGCCTGGCCATTCGCAGTTACCTATAGAACCTGGTCTGCGGTGAAATCTCGAACCATGACTCGCAGGACCACCTGAAAATCCATGTCTTTTTATAACACCTTGGAAGCCTCTACCTTTTGTATTAAAGCTAACTTTTAAAACTTTTGCTTCATTTAGTGGAGTAGTATCTAAATCCCCAGCTTCGCTATTTGCTACGCTTAGAGTCGCAAATTGGTTAAATTCACTACTTAAACCATATTTTTTTTGCTGACCTTTTATGGCTTTGTTATTTGCTTTTGTGTGTGCATAAGCTACGATAGCTCTGCTATTTTCGCCTACTTCGCATACTTTAGCTGGTAAAAGTCTAAGCAATGTAACAGGAGTGCTTGGGTTTGAGATAGTTCTGCTCATACCTATTTTTTCTACGATATATTCCATCATCTCTTCCTTTTATGCTTACTTGCCCATAGCGCGAACTTCGACATTAACTTCTGGAGCTAAGTCAAGCTTTGTTAGGCTATCAACTGTATCAGGCGTAGCTGCTACGATATCTAGCATACGAGCGTGAATTCTCATCTCAAATTGCTCACGAGAATCTTTATTTACATGTGGAGATTTTAACACTGTGTAGCGTTTAATCTTTGTAGGCATAGGTACTGGCCCACGAACATCGGCACCAGTGCGTTTGACAGCTTCTACGATGGCTGCAACTGTGCGGTCTAGAACTCTGTGGTCATAAGCTTTTAGCTTAAGCCTAATTCTTTCCATATTTTTTCCTTTAAAAATAACTTATCGCCAACTTGCGACCTTTTGATATAATGCTCTTGCAGAGGCTTATTATTAATCTCTCAAGCATGCAAGCAAAGCTTACGCTCCTCATCAAAAGACGCGAATTATACCTAAATAAAGTTTTAAAATCAAATTTTAAGGCTATTTTGTTAAAATTTATCATATTTTTTTCCTTTTTATAAGGAATATTTTAATAATTAATGGTAAGATATGAATTTAATAATTATCCTTTTAGTTTTTAAAATTAGATTTTTAAATTATTAAAATATTAATAAAATACCAACCATAATTATAAAAAATAATAGTGGGTTGTATTTCTAAAATAAGCAACCTGGTTTGGCTTGTTTATTGTAGAATTCTAAAAAAGTATCACTATCTTTTAATACATCGTCTAAAATACCAAGTTGCTTTATGCCTTTAAAAAGAGCTACGCTTTTAGCTTGACAAGAGAATGATTTACTTGGATTAAATTCAATATCAGTAAAATAATCATAGCCATCAAGCTCATCTGATAGCGCCTTATTTTGTATTAATGCAGTAATATATAGCCAATCATAAAAATATGTAGTAGGATTTATGCTATACTCTTTATCAAACAATCTAAATCCTTTAAAATAACCACTATCTTTTAATTTGCCATATTTCTTAGGATGTATCTCATCTTCAAAAATTATTTCCTCAAATGGACCACCTTTTTCAAAATATTTAGAACCTTGAAAAAATCTTTCAACCGTAGTTTTAACATTATGCATTCCGTTATTTAGTACAAGTTGCAAATTAAATGCGCTAAGCTTTTGTCCCAAATAATTTGGACTTGCTTTACTAATCTCCAAAATTTTTACATTACCGTATTTTTCCAATATTGTATTATGCATACTATTAATGCTTTTAAGCTTTTGCTCCTTTGCAAAACCGCTAAAATAAGTAAATGAAATATTATCGCTTCCAACTATTGAATTTAAATTTTTAGTTACGTAAAAGCAAGGTCTAGTCGCTGTCGCCATATTTTTCTCCTTATTATAAATCACTTTCTGTTAATTCTTTTTCATATGTTATATACTCAATTGGTATATGCCTTTTTACCATTACTTCAGCCTGTGAAACTGAATGCTCTTTTGTTCCTTTTTTATAGCCTCTATTGCTAGTTAAAATATTAAAATCTAAATTTAATATCTCTTCTTTATTAGTAATATTATAAATTTTTGCATCATTTCCAGTCGAATTCATATGAGTAAAATATATAGTATTATTATCTATATTTTCCAAAAGTTGCTTTACATCTATTGATAATAATATAATTCTTTTACCACTTTTTAAGCTACCAAAGGTCATTGGGGTGATTTTTTTAAAAGAAAGCTTTATAAAATCTTGAGTATTTTTTCTTACATCAAGCTGATGCGATAAACTACTAGACATAAAATCTACATTATAATTATTTTGTTTTACATAGTATAAACTGTATAACCCCCCCCTATTCTGTATGCTTTTCCAGTTTTTTAGAGAAGTAACGTGATATAACTTTGTAATGCCTTTGGATTTTAGAATATTTACAATAGGATTATTTGAATATATTGAATGCTTTCTTATTTTCCTTAAAAAAACCTCTTCCTCTTTAGGATCAACTTTAACAAAAGTTTTAATAATGCTCTCTTTTTTAGACTTATTCTCTGACTGACTTGGTTTTAAATCTTGCAAATTATTTTGCTTTTTATTCTTGGAATACGAACTAGATGATCCGAATAAATGTATTATTATATCTAATAAATATATTATTATACCTATTATTATAAGTAAATATACAAAAATTTCCACATACACTCCCTATGACAATTATTTAATACCTGAAATTATACAATATTTAGTTTTAATACTTAGTTTTTTGTAATTAAATTCTTTTTATATTTCAAATTTAAGAGATTATATAGCTACTCTTACCATATTTTATAAGTTTGTCACTTTTAATAAGCTTATTAAATATGGTTGAGACACTTTGGCGTTGGGCACCTAAGAGATTTGTGATAAGGTTGCAATAGAAAATGGAATCTCAACGAGCTTTTTATCTCGCACCATCATATGCTGTTCATCTGCTAAGTTATGCAAAAAGCTTACAATCCTGCTTTCTAAACTACCAAATACTATATCAGCTACAATCTGGCGTGTCATTATCGTAGTGTGAATGAGAGAATTTATCATTGCCATACTAAATTTCTCATTTTCAAAAAGCCCTTTTACATCACATAGGTTTAACTCCATTGCCTCAGAATCGCTTAAAAACTCCAAAACACTATCGCTATCGATTAAGACAATTGATCCTTTATTGATAAAAATTTATGATAAATTCATTTGCGCCATTTATATAGCTTAGCTTTGCTTGGCCGCTTTTTAGGATTATAAATTTAATATTTTGTGTGTAAATTAACTCAGATTTATAATATTTAGCCTGACGAAATAGAGCTAAATCCTCACTGCTAAGCAGCTCAAAATCGGCATAATTATCTTAATCAAATCTACCAATATTCATCGCATGCCACCATTTAAATTTTTCAAATTTAGCATAAATTTAATCTCCCTCTTTCCAAGAGAGAGATTAAGATTATTAGCTATTTTTTTGCACCTTTTTACCTGTAGTATATAGGTGATGTGCATACCAAGCATCATAGCTGTATCTGTATTTGGTCTTGGAGCAATCCATTCTTTTACTATAGATTACTAGGAAGCATTGGAGCAAGACTTAAAGCTGCGCCTAGTTTTAAAAATTCTCTTCTATTGGTTTTCATTTGATATCTCCTTTTGAAGCTTTTTGTAGATATTGAATTATTAGCCACTCATCTTTTTTATCAATTGGAGTACGAGATAGCATTGATTTAAATAGCGATGGCCACTGATTTGGATTATATTGACTCTCTTTGTACAAATGATGGTAGATTGAACAGCTCTCTTGATATCTACTTAGCTCTATCTAGCATAGGTTTTAGATCTTTTTCTAGGTTATCTTTTGCAGTATAGGCTATTACTTCGTCCCACTTGCCAGAATCATTAGCTTTTACGGTAATATTACCAATAGTTACGCCATTTATCATTAGATTTTTAATACTACCAGCGCTAACCACATCGTTAAATATTTGAGTATTATTAACTTCAACTCTTACACCAGTTTTATCTGATACGCCATTCATCATCTCAGCTTGCATCATTACCATTAGATATGGCTTGACCTAAAGAGCTAGAGAGTGAAAATATCTACTGTGATTGATTTAAATGAATATATAAAAATAAATTAAAAGCCTAGCTAGCAAATGCTAGCTAGATAGAATTATTTAAGTGTAGAGATATAGTCATTAACTGCTGCCATATCAGCATCGCTTAAAGTAGCCATTTGACCTTTCATGATAGCACCCATGCCAATTTTGCCTTTACCATCATTTAGGGCACCAGCTTTATAAGCTTTCATATCAGCCAATCTTTGAGCTGGATCTGCATCAACTAGAGCTGGAACTTTATTTAGATATTTTTTCTCAGCTTTAGCACCATGACAAACTGCACATTTTTTGTAAATGTCAGCACCATCAGCAGCGAATGCGCCAACACAGGTTAATGCAACTAATAGAACTATTTTTTTCATTTTATATCCTTTTTTGAGAGATTTTAAAAGAGTATTATAGTGGCAATATTCTGAATTTTAGATTAAATACTAGAATTAAATTTTTAATTTTTAGTTAGCGATTATTGGATAAATTCATCTATATTAAGTGAATTTAAACTAAAAATAGATAAAATCAACCTATGGAAAAGATTAAAGCACTATTTTTAGATCGTGACGGGGTGATAAATAAAGATCCTGGTTATGTTTATCGTATAGAAGATTTTGAGTTTATGCCTGGAATTTTTGAGGCTTTGGCTGGATTTATGATGCTTGGATATGAGATTTTTGTAGTTACAAATCAATCTGGAATTGGTAGGGGATATTATAGTGAAGATGATTTTGCAAAGCTTAGCAAGTATATGATTGATGAGTTTAAATCTTATGGTATTGAGATTAAAAAAATATACCATTGCCCTCACACTCCAAGCGATGATTGTAATTGCAGAAAGCCTAAACCTGGAATGATATTGCAGGCTTTAGATGAATTTAATATTAGTTTAAAAGATTCATTAATGATAGGAGATAAGCCAAGCGATTTAGAATCAGCACGAAGAGCTGGAGTAGAAAGAGGCTATTTAATCGGCGATGAATTTAAAAGCGTATTAGAAGTTTTAGAGCATATAAAAGGACAAAAATGAAGATATTAATAACTGGTGGAGCTGGATTTATAGGATCAAATTTGGCTAAATATTTTATGGATAAACATGAGGTTTTAGTAGTGGATAAATTTCGCTCTAATGAAACTTTTAGTAATGGAAATTTAAAAAGTTTTGGTCATTATAAAAATTTGATCGGATTTAAAGGCCAAATTCATTGCGGAGATATATGCGATAGAGATACTATTAAAAAGATGAGAGAGTTTAAGCCCGATGTGATATATCATGAGGCTGCTATATCTGATACAACTGTGGCTGAACAAGATGAGATAATGAGGGTGAATTTAAATTCATTTAAAGATATTATTGATATTGCTTATGAAAATGGCTCAAAGCTAATATATGCTAGTAGCGGTGCTACATATGGAGATGCACCAAGCCCACAAAGTGTAGGCAAAGGCGAAAATCCTGGCAATGTATATGGATTTTCAAAGCTTATGATGGATGAAATGGGGCGTGAATTTAATGCTAAAACTGGACTTCATATTGTAGGGCTTAGATATTTTAATGTATATGGAGATGGAGAGTTTTATAAAAATAAAACTGCCTCTATGGTATTGCAGTTTGGGCTTCAAATTTTAAGTGGAAAAGCACCAAGGCTTTTTGAAGGTAGCGATAAGATAAAAAGAGATTTTATATATATACAAGATATAATCTTAGCCAATGAACTAGCTATAAATGGAGATAGTGGAGTCTATAATGTCGGCACGGGCAATGCTAGAAGTTTTCAAGATATTGCTGATATTTTACAGCGTGAGATTGGCGTAAATTTAGGTAATGAGTATATTGCTAATCCATTTGCATCACAGTATCAATTCTTTACACAAGCTGATATTGAACCTACAAGAACTGGATTAAAATATGAGCCTAGATGGAGCTTAGAAGATGCTATAAAAGACTATCTACCAGCAATAAAAAGAATTTATAATAGTGAGTTTAAATAATGGCTAAGGTTTTAGTAGTTGGGGATTTAATGATTGATCACTATATCTGGGGTAGTTGTGATCGCATAAGCCCAGAAGCCCCAGTGCAAGTAGTAAATATCAAAAATGAAACTAAAAGGCTTGGCGGCTGTGGCAATGTAGTATCAAATTTGATCGCTCTTGGTGCAGAAGTAGGCGTAGTAAGTGTAGTTGGCGATGATGATTTAGGTAAAGAAATTTTAGAGCTTTTAGATGCTCGTGGAGCTAAGGCTGAGTTAGTTTTATCTCAAAGTGGAAGAAAATCTAGCCAAAAAAGTCGTATAATGGTATCACATCAGCAAGTAATTAGGCTAGATACTGAGAGTATAAGTGATATAAATTGTGCTGACGAGATTGTCAGTAAATTTGCAGATATTTTAGCTAGTTATGATATTGTTTTGCTAAGTGATTATGGTAAGGGTGTATTGAGTAATTACTTAACCAAGCAGATAATATCAATTGCTAAAAATAATCATAAGATGGTATTAGTAGATCCAAAGGGTAAGGATTATAGTAAATATAAAGGTGCGACACTTTTAACCCCAAATAAAAAAGAAGCAAGCGAGGCGTTAGGATTTTCTATAGATAGCGATGAAAGCTTGGAATTGGCTTTAAAAAGTATGAAATTAAACTATGAATTAGAGTACTCTTTAATCACTCTTAGCGAAGATGGGATTGGGCTTTTAAGCGATGAGGTTAAGAAATTTCCAGCTCTTGCTAAAGAGGTTTTTGATGTAACCGGTGCTGGTGATAGCGTACTAGCTACTTTGGGTTATTGCTTAGCTAGCAAGATGAGCATAGAAGAGGCGATAGATAATGCAAATTTGGCCGCAGCAGTAGTTGTAGGTAAGGTAGGAAGTGCAGATGCAAGCTGGGGCGAAATAGAGAATCTAAAGAGTAAAAAAATTGGTTTTGAGCGTAAAATTGTCAAACTTGATGAGCTTTTAAAGGTTGATAGAAGTGGTAAAACTTTAGTATTTACTAATGGCTGCTTTGATATTATGCATATTGGTCATATCAGCTACTTACAAAAGGCTAAAATGCTTGGCGATATATTAGTAGTAGGGTTAAATTCAGATAATTCAGTAAGAGAGTTGAAAGGCAAAGATAGGCCAGTAAATGTGCAATATGATAGGGCTGCGATGTTGTGTGCGATGGAGTTTGTCGATTTTGTCGTGATATTTGATGAGCTAACTCCACATGAGTTAATCAAAGCAATTAAACCTGATATATTAGTAAAAGGTGCAGACTATAAAGACAAAGAGATAGTAGGTAGTGAATTTGCTAAAAGAGTTGAGTTAATAGAGTTTATTGAGGGCAAAAGCACCACAAAAATAATAGAAAAAATCAAAAAATAAGAGGCTAAAATGAGTATATTTACAGATGAATTAAAAGCACATTTAGAGGTGGCAAATAGAGTTTTGTCCATAGATGAAGCGGTGATGAGTGTAGCAAACATAGTAGTAAAAACGCTAAAAAATGGTAATAAAATTTTAATTTGTGGTAATGGAGGAAGTGCAGCTGATGCGCAACACTTTGCAGCAGAACTAACTGGTAGATATAAGAGTGAGAGAATCTCTCTTCCAGCAATTGCATTAACTACTGATACTTCAGCGCTTACTGCAATTGGTAATGACTATGGATATGATGAAGTTTTTGCAAGACAGCTTAGTGGCGTAGGAAATAGCGGAGATTTACTAATAGGTATAAGTACAAGCGGTAATAGCAAAAATGTATTAAAAGCATTTGAGATTGCAAAACAAAAGGGCATTAAAACCATCGGATTAAGCGGCAGAGATGGTGGAGCAATGAATGAGTTATGCGATATAAATGTAATTGCGCCTTCTAATGATACAGCTAGAATTCAAGAGATGCATATCTTAATAATTCACACTATTTGCGCTGCAGTAGATGGAGCGTTTTGAGTTTAAATTATATAATTTGTCTAGCTAGCTCTAATGCAAGGGCTGGCTTTAGCTCTTTCATACACTCATGAGAGCCTAGCGGACAGACTCTTTTCATACATGGCATACATGGCAAATTTAGATGTGCTAGTCTTGCTTTTGGGTTATTATATGGGCTAGTTCTAGTAAAGTTAGTTGGGCCAAATAGTGCAACTGTTGGCACCTTAAAAGCAGCTGCGATATGCATTGGTCCGCTATCATTAGTAATAAAAAGCCCAAGTCCAGCAATATAACTAGCTAACTCTTTTATACTAGTTTTACCACAAAGATTTATATGCGATATACCGCTTTTAGTCAAAATATAGCTAATCTCATCACAAATCTCTATCTCGCCATTTCCACCAAAAATCAAAATATCAAATTTATCTGCTAACTCCATAGCAACCTGAGCAAAATAGCTAGGATACCATCTTTTAGCACTTCCATATGTTGCGCCTGGATTTAGCCCTAGAGTCGGCCTAGTATAAATTTGTGGGGTAAAGCTTAACTCCATTTCATTGGTTAAAATACCAATATTAAGGGCTTTTGAACTAAAATTTAGATAATCAACTACTAAATGGTCACTTTTATTAATTGGCCTATATACTCCACTTTTTGGAGCGTGAATAAAAAATGCCAAAGCCTTTGAGGCTAGATGACTTCTAAAGCTGATAAATGCATCAAATTTAGGCTGGGATTTGGCTAATTTATATAGATATGCTAGGCGAAATTTGGATTTTTTGGACTCATCTATTATAATATCGCCAAGATTAGCAAATAGAGCCGTACTAGCCGCAGAGCCAAAAAATGTTAGCTTTGTATCTTTAAAATTTGCCCTAATATTTGCAATAGCAGCACTACTCATTACCCCATCGCCAAGCCATGTTGGCAACTCAATGAATACTCTCACCAATAACCTTTAAAATTTCATTTAGATTCTTTTCAACGCTAAATTCGCGTGCTAATTCGCTATTTTGTCCTGAAATCTCTAAAAGTAGATCATGATCTGTTAGCAAAAGATTTATATATCCATCTATACTTTGATCACTAGCATCCTTCATAATAAACTCGCTACCTAAAATCTCACTAGCTCCATTTTGTTCAGTAGTAAAACACGCACAACCATAGCTAAGCGCTTCTAAGAGTTGATTGCTAAATGAGTTATAATGCGATGGCAAAACAAATATATCAGCTGCTTCATAGTAGTGATTCATTATAGTTTGAGATGGGCGGAAAATAACTGTAACACCAAGATTTTGGGCAATTTTTCTATATTTTAAAACAGTTTTATCGCTACCGATAATAAGTGCATTTACCTTGGTCTCCAAACGACTTAAAAGCTCAATAAATTCCCTAGCTCCATCAATCCTAAAATTATCTGATACAAATAGTATAATTGGCAATTCCATATTAAGCCCAAGCTCATTACATAAACGCATCTTGGCTCTGCCTTTTTGGATTTGAATTGGAGGTGTGATTCCTGGATAAATGGTAACTAATTTATTTGGGTCTAGATTATAAACAGTCTCTAATCCAAAGCGAGTTAGATTTGAATTTGCTATAATTTTAGTAGCGTTTTGGACACATTTTTTCTCAATTTGACCAACGATGAAATTTGAAAAGCTTAAAAACCAAAATTTATAAAGCTTTTTATAAATTTTTTGTACACCATCATTAGCTAAATATATATCAGCACTATCAAATCTATCTAAACAGATATAAAACTCATTGCCCTTTTGCTTTTTGGCTATATTATTGATTTTAAGCGACCCCAGTAGGCTAGTTTTATCTTTAATGCCACTATAATTTTTAGATATAGTAGTATATTTAAGCGAATTTAAAGCAGCTTTTAAGCGCTCGATAAACCTCTGATTTTTGCTAGAAAAGCTTATTTCTAAGATTGATATATTTTTCATTTTTTGATTTTAACATAGCTAGGCTTATAAATTGGTTTATTTATTTAAATTTTGTTGACTTTGTGTAATAAAATGGTTTTTTATTTCATTTTTTATCCAGTTAATATCTAAACTATTTAAACATTCACTCACACCAGAATTATTGCACCCTTCTAGACCGCATGGGACACACTTTAAATTATTTTGAATTACAGTGTGAATACCCATTTTTTGAATCCCTCCTTTGCTTTGATAGAGGCTTTTGGATTTTGAATTATCCCATGGACCCCAAGCAGATGTATAACTAGGCCCAAAAATAGCTATACACGGCACATCATTGGCTGCAGCCATATGCATTATAGCAGTATCAGTACCGATATATAGCTTTGATTTAGAGCTTAAAAATGCCACTTCATCTAAGCTTAAATTTCCCATAAATACAATTGGGTTTGAGCTACAAAGTGATAAGATATTTTTCATTTTGCTTATCTCATTTGGATTTTTATCACAGGTTAGCACAACTCTTTTATCTAGCTCAATTTCGCAAAAATCAATAATTTTAGCTACTGCTTCATTGCTTAAACACTTATAATCAAACCTAGCCATAGGATGAATATGGATAAAATAATCTGGCAAATTTAAATCATAATTATTAAAATATAAATTTACTTTAGTAGTGATAATATCTTTACCCAAAGCATTAATGGCAGATAAATTTTGCATTACGATATGGCCGTTTGATTTGGATTCGTGAGTTATGAGTTTGTTTAGAATTTGGTTTGTGCCTTTGCGTGATACTATGGTTTTAGCTCCGCTAAATTTAGCTAAGAATATCCCACGATCGCTAGTTTCAGTATTTATTACTATATCAAATTTCTCTTTTCTTAACTCTAAGGCGTATTTTAACTCAAGCCAAATTCGCTTAAATATATTAGATTTTTTAATAGTGCCTCTATCATAGATATGGATTTTATCAATTTGTGGATTATTTTGTATTACTGCTTGAGTTCCTTGATTTAAAGCAAAGTGTATAGAAGCATTAGGATAATGAGTTTTAAGATTAGCAACTAATGGCGTAGTTAAAAGCACATCGCCTATAAATCTAAATTTAATAATTAAAATTTTCATTTGTAAATCTCTGGGTAGAACTGTTTAAATTTCTTATGCATCCAAAAGTACTCATCTGGCTTGCTTTTTATCATATCTTGAGTAGCGCTACTTTGGGCTTGTGTGGCTTGTTTGATTTTATCGCCATTTAGTTGATTGATATCTATTGGGTCATAAAAGCTAATCTCATTTTTATCGCCAACTCTTTTGATAAAAGCTGGGATTATTATTGCATTAAGCTTAGTAGCAAAGATACTAGCAGCATGTGTGTGCGAGATACGATTAGAAAAAAACTCGCACTCTACTCCATCTCTAATATCTACATTTTGATCAACTAAAATGCCAAGAAGCCTTCTATTTTGCAATGCTTTCATAATCGCTCTTGCGCCACCACTTTTAGGAATTACTTCTATATTAAATTTACTTCTATTTTTGCTTAAAATTCTATCCATCACAGGACTATCAAGGTTTCTGCCTACAATGCTTACAGGGCCAAATTTAGCTGCCATCGCAAGGCTAAAAAGCTCCCAATTGCCATAATGTGCAGTGGTGATGATAATTGGACGATCTTTGAATTTATCTAAAATTTGAGCATTTTTAAATTCAACTTTAGATAAAATTTGCTCTTTTGTGTTATTTTGATTGCGTAAAAACTCCACGCCAAAGTGGGCAAAATTGCGATAAGTTTGTAAAATAATCTCTTCTATATTCTCAAATTTACACATTTTTAGATTGGTTCGCATTATATTTGTATGTTTTTTATCAAATTTGTAAAAGCATTTTGCAAGTAGATCAAAAAATATATTTTGAATAGCTTTTGGAGTGTAGATTGCGATAAATCTAAGCATATAATATAGCCATAAATATAAAAAATCAACCATTTAAAAGCTCAGAATTTAAAATATTTTTTGCTAAATTTGCTATATTAATTGGTGATATCTCATTTATGCAGTAATCGCTCTTATCTATATTTCTTGCATCGATTTTTTTGCCTGTATCAATAGTATAATTTATAGGCGTGATAAAGCTATTTCTATGGCTTGGTCGATTTCCAAAAAGAGTGATACTAGCTCTATTTTGAGCCCAAGCTAGATGAGTTATACCGCTATCATTGCCAATTACAAGTCCTACGCTTTGCATAAAATCTATTACCTTAGATAAACTCATAGGACTAAGTACTTTAGCATGGGTATTATAAGCAATTTTACTAGCAAGTTCATACTCTTTAGCATTTGCTGATATGATATTAATCTCATAATCTTTTAGCAAATTTATAACTTCATTAAACTTATCATAGCATTTGCTCATTTCGCTTGCAAATGGTGCTATTAAAATAGTTTTAGATGGTTTAGGCTTTATATTTGAGATGAAACAAGCAGATTTTTGCTTGATATCATTATCATTAAAGCTAAAGCCCAAAGCAGCGCTAGCAAGAGCTAAATTTCGCCTTATAATATTCTCATTATAATCAATTTTAAACTTACTCTTATAAAATATAGAAGCTAGTGGCTCTTTTATGCTATTTTTATCAAATCCAGCTATATTGCTACCTAAAACTTTAGCTACAAGGGCTGATTTTATAAGGCCTTGAAAATCTATAATAAGATCAAAATGATTACTAAATTCTCTAAGAATTTTAAAACTTTTAATAAATTTTTTATCCTTTAAAGGAAGTGTGATAACATCAACGCCATCTAAAAGATGAACAATACTACTAAATTTTTCATCTACAAACCAGCTAATTTTAGCATCTTTAAAATGCTTTTTGATAAATTGCACAACAATGCTTGTATGAACTATATCACCAAGAGCTGAGAGTCTAATAATTGCTATTTTCAACTAATTTTCCAAGATTTTTTGCTATTATTTTATCTAAATTTGATTAAAAGTTGGTAATTTATGAGCGGTTATATATGCGTATTTGATTGTGAGACTGTGCCTGATTGTGATTCTTTAAGAGAGGCTTATGGTTATGAAGGTGATGATAAGAGTGTAGCACAAATGGCACTTGAGGCGCAAAAAGAGCAAAGTGGAAGTGAGTTTTTGCCAGTTTGTTTTCATAAAGTAGTAACTATTAGTGCAGTAATAGCTGATGAGTTTGGTAGATTTAAAAGAGTATCTACGATTGCTGGAGATAGTGAAGAGAAAAAAATAGCTGAATTTATTAAATTTATAAATGAGCATAATCCTAGACTTGTGAGTTATAATGGTAGAGGCTTTGATCTGCCTATGCTGATGATAAGAGCGATGCGTTATAATATAGAAGCTAGTGAGTATTTTAACACCAATGATAGAGCTAATGGCAAGGATAAATGGTGCAATTATAGAAGTAGGTATGATGGAGTTTTTCATCTTGATTTGCTTGATCATATTAGCGATTTTAAGACTGTAAGCGGGCTAAAGCTAGATCTACTTTGTGCTAGTTTAAATCTGCCTGGTAAATATGATGTTTGTGGCGATGAGGTGATGAACTTATACTATAATGGAGAGCAAGATAAAATTGATGAATATTGTGAATCTGATACGCTAAATACATATTGGTTATTTTTAAAATATGAATTATTGCGTGGCAGGTTAAATTTAGATGATTATGCTAATTATTTAAGCTTGATGAATGAGTATCTAAACACCCAAAAATCAGATATGAGTTATAGCATAGTATTTGATAGATATATAAAAAATGAACTTGATAGATTAGGGCGTAGATGATTAGGATATGTTTATTAATTTGGCTAGTTTGTTCTAGTGCTTTTTCTTCTGTAATGCTTCTTAAAGAGTATAAAGATGAAAATCTAACCGGATGGATGATGAGCGAAAAATATGATGGTGTGCGTGCTATTTGGGATGGCAAGGAGTTAAAAAGTCGTAATGGTAATATAATTAATGCACCATCTAGCTTTATAGCTCAATTGCCAGATTTTGCACTTGATGGAGAGCTGTGGAGCAATAGAGGAGAGTTTGAGCTAATTGCTTCTATAGTACTAGATAAAAATCCTGATATTAAAGCATGGCAAAATATTAAGTATATGGTATTTGATCTACCTAAATTTGATGGAAATTTAAGTGATAAAATGGCCTATTTAGAAGAGTTTTTAAGCCTAAATCCAAGTAGTTTTATAAAAGTTGTAAAGCAAACTTATATTCAAAACAATCTCCATGCTTTTGCCTTTTTAGATGAGATTGTAAGCAAAGGTGGCGAAGGTATAGTAGTTCGTGATCCAAATGCATCATATATAAGTGGCCGAAACGATAAAATACTAAAATTAAAAAAGTGGCATGATAGTGAGTGTCAAATAGTAGCTATAAATAATGGTAAAGGTAAGTATAAAGGTGCTATGGGTTCAATAGATTGTGTAGATATTTTTAGTAAAATTAAATTTAAAATTGGATCTGGATTTAGTGATGAAATACGAAAAAATCCCCCAAAAATAGGCACCATAATCACATATAAATTTCAAAATCTAACCAGTAATAATAAGCCAAGATTTCCAGTATTTTTACGAATTAAAAGAGGTGAATAGATGAAAAAAATTATATTTTTATGCGTATTGATCGTTAGCTTAAATGCGCTAATACTATATGAGCCAAAAACAAAAGAGCAAAAAGAGGGTTATAGATATGGTCAGACGATGCGAATGCTAGGTATGGGCAAATGGGAGTGTGATAGGAAATTTAAAAATATCGATAATGAAAAACTAGAGTGGTGCGAGTATGGTTGGGTTGATAAAAGTGAGGAGATAGATGCTAGAAAGCTTGATTAATGGTATAAAGCTTGTCAATTTTACTAGCTTAGATACTAAAGAGATAAAGATGATTTATAATTGGCGAAACAACCCTAAAATTGCTAGGTATATGATAAATAAAAGTATAGAGTGGAATGAGCATATAAGATTTATAGATACTCTTAGTAGTTCTAATGATAAAATATATTTTTTAGTTTATAAAGATGATTTAGCAATTGGAGTGATCTCATTTGTAAATATCTCTAAAAGCTCTTGCGAATTTGGGATATATGCTAGTCCAGATTTGCGTGGTATGGGCGATTTACTTATGGAAGTGGTTATAGATTATGCGTTTAATAGGCTGTGTGTTAAAGAGATTTTAGCTAAAGCTTTTATAGATAATTTAAGAGCTATAACGCTTTATAAAAAATTTGAATTTAATATAATTAAAAAGGATAAAGATATGGTATATTTTAGCCGCCAGTGGGGGGGGGTAGGGCTTAATATACCTATTTTTTGCCAAGAAAGGCTCTTGGCATGAAGATTGCAATTCTTACTACAGCTAATCAATGGTTTGAGCCATATGCATTAAAATTGCAAGATCTATTAAGACATCGTAGATTTGATAGCCAAATTTATAATTTTCATGAACGAATTAGTGGTTATGATGTTGTTTTTATACTTAGTTATCATAGAATAATTGATAAAGAGTTTTTGATTAAAAATCGCCATAATATTGTTATTCATGCTTCTGATTTACCAAGAGGTAGTGGCTGGTCGCCAATGTTTTGGCAGATTTTAGAAGGTAAAAATGATATAGTTTTTACTCTTTTTGAGGCTAATAGTGGCGTTGATAGCGGAGATTACTATCTTAAGGAGACTTTGAAATTAAGCGGCCTAGAGTTAAATGATGAGCTTAGAGAGTTACAAGCTAATATGTGTATTGAGATGAGTTTGAAATTTATAATAAATTATAAAAATCTAACTCCAATCAAACAAATAGGAGAGCGTACATTTTACCCAAAACGCAGTCCAAAAGATAGTCAGCTTGATCCAAATTTAAGCTTAAATGAGCTTTTTAATCAATTAAGAATTGCTAGCAATGATGAGTATCCAGCATATTTTTATAAGGATAAAAAGAAATTTATTTTAAAAATTTATAGTCAAGATGAGAATTAAATTGGTTATAATATTGCAAATTTAAGGAGTAGAAATGAATATTTTGATAACTGGTGGTGCTGGATATATTGGTTCGCATGTATTAAAAGCTTTATTAGAGCGTGCAGCTGATAAGATAACTGTAATTGATAATTTTTATAGTGGTTCACAAGATGCATTAGTAGCACTTGAGAGTGTAGGTAAATTTGATTTTATCAAATGCGATTTAGCTGATACTGCTCATCTTAAAGAGATTTTTGCTTCGCATAAATTTGATGCTATTATACATTTTGCTGCGTATATAGAGGTATTTGAGAGTATGCAAAATCCATTAAAATACTATCTAAACAATACTGCAAATACAGCAAATCTTATTAATCTTGCGGTGGAATTTGGCGTAGAGAAGTTTATATTTAGCTCTACAGCTGCAACTTATGGTGAGCCAAAAGATGGAGTAGTATGTGAAAATAGCCCACAAAATCCTATAAACCCATATGGTACATCAAAGCTAATGAGTGAGCAAATTTTAAAAGACGCAGCCGCTGCAAATAGCAAATTTAAGTATGGAATTTTAAGATATTTTAATGTCGCAGGCGCTTCAAGTGACTCTTTAATTGGCCAAAACTATCCAAACGCAACTCATTTAATTAAAGTTGCTACACAAACAATAACTGGCAAAAGAGCAAATATGAGTATTTTTGGGCGTGATTATGATACTAAAGATGGAACTTGTATTAGAGATTATATTCATATCGAAGACCTTGCTAGTGCACATTTATCGGTTTTGGATTATTTAAATAGCAATGATAGTGATATCTTTAATGTCGGATATGGGCATGGATTTAGTGTACTTGAGGTTATAAATACTGCTAAGAAAATAAGCGGTGTGGATTTTGAAGTAATAGATGCGCCAAGACGCTTAGGCGATCCTGCTGTGCTTATAGCAGATTCATCTAAGCTTAGAAATCTTACATCTTGGAAGCCTAAAAAGGATAATCTAGAGACTATAATCGCTTCAGCACTTGCATGGGAGAAAAAGATTTAAATTTGTTATATATTGCGATCTTGCTTGCAAAAGTGATAAATAATTTTAAATTTTTAGCTCCAGCAAAGTTGGAGCTAAATCTCAAATAATATAATGGCTTTACCATCTTTGTGATAAAAATAAATTTTTATCTATTTTCTAGCTAAATTTGGCTATGATTCTAGCCAAATTTAGTATTTAAAATGATTAATTACAACCGCAATGTCCGCAGCAACTAGCTACTGGATGAAGCTCATCGATGTAGAATTTAACTGAGTTTAATCCCTCTTTTTTAGCCCACTCATACGCTGTGCTTACAAAATCCCAGTTGATATTTTCATAAAATTTTTCTAAATACGCTGGACGAGCATTGCGACTATCAATGTAATACGCATGCTCCCATACATCAACTACAAGTAGTGGCACTAGACCATCAGTTACTGGAGTAGCAGCATTTGAAGTATTTTTAATCTCAAGTTTGCTTGTAGCTGGGTTATAAACTAGCCATGTCCAGCCTGAGCCAAAAAGTGTAGTAGCAGAGCTGATAAATTCAGCTTTAAAATCATTAAAATCACTATTTAAAGCTGCTTCTAATTCGCTACTTTTGTCACTTTTTTTAGCTATACAATCCCAGTAAAAATCGTGATTATACACTTGTGCAGCATTATTAAATAATCCGCCTTGTGAATTTACAAGTACATCATACAAACTAGCTTTAGCTAGGTCGCTATCTTTTGTAAGATTATTGTAATTATTTACATATGTTTGGTGGTGTTTGCCATGGTGATAATCACAGGCTTCTTTACTCACTACTGCGTTGGAATTTGGGTCAAATGGTAGGTTTCTTAACTCTAACATATTTTATCCTTTGATTAAATTTGAGATTTGAAATTATAGCCTAAAATATTAAATAAGAGTATAAAACTCTTAAATAAATTTACAAATATTGCGAAATTTAAATATCACAACTCTTTTATAGTATCAATAAACTCATCTACGAGTAAAGAGCCTTCAATTTTACTATTTTCAAATACCATAAAATAAAAGTATTTATCCCCAGCTTTATCCGCCCACTTTGAGCCTAATTTTAATTTTATTTTACTATCATCGTTTGTTCTATCATCGCCTTTTACTTCTACCATTATGATATTTTCATTTTCGGTACAAATTATAAAATCTGGGTAATGATTGATAAAAGCATTTATACAAAATCCAGGTTTTATATCTTTATTTCTATGCCACCACTTTATGTTATCTAACGATACAATCTCGGTTAGTACTTTATTTTCCAACGAATTCAAATTGTCTATTTCTTCTTCGTAAAGAGATTTATCACGCAAAGAGTTTAGTTTTGAAGCTTGTATTGTTGGCTCAAAGCTAAAAGTATTTTTTATTTTGATATTGCCTTTATTTAGCAAATCATAAAATACTTTTTCCCTATACTCACTTTTTAACTCATTGATTTTATTTCTTATTTTTAGTGCATATGCGTCTATTTCATCTAATAATTTTGCTTTTCTTTCATCGCTTAGATTATTTACTATACGCTCTATATAGTTTTTTAAATCATTTTCGTTTAAAGCATTATCATTTCTTAACTTACTAAAAATCAAATTTATACTTTGGCGAATTCTAGTTTCATCATTGGCTGTTTTTAGATACTGCTTAAAATACTCTCTTTGTATTTGTGTTATTTTTTTATATTTTGGAAAATTATCATCTTTGCTCAAATACACTCCAAAAATATTGCTTTCTGCTAAGTCAAAATTGATTTGTATATCTTTATCTGCTAATTTAAAATCTTTTTCCAAATCTTCTTTTTCTAGCACCTTGCTATTTAATTCTTCAAATAAAATAGAGCCACTAGGCAAAAGCTTTACAAATTGAGGTATTTTTTCAACTTCAAATTTTATCTTGCTAGCTTTCACTTCTAAATCTCCAAAATAATCCAAATTTGATGAAGTCTTCTCTACTTCTTTATCGTATTCATTAGCCTGTGTTTTAGCATTTTTGAGTATATTGTTAGTTTTATTTCCTAACTCTATATTTTTTGCGATATTTTGGGCATTAACATCAGCAGATAAAAACTCACTATTTTTATCTTCATCGCTATCATTTTCATTGTTAGCATATTCAAGGATATCTTTTAGCTCTTGTGGCTTTTCTGCCATCTCTTCTAGCTCTCTAAAATCCTTTTGCCTATAATCATCTTTACTAAACCCAGCTCCATTTAATCCAGCTATTACACTTTTAGCAGTTGTATCAAAGTCATTTGAGCAAGTAAGCACATAGCTCATATTCAAATCTTGGTTTTTGTATTTTATAGCGTTTGGCTGCCGAAGTACTCTACCTATTAATTGCTCTACATCAGCAGTAGAGTTTTTTATTAGCAATACTAGCTAAAATATACACATAAGGACAATCCCAGCCTTCTTTTAGCGCATTTATAGTGATGATATAGCGTATTTTACAATCTTTATCTAATAAATCAATTTTATCTAGTTCGTTGATTTTAGCAGTTTTTATCGCTATTTGTTCTTCATCTATACCGATATTTACTAATTTCTTTTTTATTTTTTCAAAAGTCTGCGCATCTTCATTTGCTCCACTTTGTGCTTGAAATAGCACTATTGGGCGTAAATCAGCGTTTTCACTCTTTGCTATTGCTTCTAGTCTGTTTTGTATAACTATCGCATTGTCTATAACACTTGCTACATTTACAAAGTTGCATAAAATTACTGGTAGCTTTACCATGTTTTCTTGCTTTAATTCTGTGGCATTTGTATAGTGTATGATATTTGAGCTATCCTTTGGTGTGGCAGTAAGCTCATAAATAAAACTAGCATTTAAATTTTCAAGCATTTCAAAGCTTAAATCACTCTTTGCGTTGTGGCTCTCATCTACTATCACTATTGGCTTAAAGTTTCTTATTACATTTATTACGCTCAATTTCTCTACATCTTCTAGGTTTTCTCTATCATCTAAAAAACTATCAAAATCAAGCAAAGAGCCATTTTGTTGATACATTTTGCGCATTTCTTTATTGTTTATTCTTAGACTAGCAAAGCTTAAAACTGCGATATTTAGGCTTTTTAGATTACTTTTATTTAGCTTAGTTAGTAAATCATTTGAGCTAAAAATTTCTACATCGCTATTAAAATCAGCGTTTAAACGCTCTCTATAAGGGTGTTTAGGGTTTTTTAGATTTTTTATGGTTTGAGTTAGTATTGCTTCACTTGGCACTAGCCATATCACAAATATTTTATCTATTTTTGATACTACATCGCTTATTACTTTTATGCTAGCACAAGCTATAAAAGTCTTACCGCCACCGGTTGGCACTTTAGCACAAACATTTGGCACAGCTTTTATTTTATTGTGGTATTTACCAGCATTTACACCCATGTCTTGCCAGTATTTATTCCAGCCTTCTTTTATGCCATAGCTATCTAAACACTTCAAATAGCTTTTTAAATCATTTATAGCCTTTTTTTGATATGATTTTAGCTCCATTTTTATACCTTTTTAATATCTCTTGGAATTTTTTTGAAAGTTATATTGTATTTCATCATAGTCTCATCACTAAGCACACATACATCAGCATAAATCACATAACTACTAGCCTTTTTTAACTTTGCTAAATACTCAAAATCTAGTGTAGTTACTTCATCTTTTTTGTAAATAAAATAATAAGCCACTCCATTGCACTTACCTAAAAAATCGCTATCATTTTGTTCGCATTTTTCTTTTGTCTCGCTAAAATAGATATATTCTCTTATCTTTTCTATGCTTACTTTTTCATTTAGATTGCCATTTTCTAGCAGCAGTCTATCTCCAAGCTCATAAAAGCTAAAATCCCCACCAGTAGCGGAATTCTCTGGCTCTTTGCCATAGCCTTTTATCACTCTTCTTACACGCTCGGCTGTGATATTTTCAGCATAGTCTTCCATCTCTACTAAAATAAACTTACGATTTCCGCCATCTTTTTTATTTAGCTCTAAAACTGCATGAGCAGTAGTGCCAGAACCAGCAAAGCTATCTAGTATAATGGAATTTTTATCGGTAGATAATTGAAGCAATACATATATTAGTTCTTTTGGTTTTGGGTAATCAAAAGCTTTTGAATCAAGAATTTCTTTTATTTGTATTGAACCATTTTCAGTTCTATATTTTTTATCAACTAAAACATTTTTAATCATTACAAGTTCATCTCTATATTTTTCAACAATCATAAACGAACCATCTTTTTTCTTTTTCGCTTTAATATTAATATTTAAATTTTTTCTAGACCTTTCTTCTTTTCCCCAACGCCATACAGTTTGAATTCCTTGAGATTTTAAAGGCATTACTTCAATAGAAAAATTTTCATCTTTTTCCAAAGCAATATCATATAAATCAAATTCATCTTTTTTATTTGGATTTACAAAAAATGGATAGCATAAATTTGGTCTATTAGTATCATTAAATTTAACATTACGATTTCTTAATTCCCTTAATTCAAATGGACTTATTTCATCTTTCATTGTGAATATATGTTCATCATCATTTATTTTAAATAATGTAGTGTTTGAGCTTTTTCTATAAACTAAAACATACTCCGAAGTTTTAGCTATTCCGCCATAATCTCTACCGCCTGGATTTACTATTACTGTCATTATACTTATAAAATTATTTAATCCAAACACTTCATCACAAAGCAATTTTAAATTTGCCATTTCATTATCATCTATGCTGATAAAAATCACACCATCATCGCTTAAAAGCCTGTGAAGCAGCTTTAATCGTGGCAGCATCATACATAGCCATTTATCATGCCGTGAAAGGTCGTCCTTTGCTACTACTTCGCCTAGCCATTTTTTGATTTTTGGGCTATTTACATTATCATTATATACCCAGTTTTCATTGCCGGTGTTATATGGCGGGTCTATGTAAATACATTTAATTTTACCCTCATACTTTGGCAAAAGGGCTTTTAGAGCAAGTAGATTATCGCCTTTGATTATCATATTTTCGCTTGTATCATTTCTAGAATTAAAAGTATATTTTTTCTCTAGCGTGTGATAAGGTGGATTGTATCTTAAAACCTCATCTTTTCCTACCCAGTTTAAAGTTGGCATATTACTCCTTTTTTATCTCTGCTCTGTTCCATCAAGCAATGGGACAAATACACACTCATCTAGAATTTTGCTAATGATTTGGCCATTTGATTTTTTGTATTGTGTGGGGATGATTTTGTCTATATTTGCTATGATTTTTAGAGTCTCGATACTCATCTTGATAAACTCATCAAATTTATCTATATTTTAGTTTATAAATTTAAACTCATCAAAATAGTGATAAATTATATTTTTATATAGATCAGCGGATATTAAATTTTGTTTTCTAGGCTTAAAGGCCGGTAGCGATAAATTTTTATAATTTATCGCTAAATTTCTCCACTTATTGCTTTTCATAAAATTATAATTTCACTCTTAAAATCTAATCCCAGCCCTAATAGCAGTATTTATACTATGTGTATCTTTGGTTATCTCGCTTGAGACTAAAAAGTTTATAAATTTATTACCCTTTTCGATATTAGCATCAGCACCAAAATAGACACTATCGGTATTTAGCTTAGTTGTTTGTGTCCAGAGATTATTTTTGGCATCTACAAAATACTCTGTACTACTAAAACTATCGCTATTTAATCGCCTTGTATAAAAGGCAAAGCCATTTAAAGTAGCAAAAAGATTGTTTTGGGTAGCGATATTGTAAGCTATATTGCCACCTAGACTTAAATTTAAGCTATTTATAGATATATCTTTATACCCTTTAGCCAATATACCGCCACTCTCTTCAAATCCATCTTGCTTAGTATATATATAATTTAGCATAGATATCGGCGTCCAAACAAAGCTATCATTTATCTCAAAATCTTTTGATAGACCAAGCCCAGTTGAGACAAAATAGCTATTATAATCGGCTTTTAACTCATCGCTTAAGGTTAGGATATAACGACTAGTATCATTAAATCCCATACCGATATCCACACTAGCTATTAAATTAAAATCGCCAAAATCTTTTAAACCAGCTAAACCCACAGATATTAACTTGCTTGTGATATCTGAGAATCCATAATCCCCTTTTTGGTGAGAATAGTTCAAAAACGCACCCAATTTCACATCATCGCTTACCCATTTGTTGGTACCTAAATTCACAGAATATGTATCGATATTATAGTCATCGCCTTTAAAATATGAGTATGAAACCCTACTGAAAATCTCGCTTTTACTCAAAGCTGCGTTATAACTCTCTAAGATATCATAGACCATACTATCAGTCATATCGCTATTTATAAGAGCTAATTTCGAATTCTTAGCTATAGTAGCGACCTTTGTAGCGCCACTTTGAAGAGTTGCAAATGGTAATGTTTGTTGTCCTAAAGTTCTACCTGTGAAGGTCGCAGCTTCTCCTGCGGATCTTGAGATATCTTTTGAATTTACACTTGATAGAATTTCTTTTTTACGATTATTGCTTGTTGTATCTAATTCTGTAAAGAATTGTTGATATTTTGGGCTTAAATTCGCTGAATTTCTAATCTGTATCAATGACTTAGATACTGCCAAGTTTGTCGCTTGTGAGGAGTTTGTAGGTTTATAGGCATCTTCTTTTATTTCTACTATTATAGTGTTGCTATTGCCGGAATTGTTGTTTTGGTTACCGGATTGATTTCCAGATTGGTTTCCAGATTGGTTGCCGGAATTGTTTCCAGAATTGTTATTTTGGTTACCGGATTGATTTCCAGATTGGTTGCCAGATTGATTTCCAGATTGGTTGCCGGAATTGTTGTTTTGGTTGCCAGATTGATTTCCAGAATTGTTGCCGGAATTGTTATTTTGGTTACCGGATTGGTTTCCAGAATTGTTGTTTTGGTTACCGGATTGATTTCCAGATTGGTTACCGGAATTGTTGCCAGAATTGTTGTTTTGATTTCCAGATTGGTTGCCGGAATTGTCGTTTTGGTTGCCGGATTGGTTGCCGGATTGGTTGCCGGAATTGTTGTTTTGGTTACCGGATTGGTTGCCAGATTGATTTCCAGAATTGTTGCCGGAATTGTTATTTTGGTTACCGGATTGATTTCCAGATTGGTTTCCAGAATTGTTGTTTTGGTTACCGGATTGGTTGCCAGATTGGTTGCCGGAATTGTCGTTTTGGTTGCCAGATTGGTTGCCGGAATTGTTGTTTTGGTTGCCAGATTGGTTGCCAGATTGGTTTCCAGAATTGTTGGTATTTTCACTTGATATTATTGTATTATTGTCTTTTAGTTTAAAATTTAAAGTGCTTGTACCTAGGACTGAGATATTAGTAAATTTATCTAAATTTCCATTCTCACTAAGCTTATCAAAATCAATTTTAATCTCTTGCCCAGTTTTGAAAAACTCCCCACTAAGCGGGATATAAACCAAATTTCCGCCCTTGATATCATAGTTTATAGCGATGATATCGGAGTTTGCTTGGTTATTAAAATTTATGTGTAGGCTTGCATTTTGGTTTTGGGTATATGTGCCATTTACATTTAAAACGCCGATTTGCCCGGCGCCACCAGGCATCACAATACCGCTTTCATTGGTGAGATTTTTGGCTATTGTTCCAGTTCCGCTTATCAAACCACGATTTCTAGCATAGACATCGCCACCAGTAAGCATACCAATTATTCTAGCCTCACCGCCATTGATAGCGTATAGATTTTGCTTAGCGTTAGTTTCGCCCGATATTAGGATTTGACCGCCATTATCAGCATAGAGAGCTGAATTCTCCGCTGTTACTCTATCAAATTCCAAAATCCCGCCACGAGCTATCGTAGGGCCATAATAATTTAGAGTATTTTGGCTAAATGTCAAAGTCCCATCGCCAGTTTTGATAAATCCAGCTTGTAGAGTAGATAAATTCACATTTACTCTATCATCGCTTTTAAGGGAGTTTGTAGCGTCATTTAGATGGTATTTATCATCCCATTTTATCTCATCTATACTGTTTGTGAAGGTGCCATTTAGTCCATTTGTATCGATGGTATAAAATCCATAATATTTATTATCAAAATTCTGTATATCACTAGGATTTAGGCGATTTATATTTAGTGCTGCTAAGCCATTTAGAGCCTTACTAGCATCCAAGATACCACTACCTATGAAATCTTCTTTGCTTAGTTTCATCACTGCTACCGAATTTGCTTTGAGACCACTGCTAGCATCGGCATCGCTTTTTAACAAATGTTCTATTATATAGTTTGCTATGCTTTCATCATTTTGGCTTGATTTAAATCCAGCTGCTACTAAATCTTTTTTGACTTGTTCCCAGTCTATACCGCTACCATTTGTTGGCACTTCATGACCAATATAAAAAATGCTATAAAATTCAGACAAGCCAGTTTTGCCGACATTTTTGGTTACTACCAATTTTGGAGTCTCTACATTTTTATTAGCCGTAGTTAGCAAAATATCGCTGATTTGTGAGCCATTTAAAAATGGAAATTTCTGCTCTACCAAAGCCGCCACCCCGCTCACAAGTGGCGCAGCGAAGCTAGTCCCAGAATCTGTGATAGTGGTGGTTAGGTCTGTTTGTTCTTTATACCCATTATTAGCATCATAATATGTATAGCCATATCTACCATTAGCTGTTACTATGTTTTGAGCCGGTGCCATAATACCATAAAGCGAGGCTGATCCAGCAAAAAAATTGCTATAAGTATAGATCCCTTGCTTATTAATTAGCTCATTTAGGATTATTCCGCTTTTTTTATTGCCTGTGCCTTGGCTCCATTTATCGGCTGCGGCTTTCCACTCATCATCAGTGATTCCACCGATTGTTATCTTGTCATTTTGGATAGTGATTTTATCAGCGTTCAAGCCCCCAACAGTCAAAAGCCCACGATAGCTCTCATCATAACTTGGCAAAACAGAATTCGCCCTAGGTGAGCTAAAACCATCATTTCCTACGCCAACGATATTTAATATCCCTTGCTCTTTAGATAGTTCAGCTAAGGCTTGAGCCCTTTGCAAACTTATATCACTTTGTGTGAGCTTTTGGAATTCATCATAGCTTATAGCGCTGCTATTTTGGCTATTTGGGGCTATAGCCTCTAGGCCATTGCCCCATTTGCGATTTATAAGAGCAAATCCATTGCTAACATAGCTATGATTTATCACCTTTACGTCACTATCTATCATCTTTTGGATATCGGCTTTTATATCGCCTGTGTATAATGGGCTTGGATTTAGATATGCTAGGCCGTAGAATGTCGCACCATTTGCCACGCCCATTAGATCGCTACTATTACCCACTATGAGAGATGATACTTGAGTGCCATGAAGCATAGTAATCTTATCACCACCAGCGAAGCGATCTGGGTCTATGCTGTTATTTATCGAATTTATCAATTTATTTTGGATTATTGGATTTTTGGTATTAAAGACGCTATCTACGACGCCGACCACCACGCCGCTGCCATCTATATTTGGATTTTCTGCTTTGGCATTATGGAGATTTATAACGCTATAAACCTTATCATTGGCCTGCGCTAGGGAATTTGTAGCTGATAATAAAACAGAAGCACAAACTAATGATAGCGTGATTTTTGAGATTTTTTTCACGAATTTTCCTTAAAAATATGATAAATAATTTTGCCTAATAATTAAAATTATCACTTTTTATCACTTTAAATTCGCTTAAATTCATTTAAATTACATTAAAAATTATAAATTTTAAACCACTTTTGTGTATAGCTCAAATATCCATAATATAATTTCCATTTAAGTAATTTTATAATATTGAAAATATATAATAATCAAACTAATAAGGAGATAGAATGAATAATGTAAATAATACCCAAAAAAATATTGAGAAAAAAAATAAAGAAACATCTCGTATGATTACTCGTGAAGAGTTTGAAAAAACTAGACAATATGGATTAGAAAAACTAAAAGACCCAGAAATTAGAGCCGTATTTATGCGTTTAAAAGATAAATAATGTATTATTTTGATTTGCAATGTGCTATTGATTTTCACGATGATATAATCAGTGAAATAGGTGGTTTAGAAAGATACAATAAAACTCAAATAGGATACCTAAATTCAGCATTAGAGCAGATACAAAATGATGATTATTATCCAACTTTTTTGGATAAAATGACTCATATAATTTTTTCTTGTGTAAAATTTCATCCTTTTTTAGATGGCAACAAAAGAGCTGCAATTTATCTTGGTTGTCATTTTGCTAAAGTAAATGGCTTAGATTGCCCAAATCGATATTATACCAAAATGGAAAATGTAGTTGTTAAGATTGCCGAAAATTCCATATCAAAAGATGATTTAAAAGATATTCTTTCTGTAATTCTCACTTAAAAATCTCCTAAACAAAGAAATAAACAATGAAATCAAAAGAAGGGCTTTTAGAGTAGATTATCCCCTTTTGATTATCATATTATCACTATTTTTAACATTAAAAGTATATTTTTTTTCTCTAGCGTGTGATAAGGTGGATTGTATCTTAAAACCTCATCTTTTCCTACCCAGTTTAAAGTTGGCATATTACTCCTTTTTTATCTCTGCTCTGTTCCATCAAGCAATGGGACAAATACACACTCATCTAGAATTTTGCTAATGATTTGGCCATTTGATTTTTTGTATTGTGTGATATATTGTTTATTATCCTTAGCTACTGGTGCGACTAAAATTCCATCATCTTTAAGCTGATTAAATAGCCTATCAGGCACACTTTGGCAAAAGCAACTAAGTATAATCCTATCATAAGGCGCATAGCTTCGCCAACCTAAATTCCCATCATCAAATCGTATAAATACATTATTTATCCCTAAATTTTTCATCAAAGATTTAGCCGAATTTGCCAACGCCTCAATCCTCTCCACACTAAAAACACGCCTTGCGATCTTAGCCAAAATCGCCGCTTGATATCCGCTACCGCAGCCAATTTCTAGTATATTATCGCAATTTTCGGCCTCTAGTGCCATTGTCATCTTAGCTACAGTTAGCGGTGAACTAATCCACTGATTTGAACCAATTGGATGCGCATCAAGCTTAAAAGCATTGATAGATACAGGCACAAAAGGCGTCCTAGGCGTACTGCTAAAGGCCTTATAAACCAAGGGGCTAAGCTCTACTAAATTCGCTATCTCATCGCTCATTTTTTGACATTTTGCTGCTTCTAAACTATTCATCATCTATCCATTTTTCTAAATTTTTTAATCAAATTAATATCAAATTTAGCCACATCTGCCTTGCTACCATCAGGGGCAAAAACTGCACTAAATTTCAAATCCACATCGCTACACGCTAAAGTGTAACAACGATTTTGCAGAGCCAAAGCCTTGCATAAAGTCTCATAATGCTCACGCCTGCTTTGCCCCCACATTGCTGGTACTAGTATAACATCAGCGCCACGCAATCTACTCCAAAGATCTATAAATCTAAGCTCAAAACAGATCAAAACGCCAACTTTTATCCCTGCTATTTCTCGTATGAAAATCTCATCTAAATTTCCAAATTTAAAAATTTTATCCTCACCATTTGGCTTAAATAATTTATATTTTCTTTGTTTAAACTCAAGCCCATTTGAACCTAAAAGCCTAAACTCATTATACCCATCAAACTCGCAGCTATATCCTAGATATGCACCACTTTTTAAAAAATTGGCTAAATTTTCATCCAAATCCAGCCAAAACATCCTATCAAGTCTCTCATAGCCGCTAACACACAGCTCACCACAAAGCGCTAAATCCCCACTTTTAAGCGAACTAGCAAATTCGCAAAGCTCACTAGCTCTACGAACTGCTCCTAAAGAGCTTAAAACTTGCGTTTTAAGATTAGAAATCATCAAAGCTTAGGCTACCTTTGCTATAATTTGTAACCTTGCTTTCAAAGAAATTTGATTTTTGGTCATTAAATTTAGCAAAATCATCAACCCATTTTATCGGATGAGTTACATTATATAGCTTTTTAAGCCCAATTGATGTAAGTCTATCATCTACTAAATACTTTATATATTGCTCGATTATATCATCTGTAAAGCCCATTATTTGATTTTGAGTAATATATTTACCCCATTCAATCTCTAAAGCTCCAGCCTTTTGAAACATATCATAAATTTTAGCCTCAATTTGTGGAGTAAATAGATCTGGACGCTCCTTGCGAACTGAGTTTATCATATTTTGAAATAATAACAAATGAGTTATCTCATCTCTTTGGATAAACCTTATCATTTGAGCGCTTCCAAGCATCTTTCCAGCCCTTGCCAAAGCATAAATCGCTGTAAATCCACTATAAAAATATACCCCTTCTAGAATTTGATTTGCTACCATAGCTAAAAGTAGCTTTTCATCAGTTACCTCTCCAGCTAACTCTTCATAAACACTTGAGATATAATCATTTTTACGCCTTAAAACCTCATCATGCTTCTCCATCTCATAGATTAAATCTGTATTATCACAGATCGCTTCTACCATCACAGCATAGCTTTTAGAGTGATTTGCCTCTTCGTAGGCTTGACGGGCTAGAACAGCATTTATCTCAGGAGCAGTTATATATGGGTTTATATTATCGGCTAGATTGTTTGTCTGAAAACTATCCATAGAGATAAGCTGGCTCCACACTAAATCATACATACGCTTTTCAGCTGCTGTGAGATTACAAGCATAGTCACGCACATCATCAGTAGTATCAACCTCTTTTGGAAACCAAGTATTTGCCTCCATAAGATCCCAAAGTTTAAGCGCCCAAGTATATTTGGCCTTTGTGAAATTCAAAATCCCATGCGGATTGCCATTAAAAATTTTACGCTCACCTAGCGTCTCATTTGATGCTGGATTATATATCTTTTTTCTATGCATTTTCTATCCTTTATCTAAATTTATAAATTAATCATACTCCTTAGCCCTAGCCCTGATATCATCAAAGCTAAATTTGCGTAAAATTTCACCATCTTTAAATACCTTAGTTAGCCAATTTTGCCTACCATTTAACTCATCAAATCTTATAGTTTTATATAGGTCATTCTCTTTAATGAGTGCTAAGCGACCTGATTTTGAGCGTTTTTTGGGATCTGTAACTGGATCTTTATATACATCTCTCCACTTTATCCCATCGCTACTTACGGCATTTACCTTCATAGCAAACCTTAGAGTATCTCTATTTAAGTGTTGAAGCAACGCCCCACCCATACCAAAGACAATATTATCACTACTAATTTTTCTAAATTTAAGCTCATTTAAGATATCTTCTATACTTTGCGGATTTATCCCATCGCCATATATAAGCCTTATATGATCTGGCAAGACCTTATAACCTTTGGAATTTACGCTATATCCTGCTAGGCTCATCATCTTCTCTATACACTCACTAGCCATTGTCACAGGATTGCCACTATCTGGGCGAAGAACCACCTTGCCACCTAGCTTTTTAACCTTATCAAAGAGTTTGCCCCACAAATCAATAGCATTTAAGGTATCATAGCTATCAATCACACAAGCAAAAATCCCATCGCCATAGCTTTGTACCATATTCTCATAAGCTTGAAATTCCCCATCCTTGCCCCATGAAGTCATCGTGCTATGCTCACTAGCTGGTATGCTAAATGCCGCCATATCCGCACCATAATATTTTTTGGCAAATAGTGCGCCTGTGATGGTATCAGAGCCTTTGAAATTCACCATATGAGCGCTCCCACCAATACCAGCACTCTCAAAGCTACTAACCCCCCTAGCACCAAAATCATGTAAGGCAAAATCGATATTTTCAGGTGTTCCGCTCTCTTTTAAAAAATGTAAGATATTTTGCTTACAAAAGTAGCTATTAGTCGCTACAGCCACAGGATACCAAATTGAACGCAAAATCGCCGTCTCAAAATACCCCACAAGCCACGCTAAATTCGGATCTGTATTTTTAATCTGTAAAAGGACATTTTCAGTTTGTATAATGCTACCTTCGGCCACCGCCTCTATCTCTAAAGGCAAAACCCCACCATGATGCTCTACTATATATTTCCAGCCATCTTTATTACATTTCATCCCATGTGCTTTGATAAACTCATCAGCCTCATCTATATCATCGTAGCTTATCTTTTGACTTAGATACTCCATCAAAAATATCTGTAATCCATAAAATAACAAGCGATTCCACCGCCCACCACGAGACTCAATATATGAGCTTATAAATTTAATATCTTTTGGGTATTGCAAATAGTGTGAAATTTTGTAACTATCGGTATTTAGTATTGGATTCATATCTGCCTCTTTTGTAAAATTTGGCTTGTATTTTATCAAATTTAATTTGAATTTTGGGCATAATCAACTACAAATCCACTAAATAATTAAACCAAATTTAACCAAAATAGCCACAACTGCAGCGGTGATAAGCCCAGCAAATCCGCCAGCTACCATATCATCGCTCATTACGCCAAGACCGCCTTTGAGATTGCGATCTAGCCTACCAATGATACTAGGCTTAGTAATATCTAAAATTCGAAAAAAGACAAAAGCCAAAATCACACTAACCCATCCAAATTTATCCGTCCCAAACTGCTCCCAGCTAGATAAAGCTATAGATATTGCCACCCACACACCAGCAACCTCATCAATGACTATAGAGCTATCATCGTGTGTGCCACTCTTAGCCTCATAAGAGTCAATCACGCTAATACTAGCCAAAAATAGCAATATACTGCCCATAAATAGCGTCTCAAGCCCGATATAATAATATATCGCCACGCCTGCTATACTCCCAGCCAAGCTACCCCAAGTCCCAGGCGCTGGCCTTAGCAATCCAGAGTAAAAAAATGTTACAAATAACTTTTGCATTTTCATCCTTATGTAAGCGAAGTAGTCTGATATAAACTCATTAAATCTAGATAAAAATCATTTTGAGTGCGATCTTCTAATAACCCAACATTAGGGAATAGATCATTACAAATTTTTTGGAAATTTTCAAATCTATTTGGAAATAGCGTGCTTAATATCATAGCTGAAATCTCCTTTCGCATTAAAATCGCAGGCGGCAAAATCCCACTAAATAAAAGCTCTTTTAGCGTATCTGATTTATACTTGATATGATGGTGTTGGCCATGCGGACAAGTCTTGATACTCACAATCGTTCTACACTGATTACAATAGACCAATTCAGGCATAACTATAAGCTCTATATCCAAATTTTTTGTTACGCTATCTAAGATTGTATTTGGTTGATTATGGTCATAAAACATTCCGATACCGCCGTGATTTTGCCCTACTACTAACTTTGTCGCACCAAAGTTATAAGCGGCTAAGCACTCCAAAACCGGATTTATATGATTGCTAAATAGATAGGTATTTTCAAAAGGCACTATAACCACACGCTCATTAGGCAAGAAATTGCTTACGAAATATTCTAAGGTTTTTAGCCTTAATTTAAAATCCAAATTTCGCCTATTTTCAAGGGTACAAATCAAGAAAATTATAGTGATATCAGCCTTATCAATAGTCATTCTCACTAGCCTTTCATGAAGTCTGTGGAATGGATCAGCTGTGAGCATTAGAGCGGTTACTTTTTGATAGTTATTTTCCTTTATTCTATTTAGAACATTTTCTTTAATCTTAGCTAAATTATTATCATAAATTTCAAATTCGCCGCTAACTGCGTATTTACCTGTTTTATTATCTTCATCAAGTTCAATCTCTCTAGCAGCAAAAATACTATTATAAGGATTTTCAAGCTTATAAACAGATGAGACAACCATATGACCAACTATATTTCCATTTAGTGCAAATTCAAGTTTTTGACCCTGCTTTATAGCTCTAATTACAGCTTGATTTCGCCTACCAAATGGAGCAAATGTATAAGCATATGGCATAGGCTCACCTCTAAAATATCCAGTTTGATAGACGCTTTTAGCCTCATTAGCATCCATAAGCCTTTTAAATTTACCTAAAATTTGATTTTTGATAAGACCTAAGGTGCCATATGTATCTTGATTGATATTTATAATATTACTTCTGTCTGTAGATATCATGCCTTTTTCTTCTTTCCCATATTGATTTGCGTGATATTCCAAGTTTTTTTGATATCTCAGTATCTGGCAAGATATCTTGATACAATAAAATCATTTGCTTAACATACTCATCAATTGATAATATATCACTCATCATAGCAGCACGCGGCTCACCTAGCATCATAAAATTAAATCCTATATGATCACTTGCGCTATGAACGATAGTTGGCGTACCTCGCAAAGAATCAAGCATATTAGCCCTTGCATCTAAGCTAAGCTCATCAATATTTCTAATATATATAAAGCTATTTGGCAATAAAGCCTTAATATCAAAGCCAAGCTTAGCATCTACAATTTTACAATTTAATCCACTCTCTTTAGCATAACTAAAAACAAAACCATCGCTAATTTGAATTTTACTAGAGCTAATAATCAATGGTAGCTTAATCTTTTTATGGTCTAAGCTAGCTGGTTTATTAACTATCATAGCCGATTCTAGCATAATGCGGTAAGTTTCATTTAAAGTCTCATATCGCTTAAAAGACTCAAAAAATTTAATCTTTCTAACAAGCTCTTCTATCATAAATGGCTTTTGGATATAATCACTCACCCCAGCTTTAATGGGATTTAGCACGGTATCAGAGCTAATGTAGCTAATTAATAAAATTATAATTGAATTTTTGTGATTTTCTATAACCTTATAAAATTCATTAGCCCCAAAGCTAGTAGAGAGCAAAACTACATCATATTTATCATCCCTTAAAGCCTCAAATGTATGAGTAGCAATCTCACAGCTATAGCCAAATTCAGATAACTTACTAGCGATACTTTGAGCTAGGTAAATTTCGTTTTCTACTATTAAAACTCTCATATCCTAGTCCAATCAAAATATTTTAAATTCGCATTTGCTATCACAGCTACCCCTTCGCTACGCCCTGTAAAACCTAACTTCTCGCTTGTTGTGGCTTTGATATTTACTCTAAATCTACTTATACCCATCACGCTTGCTAAGGTTTGAGCCATCTCATCTTTATATGGAGAGATTTTAGGCTTTTCACAAATGATAGTCAAATCCACATTTACAATCTCAAATCCAATAGAACGGATGAAATCCACACTTCTTTCAAGCAAAATTTTAGAGTCAATGCCTTTAAATTTCATATCATTATCAGGAAATAACTGCCCGATATCAGGCGCACTAGCCGCCCCTAAGATCGCATCACAAAGTGCGTGTATAGCTACATCGCCATCGCTATGAGCCTTAAAAGCTCTATCAAATTCTATTCTCACACCGCCTAAATTCAGATGATCACCATCGCAAAAGGCATGAACATCAAAGCCATTACCACAAAATATATCAGATGAAGGCGGATCAAGATTTATAAGCTTCAAATCATCTTTATATGTAAGCTTCCTAGCTCTCTCATCACCAGCAATATACCATACCTTACCGCAGGTAGCAGCGATAGCCGAGCTATCATCTGTGTAAATTTTGTCGCTATTTAAAGCCTTTTTTAATACCGCAGTTTTGGAGAGTTGTGGGGTTTGAATTCGCTTTAATTCATCTCTATTTATATACTCACTACCATAAGCAACTGTGTCGCTGACCTTTAGAACTGGCACGATACAATCAGCCAAATTCGCATTATCTATCAACCGCTTTATCAAAGCTTGACTTATATCCACTCTAGCTATATCACTTACCATAACATAATCGCTATTTATATGATTAAGAGCGTTTTTAAGGCTCTCTTGCCTAGTGGCGCCACCTTGGATGAATTTGATATTAGTAGCGAATTTAGACATATATTCGCACTCATTACTAACTACAATAATCTCTTTAAAATTATAATTTGAGCTTATATTTCTAGTCGCTTTTAGCCACAATGGGGTATCGCCGCTGCGTAGCCACTGCTTTTTAACAGGCAATCCAAACCTTGTAGAGCTTCCCGCACCTAGCATTATTAAAGATATATCAATCAAAATAGATCCTAAATTTAAAATTATGTTACGAAATTATACATAGTTTTAAATTTCATTTGACTGAAATTAACATAAATTTTAATCCAAATTTGGCTAGTTAATCACCAAATTATAGATATTTTAATCAAATATAAACCAAATTTACTTACAAAAGCCACTTAAAAACTATATTTAAGATATATTAAATTTAAGCTTTTTAATGTGTAATCTCTACTCAACAATATTATAAAAGCTAAATTTGTAACACAAATAGCTCAAAATAGTCTAAATTTAATGAAAAAATTATATAAATCAAATTTAAATGAATAAATTATTTAAGAGTTGTTTTGTATTTAATTAAATATTGTAGAATTCACTTTTAAACGCTTAAAAAAGGATAATAAATGAGAAAAGAGTGGTGTCAAAAACGCCAAAACGACGCTACCCCAACTCAAATGTATTACGCCAAAAAGGGCATAATCACTGAAGAGATGGAGTATGTAGCCAAGATAGAAAAGCTTCAAGCAACCCAAATTCGAGACCTAGTCGCAAGTGGAAAGCTCATAATCCCATCAAATATCAATCATCATCATCTAATCCCGATGGCAATAGGCAGAGCTGTAACTTGTAAAATCAACGCAAATATCGGATCAAGTGCGATAATCAGCAATATAAATGAAGAGATAGAAAAGCTAAATGTATGCTTAAAATATGGAGCCGATACCGTGATGGATCTAAGCACTGGTGGGGATTTAGATGCTATTAGAAAGGCTATAATAGCCAACTCAACCGTCCCGATTGGCACCGTGCCTATATACCAAATCATTCACGATATCAAGGATTTAGACAATCTCACACCACAAATTATGCTAGATTGTATCGAAAAACAGGCTAAACAAGGCGTTAGCTACTTTACTATCCACGCTGGATTTTTGCTTGAGTTTATGCCATTAGTGGCTAAACGCAAAATGGGAATTGTCAGCCGTGGCGGTAGCTTGATGGCTAGTTGGATGATGAAACATCACAAAGAAAATCCATTCCACACAGCCTTTGATGATATATGCGATATCTGTGCTAAATATGATGTGGCTCTATCTTTGGGTGATAGCTTGCGTCCTGGCTGCTTGGCTGATGCGAGTGACGCGGCTCAAATGGCTGAGCTTAAAGAGCTTGGCAATCTAACTAGAAGAGCCTGGGCTAAAAATGTCCAAGTAATGGTAGAAGGCCCTGGCCATGTGCCATTTAATCAGATTGAATTTAATATGAAAGAGGAGCAAAGACTTTGTGATGACGCGCCATTTTATATCCTTGGGCCACTTCCAACTGATATAGGCGCTGGATATGATCATATCACAAGTGCTATTGGTGGGACTATGGCTGCATATCATGGTGCTAGTATGCTATGCTATGTAACGCCAAAAGAGCATTTAGGCCTACCAAACGCAAAAGATGTAAGAGATGGGATAATAGCACACAAAATCGCTGCCCACTCTGCTGATATCGCCCTTAATAGACCAGGAGCGATCGATAGAGATCACGCTATGAGCGACGCTAGATATAAATTTGAGTGGAATAAACAATTTGAATTAGCCCTAGATCCTGATAAGGCTAGAGAGCTTCATGATGAGAGCTTGCCTCAAGATGTCTTTAAAGAAGCTGAGTTTTGCTCTATGTGTGGGCCGAAATTTTGCGCTTATAAAATTAGCCAAGAGATAGCCAAAACTAGCTGTGAAAGCTACCCTACAAATGAGAGCAAAGATATATAAAACAAGGAAAATTTACGCCGCTACTATCTTGATAATTTTAGCGGCGATATCTATTTTATTAGCGAATTTTTTAAGTGCTTTTGGGATTAGCGCTTTGATAATTGCTGTGATTTTGGGTGCTATTTTAGCCAATAGTAGCCAAAAAAGTGCGAATTTGATAGCTAGAAGTGGGATTTTGGCTATATCTACAAAGCAAATTCTAAGACTAGGCATTGTCTTATATGGATTTAAAATCAGCCTTGATGATGCGCTTAGTATCGGCTATGCTGGGATTTTAAGCGCTTTTATCATTGTTTTTAGTAGTTTTATTGTTGGATATTTTATCTGTCGTATTTTTGGTATTGATAAGAAACTTTCAGTCTTAATAAGCTCTGGATCTAGCATCTGCGGTGCGGCTGCTTTGATGGCTACTCAAAGTATTGTTAAAGCTTCACCAAACGCCGTGGCCATCGCACTTTGCTCGGTTGTGATATTTGGTAGTTTAGGGATGTTTGTATATCCATTTGTCCTTAGTGAAGCTCAAAATCTCAAAGCTGGATTTATAATCGGTGCTAGCTTACACGAAGTAGCGCATGTAGCTGGTGCTAGTGCCTATAATGAAGTAGTAGCCAATAACGCAATTATAATAAAAATGCTAAGAGTTCTAATGCTAGCGCCATTTTTGATAATTTTAAGCCTTGCTAGTGGATTTTTCATCGGCGAAAAATCAAGCATTAGGGCGAATTTCCCATATTTTGCTCTATGGTTTTTTGTAGCGTTGCTCTGCTCTGGATTTATAAATCCGCAAGTTAGAGAATTCATATCTTTAATTGATAATTTCTTGCTTAGTGTTGCGATGAGCGCTCTAGGGCTTACAATCACCAAAAAAGCTTTGAAAAATGCTAATTTAAAGGTATTTATCGCTTCTAGTTTGATATTTTTGTGGCTTATTGTTTTGGCTTTTGTCTTAGCAAATTTGCTATTTTAAATTTAAGAAATTTTTTAATATCTTTTTACCTTGAGCTTGTAATATAGACTCAGGGTGAAACTGCACCCCATAGCAACTATATTTTTTATGTTTGATAGCCATTATAATGCTTTTATTCTCCACTTTTATATCCGCTAAGATATCAAATTCAGCCGTATTTACAACTCGCAATGAGTTGTACAAAGCGATTTTTAATGGCTTTTTCACCCCTTTAAAAAGCGTGGATTTTTTAAATTCACACTCCACGCTCACTCCATGAAAAGGGCGTGGCATCCGCACCACTTCTGCGCCAAAAGCCTTAGCCAAACATTGATGACCTAAGCATATACCTAAAATCTGCTTTTTAGTCCCAAGAGCCTTGATAATATCCATACAAACTCCAGAATCATCAGGCGTGCCAAAGCCTGGCGAAATGATGATTTTATCAAATTTATTAGCATATTTTATAGCTTTTTTGGCTTTAGCAAAATCATTTTTGACTACCTTGACTTTGGTTCCTAACTCCTTTAAATAATAGACTATATTATAGGTAAATGAGTCGTAATTATCTATTAGTAAAACTCTCATAACTCCACCTTGATAGCGCCACGAAGTGAGTTAATAGCGTAAATTTCTTTAGCATTTTTTAAATCATCTAAACCCAAAATCGCCTCTTTTATCTCGCCAAATTTCAGTAGCCTTTTGCGCAAAGTCCCATCTAGCATACCACAATCTAATTTTGGTGTTAATAGCTCACCACCGATATTTAAGACGATATTTGAGCGACTCCCCTCGCATAGCTCATCTCTTTCATTAAGATAAAAAATATCAAAAAGCCCATCATCTATAATCCGCTCATCTCTTAGCGTGGTTTTGTGATACAATAGATCATTACAAGAGTTTAGGCGGTTTTGGCTAATTGCGATTTTATGGGATTTAAGTGGGGGAATTTGAGTTTGAGTTATCTGATATTCGCCATTTTTATTAAGGGTTAAATTCACTCTTAAATCCACATTATCAGCCCTTAAATTAGCAAAAATATCTGTAAATTTATCTATACTCTCAAATCCGCCATTAATCCCACCAACTATATCGCTAAATTTCAATCTCTCTTCATCCATCTCGCAAAGCTCAAATCCCATAGGCAATTTAAATCCTAGCAATCTAGCACTATTTATCAATCTTTTTAAGTGATTTTGTAACAAAAATATCTTATCTCCACATAGCAACATAGTCTCAAAAAGATTAAATTCAATTTTTGGTCTTAAAAAGCTACTTTTTAGCTCCAATTCAGCAAATTCATCATCGCACTTTGAGTCCCATACCACGCCACTCCCAACGCCATATCTATAATATTCATCTTTAGCCCATTTCTGAAGCGTTCTAATCGGCACGCTAAATTCCGCCCTTTTATCACTAATCACCCCCATCGCACCGCAATAAACCCCACGATCTCTAGCTTCTAAACGCTCTATAATACGCATTGTGGCAAGTTTTGGCGCACCAGTAATCGACCCACAAGGATAAACCGCTTCAAAAATCTTATTTAAATTTCTGCTCTTAAGCCTTGCTTTAAGCGGCGAAATCGCTTGAAATAGCGTTTTTAGCTTGATGATTTTCATCGGCTCTTTTAGCTTTAATGAGCCAATTTTGATAATCTTACTCATATCATTACGGAGCAAATCAACTATCATCAAATTTTCACTTCTATTTTTTGGGTCGTTTTTAAGCTTATTTTTTAAAACCCTATCTTCATCTTTATTTTGACCCCGTTTTATAGTGCCTTTCATAGGCGCAAAGGTGATTTTCTTGCCTTTTAATTTAAAAAACAGCTCTGGCGAAAATGATATTATCTCACAAAATTCACTCTTAAAATAGCCAAAATATCTACTCTTTTGCCTACTTAAAAGTGAGGTTATAATCTCCTTGCTACTAGCTTTGGTGGATATTTGTAGTTCATTTGTGAAATTTATTTGATAACTATTGCCACTGGCTAATTCATCTTTTATTTGATTAAATGCTTTTTCATACTCTTTTTTGGATAAATTTTTTACAATTTGCGGATAAAAATATGGCTTAAATATAGAGAATTCAAAGCTTTTTTTAGGTTTGAAAATCTCTTTATTTTTATAACCTTTAAAGTGCGCTATAGGGTAATTTGACGCTGTTTTGCTAATATCATAAATTATATAACCTACAAAATATAAATTTTTTATCTTTTGTATAGTTTTTAAAGCTTGATTAAGCTCATCTTTATTAAAGCAGATAAATTCGCTTTTTAAATCACGATATAAATATTTACCAAAAATGCTAAATTCACTCATATAATTCTCTATTTTAATTTAAAAAATTTTAGCCAAAGATTTATAATTTTTAGCTAATATACCTAAATTTTAAAAAGGACTAAAAATGGATGAAAAAATTCTAGACAGACTAAAAAGCGTGATTTACCCAGGCTTTAAAAAGAGCATTGTAGAATTTGGCTTTGTTAAATCCACAGATCCAAAGATCATAGTAGAGATCACCTCAGCCAAACCTGAAGTCGCTCAAACTATCAAAAATGAGATAGAAAAGCTAAATTTAAACAAAGAGATAGAGATCATCGCCCCAAAACCTCAAACCCAGCAATCAAATTCACAAAGCGGCAAAAATATCGCCCCACAGATTAAAAACTTCGTAATGGTAAGCAGCGGCAAAGGTGGCGTAGGTAAATCCACAACTACTTTAAATTTAGCCATTAGCCTAGCCAAACAAGGCAAAAAAGTAGGGCTATTAGACGCTGATATCTATGGGCCAAATATCCCAAGAATGCTAGGTGTCCAAGGCAAACAGCCCGAAGTCATAGGCCAAAAGTTAAAGCCACTTCAAACTCACGGAATCGAGATGATGAGCATGGGGCTTTTGATAGAAGAGGGTCAAGGATTAATGTGGCGTGGCGCTATGATTATGAAGGCTATAACTCAGCTTTTAAATGAAGTTGAGTGGGGAGAGCTAGATATCTTGCTTCTTGATATGCCTCCAGGCACCGGCGATGCACAAATCACCCTAGCCCAAAGCGTGCCAGTAACAGCTGGAATTTGCGTTACAACTCCGCAAACAGTCGCCCTAGATGACTCCGCTAGAAGCCTTGATATGTTCGAAAAGCTCCATATTCCAGTGGCTGGCGTGATAGAGAATATGAGTGGATTTATCTGCCCTGATAATGGCAAAGAGTATGATATATTTGGCAAGGGTGGAGCTGATGCTTTAGCTAGTGAGTATGATACCACGATACTAGCCCAAATTCCTATAGAACCATCTGTTAGAATAGGTGGTGATAGCGGAAGGCCAGTTAGCTTTTATGAGCCAAATTCAATTAGCGCTAAAAGATATGAAGAGGCCGCTACAAAGCTATGGGAGATTATAGAAGATATCAACGCAAACGGCGGTGCTGATAACTCAGCTATTCAGCCTGATATGAGTAGATCTGGCTGTCATTAATCAAATTTGAAAGGATAAAAAATGAAATACAAAGAGATCACAAACGAGAGCATTGCTAAGCTTATGGAGAGCTTTTATGAAGCTATTAGAGAAGATGAGAGCGGTCTTGGCGAGATATTTAATAACAAAATCGGCACAAGCGAAGAGGCGTGGGACGCTCATAAAGCTAAGATTGGTGAATTTTGGAAAGGGATGCTCATAGGTCAGAGCGAATTTAGAGGCAATCCTATGCAAGCCCATATGAATCTTGATCCATTTCCGCCTGAATATTTTGATAATTGGCTAAATTTGTTTAAAGAGAGCTTAGATAGCATTTATGAGCCTGAAATTGCTGATATGATCTTAATGCGCGCTCAAATGATCGCAAATAGATTTAAATCGGTTTTATACTCATAAATTATATCCAGCCAAATTTGGCTGGATATAGCTAAATATTATCTGCTATTCAAATTTAAAATCAAAATAATTTTTGCTCTTAAATAGATTAAACATATCTATAAATTGCTTGGAATCAAACTCAAAATTACTATAAATACTATAGGTCATTTTGCAATATGATATTTTATAACCAGAATCTTTAAATCCGTGATTGTTATAAAATTTACTGCGTTTGACTCTTTGTAAGTAATCAGTAGCTTTTGGATCTAAACTCTCAATCTCTAAGACGATTTGGCTAAAATTTGATTTTAAAATTTCTAAAATTAAACCACCAAAACCGCGCCCTTGATACTTAACACAAACTGCTAAAAATGCTAAATAAGATATATTTTCATAGCTATATATAGCAGCATAACCTACAAACTCATTATCATTATAAAAAGAGAAAATAGATAGATTTTCATCATTTGCATATATGTTATTAGATAAATTTATTGGTGCTAATAGCTCATTTGAAGGGAAAACTTCTGAATTTAGCCTTAAAATATCTATAAAAATATCGCTATTTACATCAACTAATCTACAATCCAAGCTCATTTACAAACCTCATCAAACATCGTATTTATCGCATTTTTAAGCATATTATAAACGCTTTGAAAATCACTCATATCACCATAATACGGATCTGGAATTTCAGCCCCATTAAGCCCAAAATCCCCCATCAAAGCTACCTTATTGCCAAGCTTTAAACGCAAAATATTATCATAATTTTGCTTATCCATCGCTATAATCAAATCAAATTTAGAATCACTCCTATCAATTTGCCTACCTTTTAGCATAGAGATATCAACTCCATTTTGCCGCCCGATCCTTATAGAGCGACTATCTGGCGGCTCTGATATATGATAATTGCTAGTCCCTGCCGAATCTATCAAAATATCCAAGCCACGCTCTTTGGCTGCCTTTCTTGCGATGCCTTCAGCCAAAGGCGAGCGACAAATATTACCAAGACATACAAATAAAATTGATTTAACCATTAAGACCTCTTATATTTTATTTTAAAATCAATTATTTTGATTTTGTTGCTTTTGTATGATGAATGTGGCGGATAGCCATCTTTCCATTTATACATTTTTATATCATTCCAATTTTAATTTTTTAAGAATTCTAGAATTCTGCCACCATTTCTAGCCAAAAAGTTTGTAAAACCAAAATATTTCCTTAATTTATAATTAAAATTGTTTTGTGAATTATAACAAAACTAACATTATAATTCTAGGGAATTCTAGAATTCCCTAGTTCTATATTTGCTTTTATATCATAATTCTAGCTAGAATTGCAGACTATTTATTATCTGTTGTAAAAATCATTTAAAACATTAAAATAACTTTTGATAAAGCGATCTCGCCCTCTTCATAAAGGCATGATTTTTTAATCATCACTTTTTTCAATACGAGAGAGATATTTTACTGGTACCTCAAAAGTCATCATTTAGAGATATAAGCACTCCAAAACTCAAAATCATCATCCGCATCATCAACAAGCTTATATCCGCAAAGCTCGTATTCATAGTCGCCTTTTTTACCCTTTCATCAACTAATTCACCGTAGTATTTGCTTTCATCAGACAATAGGATTTGAAAGGAATTATATATATCAAAACAGACACTTTTATGTCGTATTAAAAAATATTTTTATCCAATCTTCTTTTTGTAGCTCAATGCTAGTTTTATTGCTTTTATCACCCTTTTTTCTATTTGCACTACCCATTCCGCCAGGGTGCGCTACAACATAGATTTTGCTTTTGTTATATTTTAAGCCATTTTGTGTTACAATAAAATGATTAAATGATGCAATTTTTGGTACTTCAAGCTCTAATGCTTCTAAAATAATCTCATAAGTCATCTTGCCAAGAGCTATGATATATTTGGGCTCTAGAATTTCTACAAGCTCTTTAAAAATCTCTTTATCTGTAGAAATTTCGGCTTTTGTAATGTGTGCTGAAGTATTTATTTTGCGATATCCTAGCGAAATGTTTGTAAAAAATAAATCGCTATATCGCTTTTTGTCTATATTAGGATAGCCGATGCTGGCAAATAATTCTACTAAATTTTTATCAGTTACAAAAGGTTTTAAACTATCTAAATATTGTATCTTTTCATATTCATTTGGACTTAGTGAATTTATCTTAGAAATGTTTTCTAGTGTTTTTCCACTGTCAAAATCTGTATTGCCCCAGTCTTGCCCCACAAGCAAGATACTTATTTTTGGAGTATCTATTTCATAGCCTAGACCTTGCCAATAAGTCCATAGGTTTATTGCTTTTTTACACTCATCACACCACTTGAAATTTGCGTGTTTTTTATATTCGTAATTTTGTCTTGCTCGTTCTATAAGGGATAAATACTTTTGTTTTTTATCTTTCATTTTTTGCCTTTTCTAAGCACTTTAGTAATTATAACAAACAAAACTAACCCCTTATTTCTTTTATATACCTCTCCATCTCCGCTAGTATATCATCGGCTAGACTGCTAGGCTCTATAACTTTGATATGCGGCAGGTAATAAAAAACAAGCGGTTTTATCTCCATTATATGTGTGATTTGAACTTCTATTTCTATACTGCCATCTTCGTTCTCACACATTATTTGTTGATTTGGCAGTGGTTTTCGCTCAAAGTATTTTTTTGACCACTTTATCTATCCATAGCCTTACGATAAAGCTTTTCTCAGGGTCAAACCAAGCCGAATTAGCACTTTTAATGCGGTTTTCTAGGCTCTCATCTATCTTAAATTTACTAGGTAGAATTTTTATCTCTTTTATACTTTTTAGGTGAAATTTCTTAAGCTTTTCACCAGCCATTGTAAGCAGATACCAAAAGCCATCAAATAGCGCAATTTTAATAGGCGAGAGTCTGTGAGTTTTACTAAAATACAGTAGTTCTATTTCATTGCGACTTGCGATGACACTCTCTAGGTTTTCTATTAGCTCAATGTCTTTTTTCCCTAGCTTCTCAGCGCTTAGACTTACAAAAATCGGATGATTTAGCCCTTCGCTTATACCTTTTAGCAAACCATGAGCCTTTGAGTAGAACTCAGCCCCTACATTTTTTGCCATTTTATCAAGCACGGCTAGGATGATTTGATTTTCGTCTTTTGGGTCAATTTTACTCTCATCTATGCTCCACAGCCTACCATTTCGCACAGCTCCGTATTTGACTAGAACGCCATTTAAATCACGCTGGATGGTGCGCTCGCTCACTCCTAGCTTGTCTGCGATTTGGCTGGTGCTAAGTGGAGTTTTTACGATTAGCTTACAGATTTCATTTATGCGCCAAAAACGCTCATTTGGTTCTTTTTGTATTTCTTTCATGCTTTGCCTTTTTTAATTTTCAAAATTCTAACATAATAATGATATATTTCAAACTTGTAAGATAACAAAAACAAGAAAAGTAGCCAAGAGTAAAAAAGTAAAGCACTAAGCAGGAGTTGAACCTATATCTCCCTATGTTTGCAGTCCGCCTTGACTACATTAGCGCATTAACGCTTTAAGCCATGTTACAGCAAAATATTTTAAAAATAAAGGTAAAATTGTAAATTTTTACCTTTATCCTCAGCTAATTCTAGAATTCCCTATCTCACAAAGCCTAGTTTGCTGCCACTCTCAGTGTTTTTTATCTTTACTTCATCAGCCAAGCGTTTAGCAAAGTCATCGCTATCTTTTATAGGATAAAAGGCATTTGCTCTTTTAACCGCTGCAAAGTCGCCAGGGGCTAAGGCTCTTAGAGAGCTTACACACTCTAAAGCACCAGCACTTATTTCAAGCCCCAAAAGCTCGCATTCTTTTTTAAATAATGCGCTAGCTTGCTCAGGCTTTAAATACCCAAACTCAATTTTCATATCAAAGCGCCTTAAACTCGCTTTATCAAGGCTTTCACAAAGGTTGGTTGTAGCTATAAAAACACCATTAAAGCTTTCCATTTGAACAAGCATTTCATTTACTTGACTTATCTCCCACGAGCGATTTGCGCTGCTTCTATCTTGCAAAAAGCTATCAACCTCGTCAAAAACAAGCACCGCCTTTTTATTTTTAGCCTCTTTAAAGGCATTTGCTATGTTTTTTTCAGTTTGCCCCACATACATACCTAGGATTTCACTAGCTTTTTTGATGATTATTTCGCAGCCTAGCTCGCTAGCTACAAACTTAGCATAGGCACTTTTGCCAGTGCCAGCTACGCCATATAGGCAGATTCTAGCATTTGGTCTTTCTTTTATCCCTGCTACCATAGCTTGCGGGTCTATACTAGTATTTATATAGCTAGTATCGTAGCTTTGCGGCAGTTCTGTGCCCTTGCTTTTTTTAGACTTTTTGCTCTCTATGCGTAGTTTGCCTTGGGCGTTTAGATTAGCATTTATTAGCGTAGTAAAGAGCTTATTTCGCTCTTTTTCATCTGCTACTTTTAGGGTATTTAGCACCTTGCTTGCGCTACTTATTAGAGCTGGGGCGATATCTTTGTTTTTGGCTAGTTTATTTATAGTTTTTTCGCACACAGCCCCTTTTGTGTAATTTTTTATTAGCTCTTTGCGCTTAGTTTTTGGCGGAATTTTAAACTCTATTACCATATCAAATCGCCTAATATACGCATTATCCATGCTATAAACATCATTTGTAAGCCAAAATGTAGGCACTCTATTTTCTTCAAGCGTGCGGTTTATGAGAGCCTTTGAAATATGCCTATCTCTAAAAATATCCTCCACTTCATCAAACAAAATAACGCTATTTTTCGCTTCCAACAGAGCATTTGCGCAAATTAAGCTAGAAAATCTCTCAAGTGAGTTTAGACTATCCCCATCATCATCGCAAAATGCCACCTCAAAAAGCTCTTTTTTAAGCCTGCTAGCAATAACCTTACAAAACTCGGTTTTGCCAGTGCCAGGCAAACCATGAAGTAAGATATTTGCGCCTTTTTGGCAGTTTTTTAAATACTTTAAGATGTCATCAGTCTTTATACTCAAATGCTCATAATCACTTATTTCAAGCTTTGAACTAGAACACTTGCGCAAAATCCCAGCAAAAAGCATATCAATACTAGGCTTTTTAAGCTCTACTAAATTAAAAGGAAAATCATCATCGCAAAACTCTATCAAGTCGTCAAAATCAGGTCTATAGCAACTTTTATTAAGCTTAATTATTTTACAAGAAAGCAGAGCCGAGTTAGACTTTAGCGCAGATTTTACTAGATTTAGCCTTGCTCCAAGCACCTTTGAGATGAAAAAGCTTAGTTCAAAAGTATCCACCTTGATATCTCTCATCAGCTCTTTTAACACTCCTATAGACTTTGATGCAGCAAAAAACTCTAGCAAATCACGCTCAGTTTGACTTAGACCAAGAGTGTTTTTTACTAGCTCTAAGTTTGCGTTTAGGTTAGCATTAGAGCCTATTTTACCAGCCTCATTTAGCTCTTCAAGGCGTCTTAGCTCGTCTTTTAGCATTTTGCTTACCTTTGGAGCGTCTTTTTTCTCCAAATCACAAGGAATCCTAAAAAGCTCACGAACATCATCATTTCTAATCACCAGATCATACACTCCATCGCACTCAAATATCGCTCTTAGTGCCCATAGCTTAATTTTATCTCTTAGACCAGTTGGCGTGTAAACTTTCATTTTAGCTCCTTTGAATTTTTATAGTATTATACAAGACTAAGCAGACATAAATTTGTCGTTTGCAGCATTAGATTTTTTAAAAATATTCCACGCTACGCAGTGTAAGGCACCGCCTAAACTAGCGATTTTTTGGCAGTTTATGCTAGATATTTTTGCCCCCACAAAAGCTCTAGCTATAAATTCCTTTGCTATTTCATCATTAGCACCGCCAAAGCTAGGCATGATGATATGCGAGCCTATTTGTAAGAAGTTTATATATGCCCAGTCGTATTCATAACAAGGCTTGGCAAAGCTCATCTGCTCCACGCTAAATCCATGGAATTCTAGAATTAGCTTTATATCTTGCGCTTCGCTAGGATAGCTATCAGCGTGGCTTGACATTAGAATTTTGTTCTTTCCGAAGTATTTGACAAAGCCATCACTATGTCCGTAAATATCGCCATTTTTATCGCTAGGGTGCGCTCTCCAAGGCAAGAAAATCAGCTTTTTGCCAAGCTCTTTTTCTAAGCGAGCTATAAACTCTTTGTCATTTTTGCTTCTAGAATTCTCAGCAAAAACCTTATCGCAGACCAGCGCATACTCGCCAGCAAAGACGATATTTCCACCATCAAAGACTATATCGCTAGGGCGGAATTCTAGTTTTATACTCTTAGCGATTTTGGCTTGGTCGCTGATATATCGCTCTTTGCCCAGCAGATAATCAGGGCTATATTTGTAGCCCCAAAAGCTATCTTTGCTCAGCTGAACTGGCATGAAATCACGCACCCAGATATCTCTCGTGCCATCTAAAAAATCCCATGCAATGCCAAGCTTATCAAAAAGCCCAGTTAGCTCATCGCAAAAGGGCTTAAAATCACTTCGCAAAAGCCTTGAGATATACACAAAGTTTGTATCAAAATCATTCATTTTTGCGCCTTTTTTTGTGAGATTATAACGGCGTAAAAATGTAGTAAAACTGAAAAATTTCTTATGAATTTCTTAGGGGAAAATTCTAGAATTCCCCTAAGAGAATTCTAGAATTCTAGTAAGTTATTTAGTTTAATTTTACTGTGTAGCGGTAAGGCTTTAGAGCACTATCAGCAAAAGCATTTATTATATTCTCTTTTCCTTTATCATTGTTAATTACATACCTATCTGATAGAATCAACTCAGCTCTTGGAGTTGAATATTTTTTTATTTCTTCTATGCTGCTTTTTATTCTATCAATTTCTTCTTTTCCTATAAAGCCTTTTATTATTTTATTGTTTTCGCATTTCCGTAAAATATGATGACGATAAGTTCTTGTAACAATATCGTTCAGTTTTCGATCTTTTAGGTCATGACCTGACTCTTCTTTTAAAAGAGGAAAATTTACTAAAAAATGCTCCGATTCTTCAAAAGCACTAAATTTATCAAAAAGTTCGTCAACAATATTTTTAGGGGCATCCGTTAGGTTTTTGCTGCTTGAATATCCACCCACTGGCTTTATTCCACGCAGTAAAATTCCGCCAAAAAAGGAATTATTTTCCAAAATCGCCTTATCGTCTTCAAAACTTAAATTGCTACCAAAACTTATATCTACGCCACTATCGTGAAAAAACCAATCGCCTGCCTCACAATTTCGTGGATAAGTGATAATATCCTCATGTCCATCGCAATAAAGGTAGAATTCTATATCCGTAATATAGTATTCTCTTATGCCTTTTACTATTTTTGTTTTTGTTAGTAGAATTTTGGCAATTTCATCAAATTTTTCTTCTAACCCATTAACTCCATTTTCTAGCAAAGACTCTTTCGTTAAAAGCTCTTTTAATTTAACTTTACTCATTTTCTTCCCTTTTTAGTTTTTGTGATTATAGCTAATTTTGTAGCTTTTTTATAAACCCAAGATATATCTAAAAAGCCTAAAAACCGACACACATTGTCGCTTTGTTTTGCTATAATTTTATATTAAAAAAGGAACAACAATGCAACTACTAAAATCATTTTTCAAAGCACATGAGCAAGACGATATCTATTTTGACCATAACGATTTAAAGGACTTTTTAGATATCGGCGGACTTTCTTATATCAAAGAAATCAAAGCAAATGAGCAAAGCATAGTCTTAAAAATCAAAGAGCTTTTTGATATAGAGAGCGAACTTTACAATCTAAAAAGCGCAAAAATAGCATTTATCCACATTAGCACTCGCCCTGATTTACCATTTGAGATAGCGCAAAACACCATAGAAACGATAAATGAGTGCTTAGGCAACAAGATTGATGATGTCTATATCGGCACAAACACAAGCCAAGAGCAAACAAGCGATACAATCACTTGTGGTATCATGCTAGGCGGAATAAAACAAAGAAAATAGCGCAATTTTATCGCAAAACTCTTGCTTTTTGGCTAAAATTGCGCTATAATTAAAATGATTTATGGGGAGACGCCTCCCCACTTTTACTCCACTAAGTTAATTTCAAATCCTTTTAAAATATCATCTAAAAAGGTTATGAGTTTGTTTGGATTTATACGCTTAATAGCAAAATCATTATTTTCAAAATCAACCTTTGCGCTTAGCCTGGGCAAACCATTTTGTTGTATTTTTAATAGATTTTCATTATGAAAAGCACGATTTCTTATATTTTATTATAAAAATTTTAGCAGGTGTATAATTTGCAAATTATACACCTTGTTAGCAAATAAATAGCGTGAGTAATTATCACACTATTTATTTATCGCTTCATAGATAAAATAACAGCGTGGTAAGTAATCTTTTTGCATTTTTTATCGTTTAGTAAGTAGGTAAAACCTTTACAATTATGAAACATGCGACACTAAATTTTAAGATTTGCTGGCTTATCTAAGGGCTGATTAAAAGCCCTAGCTCCATTAAACATGCTTTCTGTGTTTTCTACACTACTTACATCCCAGTATCCAATAAGGATATTAAAACAAGCGCATCTCTTAAGCTCTATATAGCTATTTTGCTAAAACTCTAGCTAAAAAACTTCTCTATATCAGCTTCTATTTTTGGCGCAGCAGTTGTGGCTTTTTCTATGTAGCATTTGTTAAATGCGTGGTCTATATCGCTTTTATCAAGGTTGTTTAAAATGCTATTTTTAGCAAAGCGCGCAAAGCTTGCCACATCTAGCACTTGACCACTCGTGCCTATACATACAAAAAGAGAGTCCTCAGCATATCGTAAATCTTCTAGCTCGTGGTATAAAGTAGCATAAAAAGGTGCTGCTTCGCCAAACATAACGATATTGTGGCGAAACTTCTTACACCCACATTTACAAATATGCTCTCTAGCATTTATAGCCTCGTAGCCGATATATTCTATTTTTTTGCAATGCTCACAGTAAATCTCAGGCAAAAATCCGTGTAAATGAACGACATCCATGCAGCCTGCCCGCTCTAACAAATCATCTACATTTTGCGTTAGTACTGCGATTTGCTCAGGGTATTTTGCCTTTATACGAGCTATCATGCGGTGAGCCTCGTTTGGCTCACAGCCAGCTAACTGAGCCCTGCGCTTGTCGTAAAAATCTAGCACTTTTTGCCTATCTTTTTTAAAACCCCTAGCCGAGCAGACCTCTTCTATATCATACTCTTCCCAAAGTCCGTCAGAGTCTCTAAAGGTCCTTAGCCCACTCTCAGCCGATAATCCAGCACCACTTAAAATAAGCACTTTTTTCATCTTTACTCCCTAAAAATACTAATAACTCTAGCCAAAATTCCAGACTATTTTTATAGCTGCAAATACCTATTTTACCAGCTCTTTTAGTCCTTCGAGCACCTTTACCATCGCCAGTGTATCAAGTCCGCAATAAGCTAGTAGCTCTTTGCGTTTTTTAGCGATTTTCTCATCAAAGCTCGTGCCCTCCCACTCAATGCGCTCTCCGCCTTTAAATAGCTCGCACGCTAGCTCACCAACTTCATTTCCACGCTCAAAAACAGCCTCCAAGCTAGCATTTGGCGCAAACACACTCTCATCGCCCTTGCGGTGCTTACTTAGCCACAGCAGCTTAGGACACTGCATATCATTTATATATAGAGATTTTGAGATGCCCATTTTTCATCCTTTCATTTTATTATACCAGCTAGGAACGGCGCAATCACAGCCACCAAACATATCATCAGGCTCAAAGAGCGAAGTCATATCGGCAATAAGATTAGTATCGATATCGCCTAGATACACGCTCTCATCTTTTACAAGAGCTTTTAGCTGGGCTAAACTTTTTGGCCGATATTTTTCCATCTAGAATTCCTTTGATTTTATAAATTTTATAGGAATTCTAACATATAAAGCAGACTATTCATTGTCGGTTTTTTGGCTTTATGAGAATTTTAGATTAGGAATGAGCATTTAAAATACTCATTCCTAATGTTATTTATTCAAACTTATAATTTTTTTTGCCAATCTATACATAGCTGTTTCGTAAAGCTCATTTTGATATGGTTTTGTATGTGGCTCTAAGGCTTTTAGAAACTCCTTGCGCATTGCTTCTTCAAAATCTGTTTTTGGCTTATTATCTTCAAAATATTCTTTAAAGAAGCCATAAATATCGGTATATGTTAGAATTTTGTATTCAATGTCCTTTGAAGTCTTATATATTTTTTCGCTGTTTTCCGTTGCATATTCTTTTACTATATTGTGATGGTTTGGTAAAAGTAAAATACATTTAACTTCTCTTTCTTTTTCTTCATTATCTTTTTCTTTGGCAACACCATAATATTTATCGAGCTGGCTTGTTATTTCGTTTGTTTCTTCATCTTGCTTTATACCATTTATACCAGATTTAATTTTATTTTCTATCACGATAGCATTTTTGTCATCTTTTATGTAAATATCTATATTTTCATATTCTCTAAAAATCCTAGTATTTTCTTTGTCTATTTCCGTGTTGGTAAATTTTTGGCAAAATTTAGCTAACAACTCTCTATCTTCATCAAGCCAGTAGCTTATCCAGCTCGAAAATGCCAGTTCATCATTTTGTTTGCCTATAATTTTCATAAAACTTAAATTTTCATTTTTTACAAGGCTTTCAAAATCTTCAGCCTCTAGATTGATTTTTTTAATATTATCGTCCCAGAATTTATCATTTTCAATAACTTTAATAAGTTTTTCTAATTTTACTTTATCTTTATTTTTCCCCAAAAGTAAGCCATCATACAAATACTGAGTATTTCTTGTAAAAGTATAAGGGATATAACATATATTTTCATATTCTCCATCCTTCTTTTCCTCATTCTCATCTCTAGTAATGTATATTTTTTCCTTTGCTAACTTCACTTTTTTGGCTCTAAATGAAGTATAAAATGCTGTTTTTTTATACTCTGTTCCATCCGATTTTTTTGTATTTTTACTTTCTAATATTTCAGTAAGTAATGCGCCACCATATCGTATATTATTGTTTTCTATCCATTCTTTTTGCGCTTTTATTTTATCGTTTTTATTGTTATTCTTACATTTTAAAAATTCTTTACTACAAATACACTCTAATCCAGTAGCATAGCCTATGACTTCTAGAAATTTTTTTTGTATACCACTTCTTACTAAAAGAATATAATCATTCTCTTTAAGCTCATTTGTTTTACTAACTTCACCATAAGGTGTTACATAAATATAATGCTCACCATTATCCGCCTTAAAAAGACATACTGCTTCGTGACCAATATTTTTATCTAAATACTCACCAACAAAAACTTTGTTTAGCAATATTTTAGTCATTTTCTCTCCTTAAAAGATTTAGTTTTAGAATTTCAAAAAATTTTATGATTATAGTAAAACTATAACTTTTTTAAAGTATCAATTTTAACAAAACAAGCAGACTATTTAAAGTCTTTTTCTAGCTCTCTTTGTATAAACCACTTAAATTCCTATCTTCTTCCATTTTGTCTGCTATCACTTTAAATACATCACTTAGCGTGGTATTGCTTGGCTCTGGGGTTTTAAAATACGAGCTTACATCGTAGTTATCGCTCCACAGCGAGCGAGCAGTTTGTCCGGTGACAGAGCCGATTACTTGCCTATTTGCGCTTATTATCTCATCGCAGAGCCGCTCATAAAACAGCGCCTTAGCGTGAGTAAAAGCAAAGTCCTTTATCCAATCAGGCAGAAAAATCAGCTCTTTAAGCAAAGCCAAATTTATCTCGCATTGCTTATCAAAATTGATTATATCGCACTTTTTGGCAATGCCATAGAACTCGCTACTCTCATCAAAAGCATCATAAATTTTAAATCTATTTATTCCGTAAATATACTTGCCACCGCACTCATACTTGCAAGCTACCCTTTGGGCGATAGGCGAGATAGGCAGGCTTACTGATTTGGCAAATGCGATAAAAGTAGTGGCAAAAATATTCTCGCCGCTATCGTCCTTGCCCCTGCCAAAAGCTACGGCAAATTCTATATCTCCACGCTTTCTAAGCTCTTTTAGCTCTTTTGGGTATTTTTGGTTTGGTTCTTTGCTAAACACGCTAAAAATAGCAATTTTTTCTTCTTTGATTTTTGCGATGATTTCATCTTTTTTGTCACTATAAAGCCTAGCAAAAAGAGCCTTTGAAATGCGCCTTTTAATCTCATCTTTGTGTGAGTTTCGCACCCAAAGAGCGTCGCTTTTGATAAGTTCATTTATTTGGCTTAGCATTTGCGCCTTCGCAGCTTTATCCATCGCTTTGAATTTGCTAGAATTTTCTAAGAATTCCAAGTAGTTTGTAAGATTTGTATCCATTTTATTATCCTTTCTGCCGATACATTTTTTGCATTTTGGCAATTATAACATAATTCTAGCTAGAATTGCAGACTATTTATTGTCGTTTTTAAATTTATCATTTAGGCAAATTGTGCTTATAAATGTTTAAGATTTCAATATTTTCATTTATTTCAAAGATAATTACATAACCCTTAAAAATAAAATCACGGATATTTTCATCATTTGCTATGAAGTTTTTTCTATGCTTATAGGGCATAAAAGCGATTGTTTGATTTAAGGTTTGTGGCAAATTCTCTAGCTCTTTTTGGGCTGTCTTGTGCGATGAAATCTACTATATTCGCTAAGGAATTTTGAAATTTCTTACTATAAATTATTTTCATTCGTATTTTGCTATTGTTTTATCTATATTTGCCCACATTTCATCAGCGTTTATAAACTCTAATTTTCCAGCTTTTTTGTCCTTTAAAAGCTCTTTAAAATCATCTTCATCGTTTTTGCTAAGCCCACTATTTTGCACAAAAATCGCACTTGGGTCAATTTTTTTTAGCACATCTTTTATTGCGTTTATCGCTACTTTTTCTAAGCTAGGATCGATTTTAACGCTAAATTCAAGCATATTATTCCCCTTAAATAAAAATAGTATTATATCAAAATACAACTAGAATTCTAGTTTTTAGCAAATTCTAGAATTCTAGCTATAAAAGGCTCATAGTCCATCACTCTATGAGTGGTGTGAGTGATGAATATTTGCGCCTTAGAGCCAAAAAGTGCTTTTACTTTTATATCATTTTGAGCTAAAAGCTCATCATCAGCAGATACAAAAATAAGCGCATTTATAGGCTTATCAAGCACCAAATCAGGCACACTAGGGATACGAAAGCGAGGTGTTAAAGATGGATTAAAAAGCACAGATTTTAGCCCCAAATCCATACCAAAACGAGCTGAGAGATATCCACCAAGCGATGAGCCAATTAGCGTTAGACTATCATTTGTGTGAATTTGCAAATCTAGAATTTGCGACTTTAAATCAGCGTAAATCTCATCATAAGTGGCATTACTATCCCAGCCAAGTGGCTCTAAAACTTCGCCCCTTGCCCCTAAAAGCTCTTTTAGCACCTTTCCACTTCTGCCGTTTTTATTTGAGCCATATCCGTGAATATACGCAAACATTGATTATCCTTTGGTTTTAGGTTTTACAAGTAGAATTCTAGCTAAAATTACAGACTATTTATTGTCGGTTTTTATTTTATAATCAATTATTTCGCTTTTAGTGCTTATGCGTGATGGATGCTTTGGTAAGCCTTTTTGTGTGGTTCCAAGACATTTTATTTTATGTCCATCAAAAAGCTTTAAAATATCTTTTAAGCAAGGTTCTTTCAAATATTTACGCTTATTTAAAACATCACCATAGCAAAGCAAAATATCACTATTTTTAAACTCGGCTAATATAGCTTTGATTTTTTCTAAATTAGTTTTATGAATTTTTTCATCAAAGTCTTTTAGTTCATCTGGGTTAGTAGATATTAGCGGATATAAATTTATCATCGCATAGCCGTCATAGCCATTGTTTGCTAAAATAGAACAAATATTACTCATAGTCTTGTCAGACTCATTGCTTTTTGCTACGCTAGGATTCGCCCCTATACAAATCATTGTTTTATTGCCTTTTTTGCCAAGCACATATCTACAATGCTCATCTATTATACAAATATCAGGCTCAAAGCCATCTTTCCATTTATACATTTTATATCCTTTTAATTTTAATTATCTTAGGAATTCTAGAATTTCCTAGAATAAAACCTAGAATCCCCTAAAACCTTCTAGAATTCCTTAATTTTAACTTAAAAAATTGAGCGCCTTTCTTGCGACTCATTCAGCCAAAGGCGAGCGACAAATATTGCCAAGACATACAAACAAAATTGATTTAACCATTAAGACCTCTTTATATTTTGCTTTAAAATATCATTTATTTGATAATCTTTGCTTTAGCACTTAAATGCTCTATTTTTAATTCATAAATATTGATTTTACTTAGCGATCCAATCGCCGCAGTATCAAAATAATCCATATAATTTGGCGTATATTTTTTACACAATAGCTCCAAAGCTTTTATCTTTTGACTCTCATTAGTAACTTCATAAGCCTTGGTTTTGGCTATGGCACTTTGATATTCAGTAGTAAAAACCCTACTCCCAAGCTCACTAGCACTATCTTTGATACTCTCACAATACTCATAACTAGGTGTGGGGACTCTGTTATGGCTAACAGCGACTAGCTCTACTATTTTACCATCTTTATATAATCTAGCTTTTGAGCCAGTTTTTGCTCCGTGGATATAAATACTCATACCATCTCTAGCTATAGAAATAGGGATACTAAATATCTCATTATTTTCATCTATACAACTAAGAGTCGCATACTGACACTCATCGATAATCTTCAAGGCAATCTCTTGATCTAATTCACGATCACTTCGACGCATAATTATTCTTTTATTAAATTTCTTGTTCAAAAAAATCAGCGTCTATTTTATAAATTTTCTTGATCTCTTTGACTTCCACGCCAACTTCATATTTTAGCATCAAATCAGTAAGTCTGTATTTATCTATCAAAACTATAGAATAATTTTGATGTTCTTTAGCAAATTCTATAGCTTCTTTTGTAAATGTTGAAGTAGTTATAAAAAGCCCTTTTGTTGTTGGTTTATTTGAAAGCGCTCCTGCAAATGCTTGAAGCGCATCACGACCGATTTTACCCTTATCATAACGTTTAGCTTGTATATAAATTTTAGAAAATCCAAATAAATCTTCATTTATAATACCATCTATCCCGCCATCTGCACCATTTTGGGTTAAACTAGAGCCACCCACGTCATAGCCTATCTTTTTCATAAGCTCCAAAGCCAAATTCTCAAAAAATCTAGGCTCACGCTCTAAAATTCGACTAATGATCTCATCTTTCACTTCTAAATGTATCTCTTCGATATTTGCTTCTAGGTTTTCATCTGGAGTTTGGATATCGTCTACTAAATTTTGGTTTGTCGGCGTCTTGTCATAAAACCATTTATTAAATTTATTTTCATCTTTGCTAAGTTGTATTCCAAATTCAGTAATTTTGTACTCGCCTCTCATGATGCGATTTATACTACCATTTGTTTTATCAGAACCCATTAAATAAGTAATAGCCCAATCTGCCCTATTTTTATATAATTGCTGTCCTCGTTTTGTAGTTTTTTCCAAATCCTCTTGACTAAATTTATAATAATCAGCTACAAAAGCATAAACATCTTGACGAGTAAAAACATCTTTACTCATAGCAAATTTCAAAATTACAAAAGCCATTTCATTAAATTTTGGAACCATCTTACTTAATACCTCACTCCATTTTGCTTTAAAAAATCTCTTAAATCATCATATTCAGAATTAGTAAAATACCGCCATTTCCCCTCGCTTAATTGATCTAAGCTAACCCTACCAAAGCTAACTCGCTTTAGATCCATAACCTCTAAATCAAAATAGCCAAAAAACCTTCTTAACTCTCTATTTTGTCCCTCATTTATGATGACTTTTAGCCTCGTGTAGCCACCACTTTGGCTTATGATTCTATAGGCTAAAAATGGTTTAAATTCCATTGAAATTTGCTTTGTTTTAGCATGAGCTCCTTTGGTAGCATCCTTAGCAAAAAAGCCTTCACGCATCGCATTTATCACTTGTTCTGTGATATTGCCTTTAATTTTTAGGTAGTACTCACGCTCTATATCGCTATCCATAAGAGCCTGAGCAATCACAGGAGCGTCAGTCAAAAGCAAAAGCCCCTCACTAGCAAAATCTAGCCTACCTATACTGATAAATTTAGAAAATCCCCGTGGCAAACTATCATAAATCGTCCTTCTACCACGATCGTCCCTTTTGGTTACTAGCTCGCCTTTTGGCTTGTTATAGACTATGACGCTAAATTCTTTTTTGAGCTTAACTAGCCTTGAGCCGATTTTTACCTTATCACCATCTTTGATATCGGTTGATAAGTCGCTTATAATTCGCCCATTTATACTGACCTTACCAGCCTTGATAAGCTCATCAGCCTCACGGCGTGAGTAGTTTGTATTGTGTGAGATAAATTTATTGATACGCATTTTATAGCCCTAAGCTCGTTAAATCATGAATATGTAAAAGACCTATTGGTTTTTGATCTTTTTGTATTATGAGAATTTGAATCTTATACTCTTCTATTAATCTAAATGCATCATATGCTAACATATCTGGATTATCTAGAGTTTTTGGATTTTTGGTTGCAAATTCTATAGCCTTAGAGTTAATATCAAAGCCATCTTGTTCTAATGCTCTTCTTAAATCTCCATCGCTTAAAATTCCACTAAGCTTGCCATCATTATCTACTAAAATCACACTACCTAATCTACCTTCGCTCATTGCTGTAATGGCTGATTTTAACGATATATCATCTTTGGCAATTGGTAAATTTGATTTTCTCATAGTATCTTTTACCTTTAGATATAGCCTTTTGCCAAGGCTGCCACCTGGATGAAATGCTGCAAAATCCTCGCTTTTAAAATCTCTAAGCTTCATAAGGCAAACAGCTAACGCATCACCAAGCGCTAAGGTTAGCGTAGTTGATACTGTAGGCGCTGCACCTATTGGACAAGCTTCACGCTCTATATCTATATTTAAATTTACATCACTTAAATTGGCTAAGCTTGAACCTGATTTAGAGATGCCTATGATTTTTATATCTCTTCTTTTAATATGCGGAAGAATAGCTAATAACTCGCTACTTTCGCCACTATAACTAATAGCCAAAACTGCATCATCACTCCCAATCATCCCCAAATCACCATGCATAGCCTCTGTTGGATGGATAAAAAAGCTAGGCGTTCCAGTACTTGCTAAAGTAGCAGCAATCTTAGCTCCAATATGGCCGCTTTTGCCAACTCCAGTTACTATTAGCTTGCCTTTGCAGCTATAAATTAAATTTACAGCTTTTTGAAATTCGCTACCAACTAAACCAGCCTGACGCCTTAACTCATCAGCTTCTAAATTTAAAACTTCACTTGCAATTTTAGCTATATCCATTTTTAACTCCGTTACATCAGATAGACAACTGGTACAATTGTCGGATATTTTTTAAGCTTTCTAAATATATGCTTTCTAATAACTTGGCGAATTTGATTTTCTAACGCCCTTTGGTCATTTAGCATATCATCTTTGACATTAGTTAAAAATTGCAGCAATATCTCTTCAAGCTCTTTACTTAGACTTCTTGCATGTCTTTCGCTTACTAATCCATAGCTAATTACTCTATTATGAATTAGAGTTTTAGCATTTTTATCAATTTGTGAAATGATAGTAACAACTCCAGCCTCAGCTAACTTTTGACGATCAATTACTACATCATCAGCGATCTGTTTGTTTATCTGATTATCTATAAATACCTTACCAGTTTTAACTGTTTTTACTCTTTTGATATGGCGTTGGCAAACCTCAACTTGATCTCCATCGCTCATCAAATATATATTTCTCTCATCAATTCCACAGCTCATCGCTGTCTCTTTGTGTTTGACTATGTGATTATACTCGCCATGAACTGGAAGGAAAAATTTAGGTTTAATCAGCCTTAGCATAAGCTTTTGCTCCTCTTGGGCTGCGTGTCCGCTTACATGAATTTCGCTAAAATCTTGATGAGCCACACTTGCTCCACTTTTTAATAAGAAATTCAAAATCGTTGATACGCTAGTTTCATTGCCAGGAATTGCTTTGGAGCTGATGATTACTTGATCACTTGGCTTGATTTTGATATATTTATGCTCATCAGTTGCCATCCTATATAGAGCGCTCATTGTCTCGCCTTGACTGCCTGTTGTGACTATTAAAACCTCATTATCTGGATATTTGACAACTTCATTTGCATCGATAAAAATCTTGCGATCTAAATTCACATATCCAAGCTCGATAGCCGTCCATAGATTTCTCTCCATACTTCTACCTATCACGCAGACTTTACGGCCATATTTTATACCGCGCTCGATAGCTTGATAAACTCTATGGATATTTGAGCTAAATGTACTCATTATCACCCTGCCCTTAGCGGTAGCAAATATAGAATCAAAGGTCTTTCCAACGCTACTTTCACTCTTTGTAATTCCATCTTTGTAGCTGTTTGTAGAGTCACTTAATAAGCATAAAACGCCCCTTTCACCATAATATGCTAAGCGATTTAAATCCGTTGGATAGCCATCGATTGGGGTGTGATCGATCTTGAAATCGCCTGTGTGGATTATAGTTCCAGCCTTTGTAGTGATAGCTAGTGCACTTGCGTCGATTATAGAGTGAGTGATATGTATAAGCTCAAATTCAAATTCCCCAAGCTCATAGACCTTACGCTTTTCAATCGGGCGAAAATAGCTTCTATAAGACTTTAGTCCATGCTCTTCAAATTTATTGCTTATCATCCCTAATGGAAGTGGCGTAGCATAAATTGGGAATTGAAATTCTTTGAAAAAATATGGCACCGCACCGATATGATCTTCGTGTGCGTGAGTGATGATAATGCCTCTGATTTTGTCTTTGATCTTTCTAACATAGTCAAAATCTGGCACCAAAATATCCACGCCATGCATACTCTCAGTAGGAAAACTCATACCAATATCAATGATAATCGCATCGTTATTTGTCTCGAAAATAGTCATATTTCCGCCGATCTCGCCAAGACCGCCAAGCGGAGTTATAGTGATTTTGTGTTCGGTTGAATTTAGGTATTTGAGTGGTTCAAGACGCAACTCATGACTAGCCTTATTTGCTTCTATGGCGGCTTTCATATCTTTTTGCCACTCTTCGTTGCCACTGATTTTTACTGTTGGATTGCTATTTTTGCGACGCTTTTTAGCTTTTTTGGTTTGCTCTTTTGACTCATCAGTTTTGGTAGCTTCATCAATTTGCGAATTTTGATCCTTAGCTGCGTGTTTCGCCTCTTTTTTTAGATTATCTTTATGATTGCGATATCTTCTTTTTTTGCTAGGTTTTTCACCTAGAGTTTGTGCATTCTCTTCGTTCATTTTTAGCCTCTTTAAATAGTTTTAAATATAAGGCGACACAAAGCTCATGAGGACGAGTAGTAAGCGGTAAATTATGTTTAGCCAAAAAGCTCTCTACAATAGACTTTGAGCAAAAACAAGCTAAATTTTTAAGTAAAGTTTTACGTGGAGCAACAAACGCAGACCTTAAAAACCGCTCAAATTCACCAAGCTCAAAATCATCTACTAAATTTCTATCTTTAATAATTCTAATCACCGCTGAGACAACCTTTGGCTCTGGATTAAACGCAGTTGCAGGCACATCAAAGAGCAACTCTACATCACCCCTAACTCCAGCTAAAATAGCCAAAGCACTAAACTCGCTATCGCCTGGTTGTGCGCTAAATTTCAAGGCTACCTCTTTTTGAATCATAACAACAAGCCCCTTGCATCTGCTATCGCTAAGCGCTTTTAATATCATATTTGTCGCTACATAGTATGGCAAATTCGCTACTAAAAAATAGTCCTGCCTAGATATCTCATGCCAAGATTCAAGGGCATCAATATTGGTTATTTTTAGTTTATGCTGCGAAATTTCACTAGCAAATTTATCTAGCAAAATCTCATAAAGCTCGCTGTCTATCTCAAAACACTCGATTTTTCCACTCAGTTGTACAAGCTTTTGTGTTAAATCACCTAAGCCAGGCCCAATCTCTACGATCCTTTCTAAATCATTGGGAATCGCTTGGATGATTTGACGCTTTATGCTCTCATCGGTTAAAAAATTCTGACCAAATTTCTTTTTTGCACGTATCATAGGTAGCTATTTTAGCTAAATTTGACTGAATTTATAGTAAAATAAAAATAAAAAGTTTTAAAAATGGAAAATTTCGCTAAAAGAATCATACCTTGCTTAGATGTAAATAATGGAAGAGTTGTCAAAGGTGTTAATTTTGTAGGGTTAAAAGATGCTGGTGACCCAATCGAAGTAGCCAAAAGATATAATGATGAAGGCGCTGATGAACTATGTTTTTTAGACATTACAGCTAGTAGCGATGGAAGAGATACCATAGTACATGTAGTAAAAGAGGTCGCAAAACAACTATTTATCCCTCTTACTGTAGGTGGTGGAATTCGTAAAATAGATGATATATCAAGGCTATTAAATGTTGGCTGTGATAAAGTCAGCCTAAACTCATCAGCTGTTGATAATCCAAATTTAATTTATGAAGCTGCTAATAAATTTGGTTCTCAATGCATTGTAGTTGCTATAGATGTCAAAAAAAATAGCAATGGTAGTTATAATGTATTTGTTCATGGAGGACGAAAAGATACCGGACTAGATGCGATACAATGGGCTAAAAGAGTCTATGATTTAGGTGCTGGAGAGATACTTTTAACCTCTATGGATAGCGATGGAACCAAGGCTGGATATGACTTAAATATAACATCGGCCATATCAAACTCAATCCAAATTCCAGTCATTGCTAGTGGAGGAGCAGGCACAATGGAGCATATTTTGCAAGCTTTTCAAAATGGAGCTGATGCAGCGCTTGCAGCTAGCATATTTCATTATAAAGAGATTGAAATTATGAAATTAAAAGAATTTTTAAAAGATAATGGAATCGGGGTTAGAATTTGAGTCAAAATAAGCTTAATAGCAATACTTTGATAGTTTGTGCTGGAGAAATGGAGAGTTTTCAATTTGCTACAACAATTGGAATTGGAATGGTTGAATCAGCAATAAATTTAACTAAAATTTTACTTAATTTAAAACAACTACCAAAAAAGATTATATTTATTGGAAGTTGCGGAATTTATGGCAATGAAAATTTGCTTAAAATTTACCAAAGTTCTTTAGCATTTAACTATGAAATTAGTGGAATTATAGGGCTTAGCTACACTCCTATCAAGATAAATTTGCCTAATGTTTCACAAAAAACAATTTTAATAAATTCATCAAACTTCATTACAAATTCAGCTGAAATTTCAAAAAAATTTAAAAATTTAGGTTTCACAGCTGAAAATATGGAAGCTTACAGTATACGATGTGTAGCAAATTTATTCAAAATAGATTTTGAATGCATTCTATGCTCCACAAACTACTGCAATGAAAATGCACATGATGATTTTATTAAAAATTATCCACAAGCCAAAGAAATAATTACAAAATATCTAAAATCAAAAGGAATTATATGAAAAATTTGCTTGATTATACTCAGGCGGAGCTGTCTGAATTTATCCAGCCAAAATTTAGAACAAAGCAAATTTACGAGTGGATATATAAAAAAAATGCAAGATCATTTGATGAGATGAGCAATCTACCAAAAGATATTAGAGAAAGATTAAAAAATGAATTTTATATCGAACCACTAGAGATGATCAAAAATGAGATTAGTAGCGATGGAAGTATAAAATATCTTTTTAAACTTAAAGATGGCAAAACAATTGAAAGCGTTCTTTTGCCTATGAAAGATGAAATTTTGGATCAAAATGGCAAAGTAGAAAAACACGCTAGATACACTATCTGTGTCAGCTCTCAAGTGGGTTGTAAGATGGGATGTAGCTTTTGTCTAACGGCTAAAGGTGGATTCATCCGTAATCTAAGCGCTGGTGAGATCGTAGGACAAATTCTATGGATAAAAAGAGAAAATAAAATACCATATGAAAGAAGAGTAAATATCGTATATATGGGTATGGGAGAGCCTCTTGATAATCTAAATAATGTATCAAAAACTATAAATATTTTAAAAGATAATGATGGTCTAGCTATAGGAGCAAGACGCCAAACTATTAGCACAAGTGGGTTAGCTACACAGATTAAAAAGCTTGGCGAAATGGATTTGGGCGTGCTTTTGGCTATATCTTTACACGCTGTTACAGATGAATTAAGAGAGAAATTGATGCCAGTAAATAAGGCTTATAATATCGCTAGTGTGATGGATGCTGTGCGTCAATTCCCTATAGATATGAGAAAAAGAGTTATGTTCGAATACCTAATAATGGATAAGATAAATGACAACCTTAGCGACGCAAAAGCCCTTGTAAAGCTACTTCACGGGATTAAAGCAAAGGTGAATTTAATCCTTTTCAATCCACATGAAGGTAGCCCATATCAAAGACCATCGCAAGAAAATGTAGAAAAATTCAGAGATTACCTTCAATCTCGTGGCGTTACATGCACAATTCGTCAAAGCAAGGGGCTTGATATAAGTGCTGCATGCGGTCAATTGAAAGAGCGAAGTAAAGG
>NZ_MJKG01000002.1:0-182713 GCF_002139545.1 Campylobacter sp. P0103 | reverse complement strand
ATTTATCCTATTCATCGCCCTAGTTGCAAGTGCTATCTTTGCTAATGCATATGATTTATCCTATGGTTCATCTAGTTATGAATACCAAGGATTATCTGATAGAGTTGATGAACTAGAAAGAGAAAATAGAAATCGCAAAAGAGATGCTCAAATGAGAAGTCTAGGTACTGATGATTTTTATAGACAAAATTTGCCATTTGACCCAGGTTTTTAATCCATTTGCGCAAATGGACTTAATCCAAATTTCATCTTGGAACTGATATCAAATTCAGTTCCATTATAGTTAAATTTGAGCCGATTTGAGTGAAGCATAAGTCTATTAGCTCCACTCTTTTGGGTACGCTCGTTTTTGCTCATTTTGCCATCTAAAATTCTCTCTATATCACGTCGTTCAAGCCCATAAATTGGATCACCTAAAATTTTATGTTTCACATAAAACAAGTGAAGCCTAAGCTGATGCTGGCGTCCAGTTAATGGAATACATTCAACTAAAGTTGCATTTATTTTCTCGTCAAATTCAATCGGCCTAAATAGTGTTATAGCACGCTTGCCATTATCACAAATTTGCATTCGAATTTTAATATCATCATAATCTCTTGTAATATCCATCGCTCTATCTATCACAAGCCAATTCTCATCGTTAATAAAACTAAATTTATCTACAAAATCCATATAATTTGCTGCTATGAATCTCTTAAATTTACTCTCCTGAACTTTACCACTCACCAATGCTAAATAGCTTTTAAAAATACATCTACTCTCAAACATCGCCTTAAGTTTTTTAGTAGTTTCTATACTTTTGCCAACTACAATAACTCCACTTGTCTCTTTATCTAATCTATGTGCTACAGATGCATTTTTTCCCCATAGGCTCCAAATCTCATCACATAGGCTATAGTTACAATTCCTACCATTTGGATGGGTCAAAACTCCACTTGGTTTATCAAAAACTCCAAATTCATCAGATTCAAAAATTGGCTCTAATCCAACTGGCTTGCACTCATAATCTATAAAAAATAATTCACCATTTACAGTACTATTTTTATCTAATGTCACACCATTTTTATCAATTAATCTACCCTTATCACAAAGCTTTTGAGCTTGGCTCATTGTATAGCCACGTGATAACAAAATTTGATAAGTTTTTTGCCCGATAAATTCACCAATTTTCATCTTAACATATGCCATTTATTAACCTAATTTTTAGAACATTTTTTATATAATATTAGACTAACTATTATATAAAAAATCAGCAAAAAAGGTTCTGAAATGGTAGAGAGATACGCTAGAAAAGTTATGAGTGATAAGTGGAGTATGCAAGCTAAATATGATGCATGGCTAAAGGTTGAAATAGCAGCAGTCAAAGCGTGGAATAAGCTAGGATTTATTCCAGATAGCGATTGTCAAAAAATCTGCGAAAATGCTAAATTTGATATTGCTCGCATAGATGAAATAGAAAAAACTACAAAACATGATGTTATAGCATTTTTAACAAGTGTTAGCGAGAGCTTGGGTGAAGAGAGTAGATTTGTTCATTTCGGTATGACAAGTAGTGACTGTATCGATACAGCTGTGGCTTTGCAAATAAAAGATAGTATGGAGTTAATCTTAGATGATATTAAAATTTTAATGGACACTATCAAAAAAAGAGCTTACGAGCATAAAAACACTCTAATGGTCGGCAGAAGCCACGGAATTCACGGAGAGCCTATAACATTTGGTTTAGTTCTTGCTATTTGGTATGATGAGATCAAAAGAGCCTATGAGCTATTAAACCACGCTAAAAGCGTTATTAGCACTGGTATGATAAGCGGTGCGATGGGTAATTTCGCTCACTCTCCACTTGAATTAGAAGAGCTAGTATGCCAAAACTTAGGCCTAAATCCAGCCCCAGCAAGTAATCAAGTAATCCAAAGAGATCGCTACGCTCAAGTAATATCGGCTCTAGCCATACTAGCTAGTAGTTGTGAGAAGATAGCAGTAGCCATAAGACACTATCAAAGGACGGAAGTTTATGAAGCTGAGGAGTATTTTAGCCCAGGGCAAAAAGGCTCAAGCGCTATGCCACACAAGAGAAATCCAGTTTTAAGCGAAAATGTAACCGGTCTTTGTAGAATGATTCGTAGCTACGCTATCCCAGCTATGGAAAATGTCGCCCTTTGGCATGAAAGAGATATCAGCCACTCAAGTGTAGAGAGATTTATCTTGCCTGATGCCTTTATCACGAGTGATTTTATGCTAAATAGATTAAATGGCCTACTAGCAAATTTAGTCGTATATCCAGAAAATATGATGAAAAATTTAAATTTAACCGGTGGATTAGTCTTTTCTCAAAGAGTCCTTTTAGAGCTACCAAAACAAGGTGTAAGTAGAGAAGACGCATACAAAATCGTCCAAAGAAATGCTATGAAAGTTTGGGCTGACCTACAAGAGGGCAAAAAAGCTCTTAATGAAAATGGCGAGAGTCTATTTTTACAAAATTTACTAAATGATAATGAACTTAGACAAAAGCTCAATGAAAATGCGATAAAAGAGTGTTTTGACTACACTTACTATACAAAAAATGTAGATAGAATATTTAAAAGAGTATTTGAAATTTAATATAAAGGCACAAAAAAATAATATGAAAGTTATAAAAAGAAATGGCAGAACTGAAGAGCTAGATATATCTAAAATCAAAAAATACACAAGCGAAGCCGTAGCCGGACTAGATAATGTCAGCTTAAGCGAGCTTGAAGTTGATGCAAAAATTCAATTTCGTGATAATATCACAACTGAAGAGATCCAACAAACTCTCATCAAAACCGCAGTTGATAAGATAGATATTGATCGCCCTAACTGGACCTTTGTCGCAGCTAGGCTATTTTTGTATGATTTGTATCACAAAGCAACTGGATTTAGCGGATATAATAGCCTTGAAGATTATCTAATCAAAGGCGAAAAAGAGGGCAGAATCTTGCTTGGTTTAAAAGAAAAATATGATCTTGATGATCTAAACAACTATATAAAACCAGAGCGAGATATGCAATTTACATATCTTGGGATTAAAACTCTATATGATAGATATCTTATAAAAGACAAAAATGGCAAACCTATAGAGCTACCACAACAGATGTTTATGGCGATCGCTATGTTTTTGGCTCAAAATGAGCTAGATTCTCAAGGTTGGGCGAAAAAATTTTACGATATCATAAGCAAATTTGAAGTAATGCTAGCAACCCCAACCTTAAGCAATGCTAGAACCACAAGGCACCAACTATCAAGCTGCTATGTTGGGAGTACTCCTGATAATATCGAAGGAATTTTTGATAGCTATAAAGAGATGGCTTTGCTCTCTAAATTTGGTGGTGGTATCGGCTGGGATTGGTGTAAAGTGCGTGCTATGGGCGGTAGCATTGATGGGCATAAAAACGCAGCTGGCGGGATAATACCATTTTTAAAAGTTACAAATGATATCGCAGTTGCAGTCGATCAGCTAGGGACTAGAAAGGGTGCAATAGCAGTTTATATCGAGCCTTGGCATATGGATGTAAGCGACTTTTTGGATCTTCGTAAAAACTCTGGCGAAGAGCGTCGCAGAGCTCATGAATTATTTCCGGCTTTATGGATAAATGATCTTTTTATGAAAAGAGTGGAGAATAATGAGAGATGGACGCTATTTGATCCAGCTGATACGCCTGATCTTTGTGATCTATATGGAGATGAATTTAATAAAAAATATATAGAGTATGAAACTAACCCTAATATCGCTAAAAGCGTAATCCAAGCCAAAGAGTTATGGAAGAAAATTCTTACAAGCTATTTTGAAAGTGGTATGCCGTTTTTATGCTTTAAAGATAGCGCAAATAAGCTAAATCCAAATTCACACAAAGGCATAATTAGAAGCTCAAACTTATGCACTGAAATCTTCCAAAATACTGAGCCAAATTACTATCAAACTAAGGTAATCTACACAGATGGTAGCTATGATCTATTTGATGAAAATCTAGAAGTAACAGTTGATGGCGGATACACTAAAAAGGCTAAAAAAATTACCGCTTTAGATAGATTAAACAACAAAGATATATTTATAGTAGAAAAAGGCTTAAAAGAGGGCAAAACCGCCGTTTGTAACTTAGCAAGTATAAATTTAAGCAAAATTAATACCCCTGAAGATATAGCAAGAGTTACACCAATAGCCATTAGAATGCTAGATAATGTTATAGATCTAAATTTCTACCCACATGCTAAGGTTAAACACACAAATTTAGCTAGTCGCTCAATAGGCTTAGGCGTTATGGGAGAGGCTGAAATGCTAGCTACAAAGCAGATAAAATGGGGTGGTTACGAACACCTTGAAAAAATAGATGAAATAATGGAAAATATCAGCTACAATGCCATTTACGCTTCATCAAATTTAGCCGTAGAAAAGGGCGTTTATCCAGATTTTCCTGGCTCAAACTGGAGTAAGGGAATCTTCCCAATAGACCTAGCAAATCCAAACGCCAAAGCCCTTGTCAATCGTGGTGGAAGTCTATTTGATGAAGGTAGTTGTGATTGGGCTAAATTAAGAGAAAAAGTCAAAAAAGATGGTATAAGAAATGGCTATTTAATGGCCATAGCACCAACTTCTAGTATAAGCATATTAGTAGGGACAACTCAAACAATCGAGCCAGTATATAAACGAAAATGGTTTGAGCAAAATCTAAGCGGTATGACCCCTTGCGTAGTCCCAAATTTGAGCCCTGAAACTTGGCAATACTACACTCCAGCTTATGAGCTAGACCAAAGAGTCCTTATCAAAGCAGGAGCAATCCGCCAAAAATGGATAGATCAAGGTCAAAGTCTAAATATATTTATGAGTTTAGATAAAGCTAGTGGAAAATATCTTAGCGATATATATATGCTTGCTTGGAACTTAGGCGTGAAATCCACATACTATCTAAGAAGCGAAAGCCCAGACTCAAGCCACTTGGATAATAAACCAGTTGATCGTAGCATAGAGTGTGAAGGATGTCAATAAATTTAATTCATAGCTAAGATCTATTCTAGCTATGAATCTTTTTAATTCTATTTAATAAGAATTATCTTATCAAATCAAAATACATTAAAACGAGCAATGCACTCACGCCATTTAAATATGATTGCAATTGGCGGTGCTATTGGAACAGGACTTTTTGTTGCTAGTGGCAATACTATTGCTACAGCTGAACCTGGTGGAGCACTTTTAGCTTATGCGTTAATAGGCTTTATGGTCTATTTATTAATGCAAAGTCTAGGAGAATTAGCTACATATATGCCTGTAGCTGGAAGTTTTCATGAGTATGGAAGTAGATTTATTAGTTCATCTTTTGAATTTGCTATTAGATGGAATTACTGGTTTAACTGGGCTGTTACAGTTGCTGCTGGAGAGGCTAAAGATCCAAACAGAAGTATTCCAAAAGCTATAAATGCAATATTTTGGAGAATTTTGCTATTTTATATATTTGTTATTTTTATCATTAGTACGCTTTTACCTTTTACAGATCCAAATTTGCTCAAACTTGAACCAATTTTAGCACTTATAATGTGTATAATTGTAATAATTGGGCAAAATTATGAAGCCTTAATACAAGGTAGAGATTTTGTCACACTTCTTACTAGCTATATTGGATTGTGGCTATTTTTGCTTATTTGGGCTGGGCATAAACTTATAACTAAAAGTAAAGCTATTGATCCACTTCAAGCCGATATAAAACGCTATAATTACTAAGATTTTATATTAAAACTATGAGTTAAAGCTATTGCTATTGCGTCTGTAATATCAAGTGGCTTTATCTCTTTAGTTATTCCTAGCATCTTTTTTACCATAAATGAAACCTGTTCTTTTGTCGCTTTTCCTTTGCCTGTTACAGCTTTTTTGATTTGAAGCGGAGTATATTCACTAAATTCACCATGAATTTGCAAAATTTTAAGCATTAAAGCTCCACGAAATTGTGCAAGCTTTAAAACTGTTTTTGGATTATAAGCAAAAAATATATCTTCGATTGCTACTGCATCAATTTTATGTGCTTTAAATATTAGATCTAAACCTTCACAAAGCTGAGTAATTTGAAATTGTAAATCGTCTTGTTTTATTTTAATAAGTCCAGCCTCAACCAGTGATTTTCTATTGCCAAATTTCTGAATTATCGCATAGCCGCAATTGCGAGTACCAGGGTCTATTCCTAAGATTTTCACATATATCCTTTTAAGTTATTCACATTATTCACATCTTTAGTGAATTTAATTTATAATAATATCATAATAAGTCATTTTTAATTAAATTTTTAGTAGAATATTAGCTAATAAATTTAAAGGGAAAATATTGCTAGGCACAAAAGCGCTTGAAATTTTGGGTCAAGAGATCTCCAAAAGCGAGATGGATAATTACATTTCACGGATTAAATTTAGCGAAAAAGGTTCAAATTCTCAAAGAGTTATTTTTATCGCTCCTAATGAGCTTATAGCCAAATTTATCCAAACAAAATATGCTAATAAACTAGCTAATATCTACGAAGTTCACACAGGTATAAAGCCTGAGGTTTTAATCACAACCCAAAAGGCAAATTTAAGTATAAAATCAAAAGATGTAAATGTAAAAGAAATTAGAAGTCAAAGTTCACTATTAAATCCTAGCTATACATTTGATAACTTCGTTGTTGGCGATTCTAATCAATTTGCATTTATTAGTTCAAAACAAGTTGCAAGCAATCCAGGAAAAGCATATAATCCGCTATTTATCTATGGTTCAACTGGTCTTGGTAAAACACATCTTTTACAATCAATTGGTAATGAGTGCTTAGAACATGGCAAAACGGTTATTTGTATTACAAGTGAGCAATTCACTAGTGATTTTATACGAAATCTAGAAAACCGAACTATGAATAAATTTAAAGAAAAATATCGTAATTGCGATGTTTTACTGATTGATGATGTGCAGTTTTTTCACAAATCAGAAAAAACACAAGAAGAATTTTTTCACACCTTTAATGAAATTCACGCTAAAAAAGGTCAAATAGTAATGACCTCAGACAAACCTCCAAAAATGTTAAAAGATTTTGAAGAGCGTCTAAAAAGTCGATTTGAATGGGGATTAATGGCTGATATTACGCCGCCTGAACTTGATACTAAAATCAGAATTATTAAAACAAAATGTGAATTTGATAAAATAGAACTAAGTGATGATATAATCGAATATATCGCATCAAATATGGGTGATAATATTAGAGAAATTGAAAGCGCAATTATAAATATTAACGCTTTTGCAAATATTATGCGTCAAGATATCACACTTGAATTTGCCAAAAATGTCATAAAAGATCAGATAAAAGAGAAAAAAGAAGCTATAAGTCTAGAAAATATAATAAAAGATGTAGCACATGAAATGAATATTAAACCAAGTGACATAAAAAGTAAAAATCGTACTAAAAATATCGTAGAAGCTCGTAGAATTTGTATATATCTAGCCAAAACTCTCACTCCAAACTCTATGCCTCAGCTTGCATCACACTTTGGATTAAAAGATCATAGCGCAGTTAGTCACAATATTAAAAAAATTAATAATCTAATGGAAAACGATAGCTATTTTAAAGCTAGATTAGAAGAATTAAAAAATAAAATATTATCAAAGGAATAGTGAATATGTGTGAAAATTCCCTTCAAAGTTTTTCAATAAAATTTACCCGATTTTGCGGTGTTTTGTGTAGTTATTCACAAAATCAACAAACCAACTAAAAAGAAAAAATAAATTTAAAAAATAAAGGCAAAAAATGAAAGTTTTAATCAAAAAGAATATTTTAGAATCAATTATCATAAATACAAACCCTTATCTTGATAAAAAAGATCTTAGTTCAATAACATCTCACATATTCATAAATGCAAAAGATTCAATTCTAACAATTAAAGCTACAGATAATGAAATTGGTCTAAGTTATAAAGCCTCAAATGTAAATATAATTGAAGATGGAATAGCCACAGCAAATGGTAAAAAACTCCTTGATATCATAAAAAGCCTTAAAGATGGTGAAGTTATCTTAGAAACAATCCAAAACCACCTATATATAAAACAAAATAACTCAAAATATCGCTTACCTATGCAAAAAGCCGATGATTTCCCAGATTTCCCAACAATAGAAAATAAAAAAAGATTTAATATAAACGCAGCTAACCTAAGCAAAAGCCTTAAAAAAATCACAAATTCAATAGAAAATACAAATTCAAAAATAGAATTAACAGGTGCTTTAATCGATATAAAAAATAATAGTATAAATTTAGTTGGCACTGACACTAAAAGACTTAGCGTTTATACCCTTGATATAGACTCACAGAGCGAACCATTTAGCATAATAATCCCTAAAAAAGCTATAGTAGAAATCCAAAAAATATTCTATGAAAATATAGAAATTTACTATGATGAAAATATATTTATAGCAATTAGTCAAAATTTTGAATTTTTCACAAAACTGATAAATGGTCGCTATCCAGACTATGAAAGAGTAATCCCAAAAGAGAGTAAAATCAATATAAATTTAAATCGTGAAAAGATGATAGAAGGTATCAAAACAATCTCAATGCTATCTGAAATTATAAAAATCACAATAAATAAAGAAAACATAACATTTGAGAGTATAAATAACGATAATAGCGAAGCAAAAACAGTAATTGAGCAAAATTTTGATATAGAAGACAACATTATATTAGGTGTAAAAAATAGATTTATTCTTGATTTCTTATCAAGCATTGAAGATAGTGAATTTACCTTATCATATAATGATGTAGGACTTCCATTTGTGCTTAGTTGTGAAGAGTTAAAAACAGTTATAATGCCTATAAATATTTAAGGATTAAAATGGAAAATTTAGAACAAAAAAAATACGCCGCTGGAAGTATCAAGGTTTTAAAAGGTCTTGAAGCTGTAAGAACACGCCCTGGAATGTATATAGGCGATACAAATATAAATGGCCTTCACCATATGATCTATGAAGTAGTAGATAACTCCATAGATGAGTCAATGGCAGGATATTGCGATACTATCGATATTGAACTTACAAATGAAGGTTCAGCCATAATTACAGATAATGGTAGGGGAATTCCGGTAGATATCCATCCAACTGAGAATATTTCAGCTGCGACTGTAGTTTTAACTGTGCTTCATGCGGGTGGTAAATTCGATAAAGATACATATAAAGTATCAGGTGGACTTCATGGGGTTGGTGTTTCTGTTGTCAATGCATTATCTAAAAAATTGGTTTTGAATATAAAAAGAGATGGAAAACTTCATCGCCAAGAATTTGCCAAAGGCATACCACAAAGTGATTTAGAAGTTATCAAAACTACTAACAAAACTGGAACTAGCATAGAGTTTTGGCCTGATGATACTATCTTTGAAATAACTAAATTTGATAGAGAAATTTTAACCAAAAGATTTAAAGAGTTAGCCTATTTAAATCCTAAAATCACTATAAATTTCAAAGACCAAAGAGATGGATTTAAAGAGAGTTATCACTTTGAAGGTGGGCTTGAGAGCTTTGTAACTGATATGAATAAAAGCAACCCAGTAAGCAAAGCTGTAAGCTTTAGCGGTGGCGAAGAAGATGTTATAGTCGATTTTGCTCTACTTTATAATGAGACATATAGTGAAAATTTACTAAGCTTTGTAAATAATATCAAAACCCCTGATGGTGGGACTCACGAAGCTGGATTTAGAGCAGGGCTTACTAGAGCTATTACAAATTATATAACAGCAAACGCTAATGCTCGTGAAAAAGATACCAAAATCACTGGAGATGATATAAGAGAGGGCCTTATAGCTGTTGTAAGTGTCAAAGTCCCAGAACCACAATTTGAGGGTCAAACCAAAGGCAAACTCGGCTCAAGCTATGTCAAACCAATAGTTCAAAAGATAACTTTTGAAGTGCTTTGTAAATATTTTGAAGAAAACCCAAACGAAGCAAAAGCTATCATGAATAAAGCTCTTTTAGCAGCTCGTGGTAGAGAAGCAGCCAAAAAAGCTAGAGATTTAACACGCAAAAAAGATAATTTAAATAGCGTTGGGACATTGCCTGGTAAATTAGCCGATTGCCAAAGCAAAGACCCAAGCGAGAGTGAAATTTATCTTGTTGAGGGTGATTCTGCTGGTGGTTCAGCAAAGCAAGGTAGAGATAGAGTATTTCAAGCTATTTTGCCACTTCGTGGTAAAATTTTAAATGTAGAAAAGAGCAGACTTGATAAAATTTTAAAATCTGAAGAGATAAAAAATATGATAACCGCATTTGGTTGTGGTATTGGGGATGAGTTTGATGCTAGTAAATTAAGATATCATAAAATCATTATTATGACAGATGCTGATGTCGATGGAAGCCATATCCAGACTCTACTTCTTACATTTTTCTTTAGATTTCTTACGCCAATTATAGAAAATGGAAATGTCTATTTAGCCCAGCCACCACTTTATAGATACAAAAAAGGCAAAAAAGAAATTTATCTAAAAGATGAAAAAGCCCTAAATGAATTCTTAATAGAAACAGGAATTGAAAATGAAGATTTTGAAGGTATTGGCAATAATGATTTGATTGATTATTTAAAGTTAATTAGCGCTTATAGAAGTGTTTTAAATGAGCTTAAAAAGCGTTTTAATCTATTAAGTGCGATTAGATATATGATAGAAAATCCAGATATCATCAGCAGAGATTTTAAAGAGTTATTTGAGATTATAAAAACAGAGCTTGAAACTCAAAATTATAATATCTTAAATTCATATGTCAATGAAGATGAGATTAGAATTTATGTCCAAACTCCAAATGGCCTTGAAGAGTTGATTATCAATGATACTTTATTTGTTAATCCTTTATATATTGAGGCTGTCCATATATATTCTAAGATGAGAGAGCGTGATATTGACCTTAATGGCGATCCATTAGAAGTATTAGAAAATATAGAAAAAAATGCTAAAAAAGGTGCTTATATCCAGCGTTATAAAGGTCTAGGTGAGATGAATCCAGATCAATTATGGGAAACTACCATGAATCCAGAAAATCGCCGTTTATTAAAGATAGATGTCAAAGATATGCAAAGCGCTAGTGATATATTTGAGCTATTTATGGGTGATGAGGTTGAGCCAAGGAGAGAGTATATCCAAGCTCACGCTAAAGATGTTAAGCATCTAGATGTTTAAGGATAGATATGGAAAATTTAAAATATGGCGAAAAAATAATAGCTGAATTTGATATAGATAAGGATTTTGAGATATGGCCAAATAGTGCTAATAAAGATTATGCGATCAAAATCACTCTACCAGAGTTTGCTTGCTTTTGTCCAAGGAGTGGCTATCCGGATTTTGCTACAATTTATCTAACCTATGTTCCTGATAAATTTGTAGTAGAGTTAAAGGCTCTAAAATTATATATAAATAGCTTTTTAAATCGCCATATAAGTCATGAATCTAGTATAAATGAAATTTACGATACTCTAGATAATAAACTAAAACCAAAATATCTAAGAGTTGTTGGTGATTTTAATCCAAGGGGCAATGTCCATACGATTATAGAAGTTGATAGTAATATGATAAAAGAGCAAAAATACGATACAAGCTCTATTGTATTTGAAAATACTAGGAAATTTAATTAATGATAAATCCAAAACTTATTGAACATATTTTCAAAGCAGCCAATATATCAAGGTGGAATGACTATCCTAAGATGGTTGAGCTATCAGAGCTAGACAAACAAGCTCATAAATTTATAATAGCATATTTCATCGCAAAGCTTGAAAATGATGTAGATATGCGTTATATAATAGAAGGTGGGGTTTTTGAGTTTTTAAGTAGAGTTGTGGTAACTGATATTCGCCCAGATGTCTTTCACCATATCCAAAAAACCAAAGCTAGTGAGATAAATAACTGGGTTTTGACAAATTTAGAACCATTAATAGAAGATATCGAAAATGGTAAATTTTTAGATAGATTTAAGAGTTATTTAGAAGATAAAGGCCACAAAAAAGAGAGATTAATTTTAAAAGCTGCTAGTTATATAGCTACTAAGTGGGAATTTAGCATTGTATATCAAACTAGTAAATTTTTAAATGATATTGATGAATTAAAGCAAAAAGTAGATGAAGAGCTAGAAGATTATTATGAATTAATCGGTGTTAGAAAGATCGCTATGAACCAAAAATTAGCTCGCATAGTCGATCTAAGTGGAAGATTAAGATTTCAAAAGCGTTGGGCTCAGACGAACCGCATTCCAGAAACAGCAGTTTTAGGTCATATGTTAGTTGTAGCGATATTTGGCTATTTTTATTCAATCAAAGTTGGAGCAAATTCAAAAAGATTAGAAAATAACTTTTATTGCGCTTTGTTTCATGATCTACCTGAGAGCCTAACTCGTGATATTATAAGCCCTGTTAAATATGGTATTGATGGGCTAAATGAGATAATTAGCGATTATGAGATGAGATTAATCGAAGATAAGATTCTTCCATATGTCCCACAAAGTTTTAGAGATGAATTTAGCTATATTTTGGGCGTTAGAAGTGATGATGGGGTCTTTAAAAAAGATGAATTTGAAAATAGAATTTGTCGCACAACTCCACAACCATATCACGGAAGTATGAGTAATGTCAATGATGATGAGTATAACAGCATTGATGGCAAGGCTTTGAAATATTGCGATAGATTAGCTGCTTTTGTCGAGGCTGGACTCTCTATAAGCTATGGTGTTAAAAGCAAGGATTTAGTAAGAGGATTTCAAAATATAAGAGCTAAATTCAAAAAAAGCCCAAAAATTGAAGGGGTGGATTTTGATAAAATTTGTAGAGATTTTATGAAAGATTTAGATATAGAAAACCTCTCCCCAGATGACTGCGGCACACACCTATAAAAAGTGCTCTGCTATGTTCCCATCCTGAAGCGGTGCTTTTTAAAAGCATTGCACAGGTCTAAGGAAAGGCGGATGAAATTATATCTATATTTTACTTAAAATAGGATTATGATGAGTTATAAATTACATTTTTTATCTATTTTTCGTGAGCTTTTTGTTCCGCATTATCGATCACTAGAGTTTAGAGCCAAGATTTTTACCGCTATGTTAATTGCTAAAAATAGTATTTTAGATAGTGATTATCAAGAGGTTGAAGAGATAGCAAAAGATATATATGGTGATGATAAAAAGCGAATCCACATCCTAGTCCAAACGGTTAAAGAGTATGTAGAAAAGGCCACTCAAGGCTCTAAATTGAATTTAGATATATTACTAAAAGATATAGATTATGAATTAAAAATGATAAAAAGATATGTCAAAAAGATTGATTTTGCGCATTTGCGTCGTTTGATGGTTAATAGTGATGAGATAGATGCACATTTTCAACAACAAGTTTATGAGTTTTTTTTAAATGAAGTTAAAATTTATTCACATAGTTAATTAGTTTATATTATATTGCAAATGATATATCTAAATAAAATGGCTCTTTTTGATTTTATCTTTTAGTTTATTTTCTATTTTTGTTTTTTCTGCTGTGATTTTTATTGTTTCTTTTTCTAAAGTACCAAACATTACATTAAGTGTGAAACTAATTAAGCCCTACAGCCCACTGCCAAAATGGCATTACATTATATGTGATTTTTTCAAATTTAGCTATTTGACTTTGTGAATTTGAGATTATATCTACTTTTTTTAAACCTAGATCATTACAGTGATTGCTTAGTTTTTTAGCTTTTAATATTGCAAGTTCAGATGGCAAAAATGGCAAAATCAAAATCCCATAACTCATATCAGGAATGATAAAATCAATTTGATTGCTATACTTTATCTCTTTTTTTAGCTTTAAAAGTTCGCAAAATACCATATTTGCTATCGTTGCTTTGGGATCTTTGTGTAGACTTAGAGCTGATTTTAGAGCAAAATTGCTAAAATATACCCGTTTTAAAGCGATATTATCGTTGATATTTGAAATAGTTTTTATAAGATTTTGATCTTCTAAATCGGTTATATTTTGATAAAGTTTGTCTTTGCTAAGTTTCATATGAGTTTTTAGAGTTTTGTAAATCTTAAATGAATTTAACGGTTGATGTATAAAATTTGCGATATTTGCTAATATCTTACTATTTAGATCTCCTTTTGATGCTTTTATATGCTTTTGCAAAAATGCCGTAGTTTCAAATTCGCTTAAAAATGGACTAAAAGCCAAATTCCCACGAATCAAAAAGTGGCTAAAAAGCGTTCTAGCTTCATAATTTTTACGATAAAATAGTATAAACTCTTCATAATCCAGCCCGAGTATTTCAAGTTGATTTAATCCATCTATATGCAAAGAATTTAGATCAGTAGAGATGATAATATTATCACAAATAGGTAGTTCTATTTTGGATTTTAGATTCTCAATTGCTAAGGCTTTGATATTTTTGGCCTTGATAAACTCATTTAAGTTATTAAGTTCTATACCAAAACTTCTTATATCATCTAAGTCTATATATAAAAAATTATCAAATTTACTTAAATGATTTAAAATTAATGAGCTTTTACCACTTCCATTGGCTCCTTTTAGTAGAATTTTAGAGCCTTCTATGCGTATTTTTCGCTCTAAAAACTCTCTTGATTTTGGCGGGTTTTGATATAAATTTTCTAAGATATTCAAATTTCATCCCCAAATAGCGAAGCCTCAAGTGCTTTTGGTTTAAAACTTTGTCTAGTTAATTCATTTGGGCCATATTTTTGTAGTGCTTCTATATGAGCTTTAACTCCATAGCCTTTATGTTTTGCGTAGCCAAAGTATGGATAAAAGCTATCAAAACGGCACATTTGCAAATCTCTACTAACTTTAGCAATTATACTAGCAGCGCTAACTTGTGGAATTTTAGCATCAGCTTTAATAATTGTCTCAATCCCATCAATACCATAATTACAGTTTCCATCATAGATGATTTGATGTTCTCTAAAGTGAAATTTAATCACCCTTAAAGCTCGTCTTAGACAATTGCTAAGCCCGATTTCATCTATAATTTTATTGTTAAAATATATGGTTACAAATTCACATTGTTGGATTAAGCTTGTATATATTTGTTCTCTTTTTTTAGGGGTTAGCTTTTTAGAATCGGTTAAATTTAACTTACTTAAATCGCTATTAAAAGCACATCCACATACAACTAGCTCACCAGCTAAAGCGCCTCTACCAGCTTCATCAACACCACAAATTTTAGTCAATATTTCTCCTTTTTAACACTGAGTGAATAAGTGCTAAGGCGATAAATAGCATACTAGCTGTGCCAGTTATAATCTCACTAACTTCGTAAAAAATTTTAATAAACATTATCACTGCTAGAGCTAAAATCGCATAGTGAGCGCCATGTTCAAGATAGATAAAACTCTCAAGTATCTTTTTGCGAACCATATAGATAGTAAGACTTCTTACAAACATAGCTCCAATACCAAGCCCAATCATAATAATAAAAATATCTTGACTCATTGCAAAAGCTCCAATAACCCCATCAAAGCTAAAGCTAGCATCTAAAACTTCAAGATATAAAAAACCCATTATCCCGCTTTTAATTCCACTTGTACTAAATATCTCATCAAACATCCCTAACCCTAAATACAGCACTATAGCACTAAAATATGCGATGGCATAGGTAGAATTTTGGGTTAGCATAATTAGGATTATTCCAGTTAAAATAGCAATAAAAAGAGTTATATTTTGAGATTTTGAAAGGGTTTTAATTAAATGATTATCCTCTAAAAGTCTAATCCATTTTGTCTCTTTTTCTTCAAAAAAGAATGATAAAAATACCATTAGTAAAAATCCGCCACCAAAGATATAAATTTGATTTTTATTACTATGTAGAGCGTGATGATACTCATCTGGATTATTTAGTGCTAAATTTAGCGTCTGTAGCATCCCCATATCAGAAGCAATTGATACAATAAGAATTGGAAATAAAAATCTCATTCCAAAGACAGCAATAGGAATTCCATAGATGATAAATCGCCTTTGCCATACTTGAGACATATGACATAAAATTCTAGCATTTACCACAGCATTATCAAAGCTTAAGCTAACTTCAAGAATAATTAATAAAATACAGATATAAACAGCAGCAAATCCACCTAAAAAATATGCTGCTACTAGACCTAAGATTGTTAAAATAAATGATGAATAGAAGTATTTCATGATTTAGAAAATAGCCTAGAAACTGTTAAAAATATCTCACTAGCTACAGATTTCAAATTTTCTTTAGCATCACTTTTGCTGATATTTGGAAAAATCGCACGCATCTCTACATTAATTGGTGTATGATTAAAGTTTTCATTAAGCACAGAAAGGATTATATTTTTGTATTTACTAGCTTGATTAAATGGCGAATTATTCTCATCAATATTGTCTAAAGATTTCCAGTTTTTAACCTCTATTATATAAATTCCAAGCATTGGGTGAATAAGTAAAATATCAATTTCGTAAATTATATTGGTATTTTGAAATTTAGCTTTTGGTATTAGGTAGTAGTTTTCATTGCTATGTTGTAAGATTGATATTAAAGATTTAATTACTATCTCTTCGCCTGCTTCGCCTTTTAGATATTTAGCTAGAAATTTTTCTATATTAATAATCCCCATACTGCTCCTTTGAGTAAGTTATAATTAAAGAATTTAAATCTCAAATTAGATCTGAATTTAGTTTACCGCATACTCAAATGCCCCAAAGGGGCTAGATTATCTAAGTGTTAGCGTATATCCATTGCCGCTTTGTCGGATAGCGTAATGATAGTTACCATCTAGGGATAAAACCACTCTATAATAATTCTTATGAGCTCCGATTGTAGCTTTTTTTAGTGGGCCTTTTTGAACCTTTATACTTTGAGTTGAAAACTCGCTACCTCTTTTAAAATCCATAACGATTTTATCAGGTTTATTAATGATAAAGTCTCTAAACATCTGATCTTTTGTGATTATTTCAATTTTAGAAGCAAATATATCAAATTTGATAAAATCCATAAATGCTATACTTTTTAGCGGTGGTTCTATTTTTGGTAGGACACTAAGCGGTTTTGGTGTAGCTTGTTTGGCTACTGCTTGTTTAGTCTGTTCATTTGTGGTAGTTACTGAGACATCTAAAGATGGAGTAGTCTCGCTACTTACTGGTGGCTGAGATAAGATAATTATATCATCGTGCCAATCAAAACTAGCATTAATATCAATACTTTTTTGTTTTATGCTACCATCTACTGATTTATAACTAAATGTTGCTGTGACAATCTCTCTAGCATCGCTTGGAAATTTAGCTACAACTCTACTTAATTTTGGTGGGTTTTCACTAATATTAGTTGAATCTAGTGTAGTAACATTAATATCATCTGGGGTAAATGGATTTTCTCTAGCTACGAGTGCTAAAACGCAGCTTGATATTAAAATAATCTTTTTCATTTTTTTACTCACTTGTAACTATCTGGATCGAGTCCGATTAGCTCGAAATACTCTTTTTGTAGAGCTGAATTTAACTCTTGGTATTTTTTTACCTCGTTACTTAGGGCAGATTTTTGCTCTTTTAAATCATATAAAACACTAGCTGAGCGACCCCCAAAGAATACATTTCCTACATATACCGCAAATAGTATAGTAACAAATATTAGCAGTGAATATGCGATAATTTTTCTAATGGAGCTAGATTTTTTACTCTCTAGCTCAGCTAGGATAGGGTTCAAATTTTATCGCCTAGATATTCGCTAGTTTCGCACTCGATTTCTAGTAAGCGATTGTATTTAGCATTTCTTTCGCTTCTACTAGTTGCGCCAGTTTTAATCTCGCCAGTATTTAAGGCTACTGCAAAATCAGCAATAAAACTATCTTCGCTTTCACCACTTCTATGACTCATAATACAGCGATAGCCATTTCTTTGTGCTAGTCTTACTGTTTGCATTGTTTGGCTTACTGTGCCTATTTGATTTGGCTTGATTAATACTGCGTTTGCGATACCTTTTTGAATTCCCTCTTTTAGGATTTTTTCATTTGTTACAAATAGATCATCGCCTACTAATTGAACCTTGCTACCTAGTTTATCAGTTAGGATTTTCCAGCCAGCCCAGTCATCTTCGCTTAGGCCATCTTCGATTGAGAAGATTGGATATTTTTCACATAATGCGGTGTATTTTTCTACTATTTGTTCACTTGTAAATTCCTTGCCTTCAAGTTTATAAACCTTACCATCATAAAGTTCGCTAGCAGCAACATCTAAAGCTAGTTTAATCTGCTCGTTTGGTTTATATCCAGCTTTTATAATAGCTTGCATAATTAGTTCAAGTGGTTCTTCATTATCTTTTAAATTTGGAGCAAATCCACCCTCATCACCTACTGCAGTACTATGTCCAGCATCATTTAGTAGTTTTTTAAGTGTTTGATAAATTTCAGCTGCAGCACGAAGCGCATCGCTAAATTTATCAAAACCAAATGGCATAATCATAAACTCTTGAAAATCAACGCTATTATTAGCATGCGCCCCACCGTTTATAATATTAAACATCGGAACTGGTAAAATAGTAGCATTTGCTCCACCAAGATATCTATATAATGGAAGTTTGCGTGAATTTGCTGCTGCTCTAGCTACTGCCATAGATACACCAAGAGCTGCGTTAGCACCGATTTTGCTAAAATTTTCAGTACCATCTAGAGCAATTAGCGCATCATCAATTGCTTTTTGATTTAAAGCGTCTTTACCGCATAACTCTTCAGCTATCATTGAATTTACATTTTTAATAGCTTTTAAAACGCCTTTACCACCAAATGCATCACCACCATCTCTAAGTTCTAAAGCCTCTCTTTTACCTGTGCTTGCACCGCTTGGGACGATTGCTGAACCGGTACTACCATCACATAGCGTTACAAATGCTTTGATTGTTGGATTTCCACGACTATCTAAAACTTCAATTGCTCTTACATCTTTAATTACTGGCATTACTCTTCCTCACTTTCATTCTCATCATCACCGCTACTCATCATGCTATCACCTATATTTTCACGGATTTTAGCTGTTATCTCATCAGCTATATTCAAATTCTCTTTTAAAAACGCTTTTGCATTCTCTCTACCTTGACCTAGTTTTGTGCTTTCATAGCTAAACCAGGCGCCGCTTTTATCGATTATATCAAGTTTTACACCATAATCTATAATTTCACCTTCTTTACTAATTCCTTCGCCAAACATTATATCAAATTCAGTCACTCTAAATGGTGGAGCGACCTTATTTTTAACCACTTTAACCTTAACTCTATTTCCAATTGGCTCTTCACTTTGTTTTAATGTGGCGACTTTTCTTACATCTAAGCGGACTGAAGCGTAGAATTTAAGTGCATTACCACCTGTTGTAGTCTCTGGAGTACCATATCCCATAGCGCCGATTTTCATACGAATTTGGTTGATAAAGACAACTGTGGTTCCCATTTTATGGACGACACCAGTAAGTTTTCTTAGGGCTTGACTCATTAGTCTTGCTTGAAGTCCTACATGCTGGTCTCCCATATCGCCTTCTATTTCGCTTTTTGGTGTTAGAGCTGCGACACTATCTACTATGATTAGATCTACTGCACCACTTCTAGCTAGAGTCTCAACAATATCAAGCGCTTGTTCACCAAAATCTGGCTGAGAGATGTAAAGATTATCAGTATCTATGCCTAGATTTTTAGCATATTTAACATCTAATGCGTGTTCTGCATCGACAAAGGCACAAACTCCACCATTTTTTTGACATTCAGCAATTAGATGAAGAGTCAGAGTTGTCTTACCGCTACTTTCAGGACCGTAAATTTCGATGATTCTACCACGAGGAATACCGCCTATGCCAAGTGCAATATCAAGTCCGATTGATCCAGTTCCAATAGCATCAATTGGCTCAATTTCCTTATCGCCAAGCCTAAGAACAGTACCTTTACCAAAGGCTTTATCAATCTGTTTAAGGGCTAAATCAAGGCTTTTTTTCTTATTTTCGTCCATTATTTTCCTTGTTTTTTTGGTTATGCAAATGCTGGTATTTTATCTTAAAAAAGCTAATATGCTAATAAAATTTACTAAATTTGAGATTTAAATTTTTATAAATTCAAGTTTTTGTGTAGTTTGTTCTCTTATTATTATAAATCAACTTTTAGTATAATATATCACTAGTAGAAGAGTTGCTAACTCTAGGTTATTTTTTTAATCCCTTAAACAGCTCCATCCACTGCTTTATCACCACCTCTTTGCTAAATTTATTTTTGACTATCTCTTTGCTTTTTTCGCCCATTTTGGCTCTTAGATTCTCATCTTGCATTAATATTTTTAGTTTATTGGCGTATTCATCTAGATTATTATCAGTGATCAAATATCCGCTTTTCTCATCTTCTATTATATCGCTTGGGCCTGTGGCGATATCAAAGGCTATGGTTGGCAAGGCATAAGTCCCCGCCTCTATAAGCACCATAGGAAGACCTTCAAAATGGCTTGCCATAGCATATATACTAGCACTTAGATACTCTTTTTCAACTTCAGTAGTAAATGGTTTTAAGATTATAGAGTTAGATAAATTTAGATTTTCTATCTTGGTTTTTATCTGCTCTTTTAGATCGCCATCGCCTACAATGTGTAGCTTCCAATCATTAAATTCCCCACTATCTTGGATTAATTTCCATATATCGATTAAGCGCAAAAAGCCCTTTTGATTGGTTTTTTCTATGCGCCCCATTGAGAGCACGACCTTTTGAGAGTAATTGGTATTTAAATTTGGGATATTTGGGATGAAATTTGGGATTAAAAATATATTTTTATGATGGCTTTGCCAAAAGCCAATCTCTTTAGAGGCTATAAGTACTATAGAATCAAAATAGTTATATCTAGCCAGGTAGCGTCCTTTTGAATTTATGTGGATGATTTTTAGATATTTTGTATTTTTATTTTTAAATAGCGGAAAATGCGGTGAGTTATTGAAAATCACAAAATCCTTATCTTTGAAATCACGCTTTAAGATATAGCTCTCAATAAATTTATAAAAGATTTTATAGAAGAAATTTTTGCGCTTATCATCAAAAGATTTATCATGTAAATATCTTAACTTCACTCTACTATCAAGCTCAAAAGCTTCACTTATTCCGCCTTTATAAAAGCTTAAAATCTCCACATCTAGCCCAGAGGCCGCATAAGCATTTGCTAGATTAGTTACAACTCTTTCAGCGCCGCCTTTTATAGTGATATCGCCTATTGTTAGCAATACTTTTATCGCCATTTAACTCTCTTTTCTTTAATGGTGTTTAGGTAAATTTGATGGTTTGATTCTAGCATTTTTCTGCTGTTTTCAGCGTGATAGAGATGATACGCAATCCCTGAAAATTTAAGCCTTCTAAGCTCTCCACCACTAAACAAAAATCTCGCCACAAACTCAGAATCCTCCCTACCCCAGCCGATAAAATTCTCATTAAATCCGCCAATCTCATCGCAATCAATTTTATAAAAGCTCATATTACAACCTCTAATTCCTTTGATGAAATCTCGCTTTTTAAAGAAATTTGCTTCTATGCTTGAGCTTTTGTAGATGAGTTTTGAGAGTATGGAATTTCGCTTGGATTTAAGAGTTTTAAACTCACTCGTATACCCTCCCCCATTTATCAATAAATCAGTTTGACTCTTATCCAAAACCACTCTTGAGCCTTGTAAAAACTGCTTTTGCTTGGCGAATTTGAGATGATCTAAAATAAAATTTCTATCTAAAACCATATCGCCATCAATGATTATGATATACTCGCTAGTTGCGATATTTATAGCTTTATTGCGAATTTGGCTCAAGCGAAAGCCCTTATCTTCTTGCCAAACATGCTTTAACTCACAAGGGAAAATCGCCTTAAATTTCTCAATCAAATTCTTTGTAGCTACACCACTTCCATCATCAGCGACCAAGACTTCATTAGGCAAATAATCTAAGTTTAAAATACTTTTTAAGACCTGCTCTAAATATTTTTCGCTATTATAAGTGGTGATGATTAGGCTCACGCTTGGCATTTGGTGATTTAGCTCATAGAGCTTGGCATACTTAAAAAACGCCCCAAGAGCATTACAAAGGCTAATCACAAAGCCCTTATAACCATACAAAAATCCCTTTTTAAAGGCGTAATCACGGATGAATTTCCACACGCTATGTAGCACGGCTTTGCCGATATTGCTCCTTTTGGCTCTATTTTGTATCGCATAAAGGGTGGAGTATTTTTGCATCTTTTCTATAAGTGTGCTTATATCATCATAAGCGTAATGTCTTAATCCATTTTTAAGTTTTATTATATTTAAATTTTTGGCTTCCAGGCTCTCATGGACGAAATTAGAATTAAATTTGGTTTGAGTTTTATTAAATAGCCTTAGGACAAAATCAGGATACCATCCACACGCCTTTATCCACTCGCCTTTATAGAGATTTTTTCTAGGTAGGGCGTAGATATTTTGTGGATTTAGATCTAAATTTGCTATCTCATCAAGGGCTTGAAATTCTAAAACCTCATCACTATCAATGCTAAAAATCCAATCATTACTAGCATAGCTAATAGCTAAATTTTTAAGCGGCCCAAAACCGATAAATTCACTAGAATAAATTTTCAAATTATTAAATTTAGCCTTAAATTCGTTAGCGATTTTTAAGGTATCATCGCTACTTTGATTATCAAGCAAGATAATCTCATCAAAGCTTTTTAAGGATTCTAAGCACTCTTTAATGGTATTTTGGGCGTTTTTGACTAGGATACAAACGCTGATCTTGGTACTAAGTTTCATATATTCCTCTAAATATTTAGGGTTTTGTATCTGCTTTTTAGTGCCGATATGAACTTATCAATTTGCAAATTTAGATGTTTCATATCTGAACTATTATCAATTACGAAATTAGCTAGACGGAGCTTCTCGTCGATTGATATTTGCGAATTTAATCTAGCCTTAGCATCATTTAAACTAATCCCATCTCGCAGCATTATGCGTTCTAAACAGATTGGCTCAAGTGCATAAACCACACAAACACTCTCAAACTCATTATAAGCTGGCGCACTCTCAAAATATAAAGGTAGATCAACTAAATATGGTTTTTCTTTCTCTTCAAGTTCGCTAGCACTATCAAAAATTTGTTTTCTAATAAGCGGATGGAGCATATTCTCAAGCCTTTTTTTAGCATTTTCATCGCTAAAAACTAGCTTACCAAGGCGCTTTCTATCAACCTTTTTATCACTTATAAATTCATTGCCAAATTCATTAGCGACTCTCTCCCAGCACTCATCTAAAAGCTCATGTGCAATCTCATCAGCATCAATCACGCTAAAGCCATAAACTCTAAGTAGATTTACAACTGTGCTTTTACCACTACCAATAACCCCAGTAATTACTATAGCATTTTTAAATTTACTCAATGGAAGCTATGACCTCTACTTCTACTTTTACACCTTTTGGCAATTCTTTTACTGCTACAGCACTTCTAGCTGGATATGGCTCACTGAAAAACTCAGCATAAATTTCATTCATTTGAGCAAATTCAGATATATCAGTTAAAAATACAACTGTTTTAATGATATTTTTATAGCTTAAATTTAGCTCTTCTAAGATCCCGCCTACATTTTTCAAAGCTTGGGTTGTTTGGGCTTTGATATCGCTTCCTACTACCTCACCACTATCTGGATCTAGAGGGATTTGACCGCTACAATATACTAAATTTCCTACCACTCTATAAGCACTATATGGGCCAATTGCTTTTGGATAATTTGACATTTTATTTCCTTAAATGAAGTTTGGCTATATTAGCATAAAATAAGTTCAAATTTGCTAAAATCAGCCAAATTTTAGCTACAAAAGGATCTATTATGCAAGATTATGAAGGATTTTATAAGGCCGCTTTTAAGCTCTTTGATGGTAGAGTTTATAAAGATTATTTACGCCGATTTTGCTATGGTGTGGAGGCCTCTTGCTACTCATATATACCAAAGCTAGTTTTAATGCTAAAAAGCGAAAAAGAGATTATAAAGGCTTTTGAGCTATCTCGTAAATTTAACACTCCACTATGTTTTAGGGGTGCTGGGACTAGCCTAAGCGGTCAAAGCTCGTGCGATACGGTGCTAGTTTGTTTGGATTTTAGATGGGATCATATGAAGGTTAGTAGAGATGCTAACTCTATAAATTTAGGTTGTGGGGTTATCGGCGAAAATGCTAATAAAGCCCTAAAACCGCTAGGCAAAAAGATCGGCCCCGATCCTGCTACTATCGCTGCGGCGCAAATTGGCGGAATTGTCAATAACAACTCAAGCGGAATGTGCTGTGGGGTCAAGCAAAACTCATATAACACGCTAAAATCCATTAGAGTAATTTTAGGTGATGGAACTATCCTTGATAGCTCTGACGGCTTAAGTGTGGCTAGTTTTAGAAATAGCCACAAAGATTTAATAGAGCAAATTCTAAATTTACGCTCTCAAATCCTAGCTGATACTGAGCTTTGTGAGCTTATAAGGCGAAAATATAAGATCAAAAACACAACTGGCTATAGCATTAATGCCCTTTTAGATTATAGCGACCCAATTGATATTATCACTCATCTATTTATCGGTAGTGAGGGGACTTTGGGTTTTGTAAGTAGCGTAGAATTAGAGTGCGTGGATGATGAGAAATTCAAAGCCTGTGCGCTTTTATTTTATGATGATATCTTAAAAGCGGCTAAGGTTGTGGAGATTTTGGCTAAATTTGAAAATGAGATTTCTAGTGCTGAAATAATGGATTATGGCTCACTTAAGGCCGCTTCTAAATTTAAAGGCGTGAGCGAGATTTTGCCTGATATTAAAGATGGTGAAGTTTGTATTTTGATCCAGAGCCAAAACAACTCTCAAGATAGATTAAATGAGCAAATTCAAAAGATAAAAGATGCGATCAAAGACTATCCAACCAGTCAAGAGATGAAATTTAGCTTTGATGAGAGTGAATTTGCTAATTGGTGGAAGATTAGAAAAGGGATATTTCCTATCGCTGCTACGGCTAAAAGGCCCGGAGGTAGCGTAATCACAGAAGATATATGCTTTGAGATTAAAGATCTTGGAGAGGGGATTAAAAGTCTTCAAGAGCTATTTAAAAAGCATGGATTTGAAGATAGCGCTATAATTTTTGGCCACGCATTAGCGGGTAATTTACACTTTATAATTACGCCTGATTTAAACCAAAATAGCGAATTTGAGAGTTTTGCAAATTTGGTTGAAGATATGTCTTTGATGGTTTCAAATTTTGGCGGAAGTATCAAGGCCGAGCATGGCACCGGTAGGATGGTAGCGCCATTTGTAGAGCTAGAGTGGGGAGCAAAAGCTTATGCCATAAATAGAAAAATCAAAGAGATTTTTGACCCACACACTCTAATAAATCCCGATGTAATCATCACAGATGACAAAGAGATATACAAAAAAAATATCAAGCAATCAGCCATTATAGGAAATGAATTTGATGATTGTGTGGAGTGTGGATTTTGTGAGAAAAACTGCCCATCTAATAAGCTAACTCTAAGCCCACGCCAAAGAATAGCCCTAAAAAGAGAGATACAAAGACTAGGGGCTTTAAGTGATAAAGCTAGTAAAAAGCTATTAAAAGAGCTAAAAGATGGAGCCAAATACTTCTTAAATGAGAGTTGCGCAGCCTGTTCTATGTGCGAAGAGCTATGCCCTGTTGGGCTAAATACGGCCAATTTAGCCCTAAATGAGAGAATAGCATACGCAAGCGATACAAGCAAAAAGATCGCTCAACTAGCAAATTCCAATTTTACCACCACGCTAAATGGCGCCAAATTCGCTCTTGCAGCATCAAATTTATTAAACACGAATATGGTAAGAAAGCTATCATTTAAAGCAAATGAGATTATCAAAACTCCTGTTTTAAGAGAGTATCTCCCACGCAAAAATAGCTATAAATTGATGGATAAAAACTATGGATTTAATGAAAGTGTGGTATATTTCTCAAGTTGTCTAAATAGATCTTTTGCCCCAAATCAAAATCTAAATGACAAACGCCCTATCCAAGAGGTTTTTGAGTCTTTGTGTAAAAAAGCTAAGATAAATGTGATCTATCCAAATGAGATTAATGATATGTGCTGCGGGAAAGTCTTTACCAATTATCCAGATACAAAAGAGCTAAATAGAGCTAAAAATATAGATATCTTAAAAGTCGCTACAAATGATGGCAAATATCCTGTGGTGATAGATCACGGCGCTTGCTCTTATGAGCTGATAAAATCGCTTAAAGATAGATTTGAAATTTATGATTTGAGCGAGTATCTACTAAAATTCATCGCCCCAAAACTCACTATTTCTAAAGCCAACCACGCTATAGGGCTATACACAATGTGTGCTAGTAAAAAACTTGGACTTGAAAATACTATGATGAGTTTAGCTAAGCTTTGCACTAAAGGGCAAGTTATAGTCCATAGCGATACTGCATGTTGTGGTTTTGCTGGGTATAAAGGGTTTTTTACCCCGCAACTTAACTTACACGCCACTACTAAATTTAAGAGATTTTATCAAAATAGTGCAGTAAATATAGGATTTAGCAACTCTAGCACCTGTGAAATCGGGCTAAGCGAGGCAAGTGGATTTAGCTGGCAGCATATTGCTTATTTACTAGATAGTGTTAGCATTAGCCAAAAATAAGTTCAAATAGTGTAAAATCACGAAATTTAAAAGAGGTGAAAAATGATAAGTTATAAAGACGCAGGTGTAGATATAGATGCTGGAAATAGCTTTGTTGAGGGGATTAAACCATTTGTTAAATCGACTCTAACTCCAAATGTAATAGGTGGAATAGGATCATTTTCTGGAGCATTTAGACTTCCAAGCGGATATAATAAACCAACTCTTCTAGCTGCAACCGATGGTGTAGGAACAAAACTTCGCCTAGCAATAGATAGCGGTAAATTAGATAGTGTGGGGATTGATCTAGTTGCAATGTGCGTCAATGATTTAATATGTAATTTTGCTACTCCGATGTTTTTTTTGGATTACTATGCAACTGGTAAATTAGATATAAACTCGGCCAAAGAAGTAGTAAGCGGTATCGCCAAAGGATGCGTGATAGCCAAATGCGCTCTAATAGGTGGCGAAACGGCTGAAATGCCTAGTATGTATAGCTCTGGGGATTTTGATCTAGCTGGATTTGCTGTAGGTATAGCCGAAGAAGATGAGATCGATAGGACTAAATTTGTAAATGAAGGCGATATCTTAGTAGCGTTGCCAAGCTCAGGCCTTCACTCAAATGGCTTTTCACTAGCAAGGGCGGTGATCAAAAAAGAGAAGTTGAATTTGGGTAGTGAATTTGAGGGTAAGACGCTTTTAGAGACGCTTTTGGAGCCTACTAGAATTTATGTAGATGAGTTTTTACGCCTTAAAGATAGCATAAACGCAATGGCTCATATAACTGGTGGCGGTATAGTCGAAAATCTCCCTAGAGTCTTGCCAAATGGACTTGGCGCAAAGATCCGAAGAAGTGCTATCAAAACGCCAAAAATCTTTGAATTAATCGCCAAAAGCGTAGAGCAAAGCGAGATGGATAGAACGTTTAACTGCGGTGTCGGTATGGTATTAGTAGTGCCAAATGATAAAGTTGATTATGTATTAGCTAATAGTGATGGGTATATAATTGGCCAGATTATCAAAGGTAGTGGCGTAGAGATGTTGTAGGCTTTGTGATTATTTATTATGCACTATCACAAAGTATTAATATTAAGGCAATTTTTGGTAAAAAGCATTTTTAAATTCCAAATTTTGTCTTTTTTAAAATGTTTTTAACAGATGAGCATTGTAAAAGTAAAATTTATAATGCTTTAGATAAAATGAAACTAGATGAAAGAATTTTGCCACTATGTAAAAGATATTAAGTAAATTGTAGAAAATTATATTTTTGATCTAAATAATGAATTTGCATTCACAATGATTAAAGAACGCAAAAATAAAACTTAGATCAAGTATATTTATCTCTTCTTTTGTCGCCTGCATTATTTTGGTTTGTGCTAAATATTTTCATTTTATCATTGTTAATTTGAAATTTCATATTAAATACTCCTTTAGCATACCAAACACACATTTTGTGTTGTTGAGTTTGGTTTAATAAATCGCTTCTTTTTGCATTTATTAAAAACTTGCAATGATAAATATTTGTTAATCGCACTAAGTGGGGTAAGATCTATAATTTGAGGCTTAAAAATTTGATCAAATGACATTGAAACAAATATATCGCAATTAAATTTAGTAATCATAGCTAAAAATTTAGGCGAATTAATATCGCAATCTCTAAAAAAGCTCTATACCATAATCAGCAGCAAATTTAGCTAAAATTTTATCATCTAAGCCACGCCTAACACATATAAAACAAATTTGCATATTTGGATCATTTGCGATTGCGATTATTTTAAATGCGTTATGCGACCAAATACCATCGGCAAAATAGCCAATATTTAGTATTTTATTTTGGGCTTGACCCCCCCCCCAGTCTCATTAGAACTTCCTAAATTATTTTGTAAAATCTCTAAGCATTTTAATTTCATCAGCCCAGATAGTCTCATCAATAGTCTCTAAAATTAATGGAATCTCGTCAATTCTATTGTCTTTCATAATACATCTAAATGCTTGTTCTCCAATTAGTCCAACTCCAAGGCTATCGTGACGATCTTTGCGAGAACCAAGAGCGCCTTTGCTATCGTTGATATGCATTCCGCTTAAGTATTTAAATCCTACTATTTTATCAAATTCAGCCATAGTTTTAGCATAACTTTGCTCATCTTTGATATCATATCCGCTAGCAAATAAATGACATGTATCAATGCATACACCCACACGACTAGGATCTTTACTCATAGCAATTAATGCAGCTAGGTGTTCAAATTTATAGCCTAGATTACTGCCTTGACCGGCGGTGTTCTCAATAACTAATTTTATATTGCTAGAACGCTCTAGCAAGGAGTTCATCTCTTTAGCAATTAATTCTAGACACTCATCTTCGCTTATTTGTTTTAAATGTGAACCTGGATGAAAATTAATAAGCTCAATCCCAAGAGCTTCGCAACGCTCTATCTCGTCTAAAAATGAGTAAAAACTCTTAGCCCTTGCACTCTCATCTGGATGGCCTAAATTTACTAAATAGCTATTATGTGCTAGTATGCAAGCTGGCTTAATATTTGCACTGACTAAATTGGCTTTAAACTGACTTATATCACTTTGAGTAAGTGGTTTAGCGCTCCATTGTCTTTGATTTTTAACAAATAGAGCAAAAGCGTCCGCACCGATATTTGCAGCATTTTTTGGAGCATTTGCTACTCCACCACTTGCACTTACATGCGCTCCTATTCTTTTCATTGCAACTCTCTTATTATAATTTTTATATTATTTTTACTATCTATAAATTTAGCTGTTTTATTGCAAACCTCATATCTAAAACTACTAAAATCTTGTGTAAATCCACAATCAGTTTGAATCAAATTTGCTGAGTCATATATTGCTCTTTGGGTTATAATATCATCTAAAATCTCATTATAATGGGGCGAATTTAGATATTTGATGTTAAAACTTTTGCGAGACATACAAGCTGAGTTTATGCAGATATTTTGAGCTAATTTTAGGTTTAGGGTTAGTGTGCCGCTATTGTAGATTTGAACTTGCGTACCATTTGTATAGCTGTGAATAAACCCTGTATCGCTAATGCGAATTTGTGGCGTAATAAAACTAAATAAAACCCCACTAGAACGCTTTGGCTGAGTAGTGCCACAGCCAAAAATTAATGCAGATAATAGTGTTAAAGTAGTAAATTTAGACCCAAATTTATAGATATTCAAACTATGCCTTTTTTAAATTTGACAAATTATACAGTTTTTTTGTAAATCGCTATGATTTTTAAGCGATATTTAAGCATTACTCTTGTATAATTCCACTCGCACAACCGCAGTGGCCCCTTCGTCTAGCGGTTAGGACATCGCCCTTTCACGGCGGTAACACGAGTTCGAGTCTCGTAGGGGTCACCACTTTATTCTAAAAATCCCACATTTTATCATTCTTTTATAATATTTTCTCAAAAGTATAATTTTTGTTAAATTTAAATTTATCTTCTATTTATTCTTTAAATTCAGCGAAATTTTTGTAAAATAAAGCCTAAAAATGACGATATTAAAGTTAAATTCAAAAGGACACATATGCAAAATGGTGAAAAAAAAGATGTTAATGAGTTAAAAAATGACATCTCAAAAAAAGATGAGCGAGATCTAACTGAAGATGAGAGAAAGTTTAAAGAGCTTGATTCTAAGATAGCTCAAAAAATTAAAAATGATGAAGAGATAACTACACTTGATAAAAACATAACTGCTATGATGCCTTATGCTATCGATACTTCGCTTACACTATTTGGTTTAGAGGAGAATAAAAAATTTGGCGTTTATATGGGCAAAGACCCGCTAGATCTAAATATCATAAATCTTGAAACCAAAGAGTATTTATACGAAAGCCCAGCTAAAGATGTTGAGAAAAAGATTATAGAATTCGAAGAAGAGTACGCCAGACATAGGGCGCTTTTTATCTATGGAATTGGCAATGGGGTGTTTTTGAAATCTATCTTAGCAAACCCAACGCATAAAAAGATATTTGTCTTTGAGCCTGAGATTGAAATTTTATATGCTGCGCTTAGTTTGATTGACTTTTCTAGGGATATTTTTACTGATAGGTTAGTTATTTTAGATTCGCATAAGGTTACATTTTTACAATTTTATATTATTTGTAAAATGCCAGATGTATTTCATAGTTTTAGACTATATAATATGCATATTATCGATGACTATTACAATGATGAAAAGTATCAAGAAAATATTATGGAATTAAATAAAACTATGCAAAAAGCAATTATCCAGACGCTTTATGAGCGTGGAAATGACTCTAAGGATTGCTTGTTAGGAATGATTCAAACAACACAACATCTTCCAGATGTATTTGGCGCAATTCCTCTAAGAGATATTATAAATAAAAGAAAAAATAAGATTAACTCAGCCGTAATAGTATCTACTGGTCCATCGCTTCACAAGCAGTTGCCAATACTCAAAAAACTCGCTCCATACACAGTAGTTATAGCTGTTGATGCAAGTTATCCTATTTTAAAAGAGCATGGGATTAAGCCTGATTATGTAACATCTATAGAGAGAATTCCGCCTACTCCGGACTTTTTCAAACCTGCTAGAACTAAATTTGATGATGGGATTATATTTGTTGTGGCTTCTCTTACTCATCATGAAGCAGTAGAAAATTTGCATGATAAAGATGTTTGTTATGCTTTTAGGCCGCTAAATTATGAGATGAGTTTTAGAGATTTTAAATTTGGCTATATCGGCGGTGGACAGAGTGCTGCGCATATGGCGTGGAATGTAGCCCAAGCTTTAGGCTGTAAAGATGTAATGTTAATAGGCCAAGACTTAGCTTATGGCGAAAATGGTACTAGCCACTCTAAAGGACATATATTTAAAGAGACCGAAATTCCCGTTGAAGAGATACCTATAATGACGCAAAAATACGGCGGTAAAGGCGAAATTCAAACTACTTTTGTATGGAATTTATTTAGACAATATTTTGAGCATAATATCGCAATGCTTCAAAGAAGTAATCCAGATTATAAGCTTTATAACTGCACCGAAGGTGGAGCAAGAATAGAAGGAACAACTGAAATTCCATTTAAAGAGATGGCTGATAAGATTATCGCTGAGGGTAAAAAGAAAAATTTCAAACCAATCTTGCCAATTAGCAAAGAAAAGCAAGAAGAGCATCTAAAAAAAGCAATCAAAAATATAACTAAAATTTTCAAAACTGGTCATAAAGTTCAAAAAAAATGTGAACGATTATATCTAAAAATCGCTAAAGAGATTGAAAAATCCAAAAAATTAAAAGAGCAAGATAAAGCAGATAAAATCAACTATGATAAGCTACAAAAACTCTCATTTGAGATTGATGGCCTAAAAGAATATGTCTTCAAAGATAAAGTCTTTATGTCGTCATTTTATGGTATTTGTGGCGCTATGCTAAATAGCCAAGAGCTTGAGCTTGCTGTTATCTCCGCTCGTAGAGCCGATACTGATGAAGAGAAAAATGATAAGTTATTTGAGTGGGTTTCGTGTCAGAGTTATTGGATATTTAGCTTAGCTGGTAGTATAGATGCGACTTTGGGTAAATTAGCTGACGCCGCTAGTGGATTTATGGATAGTCATAAGTTGTTAGAACAATGATAAATAACGATATTAAATCAACATATGATGAGCATACATATGACTCATATTCATACGCTCAAACTTGTATAGATTATCTTTGTGCGGTGGCTAAATTTCATGGCCTAGATGCTGTTAATCCGCATAATTCCAAGGTTCTTGAAATTGGTTGTGCGATGGGTGGAAATATCATAGGCCAAGCTATCAATCATCCAAATTCAACTTTCATAGGAATTGATTTAAGTAGTGAGCAGATAGCTATAGGCAAGAGAGCAATCGAGGGAATCGGGTGTAAAAATATAAAGCTTATTGAGATGGATATTTGTAATCTCATAAGTGAATTTGGTGGTAAAATAGAGTTTGATTATATTATTTGCCATGGTATTTATAGCTGGGTGCCTGATTTTGTAAGAAGTGCGATTTTGCAAAGCTGTAAGGAGCTATTAAGTCCAAATGGCGTGGCATTTATCAGCTATAACTGCTATCCAGGGTGGAAATATGTCGAGCCTTTGCGTGATTTTATGCGATTTAGTGCGGTTAAAAGTAGTGGCAATGTCACTGATTTGGAGTCTGGATTAAATGCGATTAAATTTCAAAAGGCTTTTTATGCCAAATACAGCCCAAATGAATCAAGTGCTACACATATTAAAAATTTAAATTCTGAGTATATTAAACATATTCAAAACTACCCAAAAAGTTATGTGGCACATGAATATATGGAGATTTGTAATCAGCCATTTTATTTTTTAGATTTTGTAGCTGATGCTGGTGATAATGGGCTTTGTTATGTTGCTGATGCCACATATCATTTCGATCCATCATTTTTGCCTGATGGTGCGATAAGTGAGTATTTTAAGCTATCATTTGATGATTATATCTCGGCTAATCAAGCTTATGATTTTTTATACTCTATTAGATTTAGAAGCTCGATTTTAACCAAATCACAAAATCAAAACAAGCTAGCTACAAAAGATGAAGATAAGGCTAAATTCTTACATAATCTACACTTTAAGCTAATAAAGCCGACACCGCAGCTTCTAAGCTCAGCCAAAGATACATATATCGAACCACTTGCAAGGGCATTAAATGATGCATTTCCATCAACTTTAAGTTTTGATGAAGTTCGTGCAGTTTATCCAAAAGATGATATAGTATTTAGATACTATGATATTAGAACGCTTACAAACAATGCTATTACCATTACTTGTAAACCGCTTCAAAAGCTATTATATATCCCTGGTAAGACTAGACTAAAAAGGGAATATATACCATATCTAAGATATTTCTTAGAAAATGAAGGTTCGCCAATTGGTGTAGCAACTCCATCAAATGATAGGCTAAATGCTGATAAGCATACACTTGAACTTGCATTAATGTTTGATGGTAATCACAGTATAAAAGATATTCAAAATCATATAAAAGCTAAATTTGAGAGCGAAAAACTGATTCCAACCATTCAAAAAGATGGCCAAAATGTTCCACTTAAAACTCCAAAAGAACAAAATGAATATTTCAAAAATGCTGTTGAAATCATTCGTCTATCGCTGGTTAATAGCTTTATGTTAGAAGAGTATTAGGCTATTTAAATTTATTTAGGCTAAATTTGTTAAGATTTTAGCCTAAATAAACTCTAATCTATAAATGTGCCATTAATAGATTTTAAGCGCCATTTATAAAATCTTAATTTGTAAATTTATAAAGCATTAGCGATCAGCTCAATTGGATTGGAGCATTTAGTATCGCTACCATAGATATGTAAGGCGTTGTTTAGCTGCATTTTACAAGCGCTACACTCACTTCCTACGCATTTGGCATTCATGGCGTCTATCTGTGCGGCTCTGCTTTGACCGGCTTGGCGACTTAGGTGGTATTTTTCACTTTGCATTGTTACCCCACCAAATCCACAACAACTATGATTATCGCTCATATCATTTAAGATATAAGCGTGTTTTAAAAGCTCTCTTGGCTCTTTCCAAACTCCTTGCATCTTTCTAGCGTGGCAAGGGTCATGATATGTGATTTTAGATAGTTTTTTATCTCTATTTCGCTCTTTTAAAATTTGAGCTAGATCTGTAAATTTAGCCAAATATTCAGTAGCTAAATATATTTTTTTGCTGATATTTATAGCTCTTTGTTTCCACTGCAAATCATTGTGAAAATAGTGCTCATAATCTACCTTTATCATCGCCGAACAAGTCGCTTCTGGTATTATAATAGCTTCGATTTTACCGCTATTTAATAAGGATTCAAAATACTCAATATTCTTTTTAGCTAGATAATCTACGGTATTAAAATCCCCAGTAAAATACGCTGGAGCCGAGCAGCAGCCTTGAGATTTCATCAAATGAGCGTTGATTTTAAGTTCTTTTAATATCTTAAGTAACCCCTCGCCAATAGCGGTATAAGCATAATTTCCCATACAGCCGATAAATATCCCGATAGTTTTATCTCCGCCATTATCTATAAATTCAGTGTGAGAGTTCAAAAAGCTCTTTTTAGATGCTGCTGGTAAAAGACGCTCTTTTTTTAACATTGGCAGACTAAATCTTGGGCTCATATTGCCATCTTGAACTTTAAATCCACAGCTTTGAAACACATATCCAAATTTCGCAGCGATATCCATAATTTTTCTATTTCTAAGTAGATAAAAAAATAGCCTTTTATACCACGAAATTCCAAATTTAGCCGCTATATCGGCTCTAGCATTTTCTATCATAGTATCAGTTGGCAAGGATACCGGGCAGTCTTGGACGCAATTTGTACATAAAAAACAGCTCTCAAAAACATCTTTTAAATTCTTATCAAGCTCGATTTCACCTCTATTATAAGCCCCCAAAAGATCCAAAAATCCCCTTGGGCTCTTGACCTCATCGTGGCTGATTTTGTATATTGTACAATTTGGCTTACATTTTCCACACTTCACACACGCATCGCTAATCTCACTAAAATTATAGTTACTCATTTATCCTCTTTGTTTCATCAAACTTGCTCTAATAGCTTCTATAAAGGCAGTTCTAACACCGGCTTTTTCTAGCTCGCATACACCCTCGATAGTCGTTCCAGCAGGAGAGCAAATGCTATCTTTTATTAGTGCTGGATGAGTATCTTTAATCAATCCAGCAAAGCTATCAAATAGCCTACTTGTCATAGCTTGAGCCTCATCTAGTTTAAGCCCAGATCTTACAGCAGCAGTATTGATAGCTTCAGCTACTAATGCTAGATATGCTGGAGCGCATCCGCTGATTATGCTAGCAGCATCAAAAGTGGATTTAGAATCAAATTTAACCGCTTTTCCAAAGCCATTTAGGATCTTTTCTACTAGATTGGTATCACCAATTGCTATATATGGATTTATGCTTTTTTGGTATTTTGCGGCGATATTTGGCAAGCAAATAGCGTGATTTAGGGCGTTTATAGCTTGAATTTGCTCTAAGCTTGTGCGAGCTAGCACGCTAATTATCAAATTTGCTCTACCTTTTGCGAGATTTACAAACCACTCAAGGGCGTTTGGCTTGATAGCTAGTATAATGTTTTTATCACTTATATCGTAGTTTTTATCTATTATCTCTACTTCAAATTCACCTTTTAAAGCCTCTAATCTATCACTCAATCTCCCCGCAAAGCTCACTTCAAAACCAGATAATTTCAGCCCATTAGCCATAGCTAATCCCATATTTCCAGCGCCAATTATAGTAATTTTCATCTTACTTCCTGTCTTAAAATAGATACGCTACTTGGTAATTTAGAGCCATTTTTGATAGCGTTTGTTATGCTTGATAGATCAAATTTAGTATGATCAAAGGCGACCACATAGCAGATATCGCCAGGTTTTAGATATCTATTTTTGCCCGCTTCTTCATATCTTGTAGCGCCGATTGTGATTATCATCTCATTTGGGTAGTTTGTATTTTTTAAGATATCTGATAAATTCTCTAACACAGCATAATTTTCTTGTGTGTTTAATCTATCTTTGATCCACTCTAATAACTTTTCATAAAAATATGAGTATCCGCTTAATTTGGCGCATTCGCCATATCTGATTAGCTCATTTTGGCTTTGTAAAAATGATACTAAGCTATAATTATCACAGATCCCACCAAGGCTAAATTTGTCTATATCAATCTCATTTCCGATTCCTTTTGAGCCGTTGCTGAAGTTTTTCTTTTGTGATATTTTTGTAGCGGTTTTGTCATTTCTAACTGAAGCGTCATTAAAAGCAGCAAATTTAAGTGGCTTAATGCTTTTAACCTTATTATTTTCATACTTTAATTCACATCTTAATGCGATCTCAGGCTCCATTTGGATATTTAAATTTTTATCATTAGGTAGATATAAATAGCCATTATCTATACAATTCCTACCCAAAAAACTATCGCTACCTTTGATATAAAATGGAAATATCCCTTTTGGGGCGTATTCATCATCGGTTTTAACCAAGGCGAAATCATCAGCCTCGCCAGCTTGTTCAAGATGTAAGGCGAAATTTCCAGCTATCCCAAATCCTAAAATCTCACTCACAAAATCTCCTTTAAACTGTCTTTGAAAAGCTATTATTAACGCCTTTAAATTTCGCCATATACTCATCAAAGCACATAGCGATATTACGGATTAATAGCATTCCGGTTTGGTTTATCTCAATTTTTTGGCTATCGATACTCATAAATTGCTTTAACTCACCTAGCTCATCTAATTCATCTTTAAAATGGTTAAAGAAATCAATCTTAAATTTACTCTCCACAGACCCAATATCAAGAGCGAAATTCGCCATCAACTCCATAATTACAAATTTTCTAAGCTTATCTTCTTCATTTAGCATTATGCCTTTGAAATTTGGCAATTTACCAGCATCAATAGCAGCTTCATAGCCACTCATATCTTTGTAGTTTTGAGCGTAATAGTCACCACCTTCGCCGATACTAGTTAGCCCTATACCAATGAGTTGCGCTCCGCCTTTTGTAGTGTATCCTTGAAAATTCCTATGAAGTGTGCCATTTTTTAAAGCACCAAATAGCTCATCACTAGGCTTAGCGTAGTGATCCATACCTATCATTTTGTATCCATTGGATGTGAGAAATTCCATAGTGTATTTTAAAATTTCAAGCTTAGTTTTTGGGCTTGGTAGCGTGGCTTCGTCGAATTTTCTCATACTTTTTTTGATCCATGGGACATGAGCGTAATTAAAGATAGCAAATCTATCAGGATTTAGACTAACTCCTAGCTCTAAAGTGCGTTTAAAACTCTCTAAGCTCTGATAAGGCAAACCATATATAAGATCGGTATTTACACTTAACATTCCATATTTTCTAGCCAAATTTACAGCATTTTGAGTTATGCTAAATGGCTGAATTCTATGGATCTCTTTTTGGACCTTTTCGTCAAAATCTTGTACCCCAAAGCTAACTCTATTAAACCCATGTTTTCTAAGGACTTCTAGCTGATCTTCATTGATAAATCTTGGGTCTATTTCACAGCTTATTTCAGCGTCATTAGCAAAATTTTTAAAATGTTTTTTAATAGCTTTTATAATCCTATCAAGCTCACTAGCGCTATAAAATGTAGGCGTCCCACCACCAAAGTGCATCTGTATCACTGCTCTATTGGTATCTACTATACTGGCTAAAATTTCAAGCTCACGCTCCAAATAATCCAAGTAGCGACTCATCTTATCGCTTTTGCTAGTATATATCACATTACAACCACAAAAATAGCAGGCCGAGCGACAAAATGGTAGATGAAAGTATAGTGAAAGTGGCTTATCGCACTCTTTTAATCTCTTGATATACTCATCATAGCTAAACTCATCGCTAAATTCCAAAGCTGTAGGATAGCTAGTATATCTAGGTCCTGGCTTAGAATACTTCACAAATGCTTCAAAATCTACCACAATCACTCCTTATTAACAAGCGAGCGCATATCCAAAAATAAATTTGGATGCTCTTTTTTGATTTTAGCTATCAATCTGTCTAAATTTGGCTCTTTTTTGTAGTTTGCCTTTTTGATCTCTTCTATTGCCACAGTCCAGACATCGCCAAAATCAATTGGCAAATTTTGTAAAATAGATCTCTCAAGCTTTAGCTCGAAATTCTCTTTTTGTGCGTTTTTTAGTGCGTTTATCACCGCTTCAAATAGCTCAGCAGGCACTAGGGCGCAAGGCTTATCGCCATACATACCAAACCATGGAGTATTTAAATTCGCTTTGCCTTTGTAGCTAAGCTTCATTTGATTATTATCCATATCTTCTAGCTCAAATGTTGTGCGACGCCTTTTGCTAATGCCTAGAGTTTGACTAATATTTTCTAAATGATTATTCATATCTCATCCTATCGCACCAGACCATTACGCCTTTTTGTGCGTGAAGTCTATTGTGGGCTTCTCTAAATATCTCATCAGCGTGAGTCTCAAATACTTCTTCACTGACTTCATATCCTCTATAAGCAGGCAAGCAGTGTAAAAACACAGCCCCATCTTTTGCTAGACTCATCATACTTTTATCTACGCAAAATCCAGCGAAATCGGCGATTTTTTTCGCTTTTTCATCCTCTTGACCCATAGAGACCCAAGTATCAGTAGTAACGACATCTACGCCACTTATAGCCTCTTTTGGGTCATTGCCTATTTGGATTATAGCGCCACTTGATTTGGCATTTTCTAAGGCTATGTTTTTTACCCATTGTGGGATTTCATAGCCTTTTGGTGTAGCGATTCTAAGCTCAAAACCAAGCTTAGAAGCAGCCATAAGCCATGAATTTGTCATGTTATTGCCATCGCCTATATATGCGACTTTCATATTTTGGATATTTAAGCCAAGCTCATCTAAGGTTAGCAAATCGGCCATCAATTGAACAGGATGAAAATCATCGCTAAGCCCATTTATCACAGGCACGCCGCTAAATTTAGCAAGCTCAACCAAATCGCTTTGTTTATAGACCCTAGCCATAATCATATCCACCATTCCTCCAAGCACTCTAGCGGTATCTTTGATAGGCTCACCACGGCCAAGTTGTATATCACGACTACTTAAAAACAGCGCTTTTCCGCCAAGTTGTTGTATCCCAACTTCGAAGCTCACTCTAGTCCTTGTCGAGCTTTTTTCAAAAATCATAGCTAAAAATTGATCTTTTAAATATGGTTTATACTCTTTATTTAAGGCCTCTTTTTTGATATCTTTGGCAATGTTTAAGATATCTAAAATCTCATCTTTGCTTATATCATTTAGAGTCAAAAAGTGTCTCATATCTATCCCTTGTTTGAATTTAATATCTTAGCAACTTCTTTGGCGTGATAGCTGATGATTAGATTAGCTCCAGCTCTTTTAAATGCTATCATAGTCTCCATCATCACACGATCATAATCTATGACACCTGCCTTAGCGCCAGCTTTTAAAAGTGCGTATTCTCCACTCACATTATATACACAAAGTGGTAAATTCGTTCGCTCTTTTATATCTCTTATGATATCTAAATATGCTAAAGCCGGTTTAACCATCAAAATATCAGCGCCTTGAGCCTCATCTTCTAAGCTCTCATTAATCGCTTCAAGTCTATTAGTGGGATTCATTTGATAGCTTTTTCTATCGCCAAAGCTTGGAGTGCTTTGCGCTACATCACGAAATGGCCCATAATATGCTGAAGCGAATTTGGTAGAGTAGGACATAATAGGTAAATTCATATATCCATTTTCATCCAATGCCTTACGCAAAGTATAAATTATCCCATCCATCATTCCACTAGGTGCTATCATATCAGCGCCAGCTTTGGCGTGGATTAGGGCTTGTTTGGCCGATATTTCAAGGGTAGCGTCATTATCCACGCTGCCGCATTTATGATCCAAAATTCCGCAATGTCCGTGATCTGTGTATTCACAAAAGCATAAATCAGTAATAACTATAAGATCTTTGAATTTCTCTTTAATAGCCCTAACGGATCTAGCAATTATCCCATTTTCATCCAAAGCATCGCTCCCTATGCTATCTTTTAAATTTGGAATTCCAAATAAAATTATAGATTTTATCCCTAAATTTATGATCTCATCGCACTCTTTTAAAATCTCATCTAAACTCATCTGAAACACGCCAGGCATCGAGCTTATCTCATTTTTAATTCCCTTGCCCTCAACTACAAAAAGCGGATATATAAAATCACTAATAGATAATCTATTTTCTGTTAGCATATCACGCAAAGGCTCATTCAATCTTAATCTTCTATATCTTTTAAACATTATTAATTCTCCTGAAAATTTAGTGATTATAGCAGAATTTAATTTAATCAAAAATAATTGATTTTGTTTAGATTTAATTGCAAATGATACAATAAAACAAAAACAGAAGGAAAAAAGTGCATATAGAGATATCTAAAGTTGCAAATTTGCCAACTAAATTTGGAAATTTTAAAATTAAAGCATATAAGGAAAATGATAAAGAGCATTTAGTAATTTTTAGTTCAAATTTAAGCGATCCATTAAATCTTAGAATTCACTCAGAGTGCCTTACAGGTGATGCGTTAGGAAGTAAAAAGTGCGACTGCGGAGAACAACTAGAAGCTGCACTTAAATATATCGCAGATAATGGTGGAATGGTGATATATCTTCGTCAAGAAGGTAGAAACATCGGATTATTAAACAAAGTCAATGCCTACGCCTTACAAGATACCGGTCTTGATACTATAGAGGCAAATCATCAATTGGGATTTAAAGCTGATGAGAGAACATATGAGATGGTTGATTTTATCTTAGATGATTTTGGGATAAAAAGTGTGAATTTATTAACCAATAATCCGCTTAAACTCTCAAGTATAAAAGCTCAAATAGTAAGCCGAATTCCGATACAAATAGAGGCAAATAAATACAATAAAGATTATTTAAATATTAAAAAAGAGCAGATGGGGCATATGCTATGAGTTTAAAATTTTGGGAGAGTGTGGCTAAGTTTGATGAGGTCTTAAAAAAATTTAATAAAATCCATAGCCTAACAAACTATAAAGATATAAAGCCAGTAGCCCTTGATAGCATAGAGCCGATTAAATTTCTAGGCTTTGAGCCTAAGGTTTGTGTGGATGTAGGCAGTGGGGCTGGATTTCCAGCGATATTTTTGGCTATGATTTTAAGAGAGTGCGAGTTTCATCTATATGAGCCAATAGCGAAAAAATCAAGCTTTTTATCCTATGCGGCTTTGAGTTTAAATTTGCAAAATATCACCGTCCATAGTGGTAAAATTGAAAATTGTGATAAGATAAAAGCAGATTTGATAACCTCTAGAGCGTTGATGAAAACGGCAGATTTGATTAAAATTTGTCAAGGCTTTTATGATGAAGAGACTACATTTTTGCTATATAAGGGCTCAAATGCTAAATTTGAGATAGAAGAGCTTAAATGTTATAAGAAAATTTATCAAGAAAATGAGCGAAATTATGTAGTATTAAAGGGGTTAAAATGATAGCTAAAATCATAATATTTGTTTTGATTATAGGGGTAATTTACTATTTTATAATTCCTAAATTTAGGAGTAAAAAGCCTAGTGATAGCGGTGAAAGCTTTGTTGAATGTAGTAAATGTGATACATTTGTAGAGCTTAAAGATAGCACACTAAGAAATGGTAAATATATATGCAAGGAGTGTCTAAAATGATTATAATTGGTAGTGATTTAATAGCTTATGAGCCAGTGTTTTTATCTAAATTTGAGCCAAAAAATTTAAACTCAAAGTGTAATTTTATTGTAGTTTCTAATATTAAAGAGGCGTTAATTGCTAATGCTAATGGAGTTAAATTTATCGTATGCGATACTATAAAACTAGCTAAAAAACTACAAAAATTAGCCAATAATTATCTATTTGATAGCAAAATCGCCTTAATAATTAATAGCGATAATGAGCTAGAAAAAGCAGCTAAAAAACAGATTGATGCAGTTATCTATCTTGGAGCAATAAGGGGGTAAGATGGAGATTTTTAAGACTGTATTTTTTATGGTAGCTCTTATGTTACTTTTTGTTGTTGTTGGTGGTATGATAGGCGGAGTTGGTGGGATGATGATAGCATTTTGTATCGCTGTAGCTATGAATTTTTTCAGCTATTTTTATAGTGATAAGCTGATTTTAAGGCACTATAACGCCCATGAAATCGAGCCATCTAATGAGCTTTATAGTATCACTAGAAATTTATGTTATAAAGCAAATTTATCAATGCCAAAACTCTATATAATCAACGATCCAATCCCAAACGCATTTGCCACTGGTCGTAACCCAAACAACTCAGCCGTAGCGCTAACTACGGGATTGCTAGATACATTAAATATAGATGAGGTATCAGCAGTTATCGCTCACGAGCTAGGCCACATAAGGCACTATGATATCTTAACAGGCTCTATCGCCGCTATCTTTGCTGGGGCGATTGCTATTTTGGCGAATTTCGCTCAATTTGATGCCATGCTAGGAAGCAATCAAAACCGCCAAAATCCCATTTTGATGATTGCACTAGCCATCATAATGCCGCTAGCTGCTACCATAATCCAGATGAGCATATCACGCTCAAGGGAGTTTGAAGCAGATAGATTTTCAGCTTCGATAACTAGCGCTAATGACCTAGCAAATGCTCTATTGAAATTAGAGAGTAGCAATCAGCGTGGTGTAGTGAAAAATGCTAATGAACAAACCGCTCATATGTTTATTATAAGTCCATTTAGTGGCGGTATCGCAAGTGGGATATCTAATCTCTTTCGCACTCATCCTACAACCAAGCAAAGAGTGGAGAGACTAAGAGAGTTAAGCTATCAAAACCCGGCTAAAATGTATTTTAATAGCTGATGGAGAATTTAGAAAAAGAGCGAAAATCTATAAGATATAAGCTCATTTGGATCTTGATTTTAGCGGCTTTTGTGGATTTTGTAATTACTTTGGTGCTTTGGTTTTTTGATCCTTTTTTGGCTTTAATCGGTGGATTTTTAGCCGGTCTTTGGATATATTTTTGGTTTAAATTTAAATTTTTTGCTGAATTTGAGCTAGGTTTAAAAGAGAGGCTAAGAGATGAGCTAATCAAAGAATTAGGCTTAAATCAGCCAAATTTATCTCGTATTAATAGCCATTTTAATGGCGATGTTAGTGAGTTTGGACTATTTAGCTTAAATGGTTTTGATGTGCGTGATATCTGTGTGAAAAATAGCGATGAAATTATATTTTATGGTCTTTTAATCAGTGGTAAAATCAGCAAAAATATAGAGATTAATGAGAATTTGCTGGGATTTAAAAGCTCATATTTTATCCAAGATGGTTATTTGAGTTTATATATTTACACAGACTCTGATACTATAATTGCGAATTTAAAAACACCTTTAAATATCAGCTACAAAAGCGCTAAAGAGAATGTAAAAAATATTATAAAGATCATAGATCAGCTAGGTTGATCCTAGCTGATTTGGATTATAGATATCCTGCAAAAGTAGTAAAGATATAACCAAATACACAAGATACAAATACTCCAAGCAAGCCTGGAATGATGAAACTATGGTTGATTACATATTTGCCTATTTTGGTTGTGCCTGAGCGGTCAAATTGTATCGTAGCAAGGTCGCTTGGATATGTAGGAAGGATATAATATCCATAACAAGCCGGAGCAAACGCCACGATAATAGCTGGATCAACCCCGATACCCAAAGCCAATGGCACAAACGCCGCCAAAGCCGCAGCTTGTGAATTTACAAATTTAGATATCAAAAGTAGCATAATAGCATAGGTCCATGGATATAGCTGAACGATACCACCTAATGATTCTTTAAGCATCGGAGTATGAACGCTAAACATTGTATTAGCCATCCAAGATATACCAAATACCGCTACAATAGCTATCATACCAGATCTAAAGATTGCGTTTTGAGCGATTTCTCCTGCTTTTACCTTAGTTACTATTATAAGGATTGCGCCAGTAATTAGCATAAATATTTGAATTACAGATACCATACTCATCGGCTTCATCACGCCTTTGCCATTATCAAATGCAGGGCGAAGCTCAGGGAAGGCACCAAGGATAGCCACAATAGCGATCGCACCTAAGAATATCCACATAGCAACCCACTCTATCGTAGGGAGTTTGACATCTAAAAGTGTTTTAGAGTCGCCATAGACATATTTTTTAAATTCAGGGTCATTGTGAATTTTAGTTTGGAACTCTTCATCTTTATCTAGATCTTTACCTCTAAACCAGCTATAAATCCCAACGGCTAAAACACCTATCAAGGTTGATGGCACAGTGATCGCAAGTAAATTCAAATATCCATCAAAGCCCTCTAAATGCTTAACACCAGGAGCTAATAACATAGCAGTCAAAGATACCACCGCCACGCTCACAGGACTTGCGATGATACCCATTTGCGAACTAACCGAAGCTGCGGCCATAGGTCGCTCTGGGCGAATTCCATTTTTGATAGCGATATCATAGATAATTGGCATCATTGTATAAACCACATGTCCAGTTCCACATAGAATTGTTAAAAACGCAGTTACAAATGGGGCTAGGATTGTTAAGAATTTAGGATTTCTCCTTAGGATTCTTTCAGCAATTTGAAGCATTACATCAAGACCGCCACTAGCAAGTAAGGTCGCACTAGCTACAACCACGCATAAAATAGTAAAAATAACATCAATAGCCGGTTTGCCAGGAGCCACATCAAAACCAAATGTAAGCACGAACATGCCAACACCGCCAAGCAAGCCAAGAGCTATACCGCCCTTTCTAGCACCATAAAATAGACAAATCAAAACAACCAAAAGCTGAATAGCAAATTGTTTGCCATCGCTTAATTGTGTTAAAAACTCCATCTATTCTCCTTTCTTTGTAATAAATTTAAAAGCAATTTTATCTTTTAAAAAATTATATCTGACTTAAATTTTTATGCGTAAATTTAAAATTAAAAATTATTTTGTATAATCGAGCTATTTTATCTAAGGCAAATATATGTTTTCAAGCTTTTTTGAGAGTAAAAAATGGGCTTTTTGGGCTTATGGTGGGCTTTTTGTGATTATTGTATCTTTGATTTTTCAAACTAGATTAAATGTAGCGATTAATGATTGGTATAAAGATTTTTACGATATTATGCAAAATGTCAAAGATCATAGTGTGGATGAATTTTGGGAGCAAATTTATAGATTTTTATTAATTGCGATGCCTTATGTGATTATCGCTACTATTACGACATTTTTTGCTAGCCATTGGGTTTTTAGGTGGCGAGAGGCTATGACTTTTGGCTATCTAAATAGATGGAGAGAGTGTAAGCATGATATAGAAGGCTCTAGTCAAAGGATACAAGAAGATGTTTATAGATTTGCTAAGATTACTGAAACTTTGGGCTTACAGATATTAAAAGCTATAATGATATTAATAGCATTTATCCCAGTTTTATGGGGACTTAGCAGTGGAGTGGATCTACCATATTTAAAAGAAATTCCCGGCTCATTAGTTTGGATAGCCTTAGCTGTTAGCGTAGGTGGGCTTATAATATCTTGGTTTGTAGGTATAAAGCTACCAAAGTTAGAATACAATATCCAAAAGAGCGAAGCGGCTTTTAGAAAAGAGCTAGTTTATGCTGAAGATGATAAGGTAAATTATGCGAGTTTTGAGAGTGTATTAGGGCTATTTACTGGGCTTAGATTTAACTATTATAGGCTATTTTTACACTATGGATATTTCAATGTTTGGCTGATTTCATTTTCGCAATTTATGGTTATTGTGCCATTTATAATTATGGGAAATGGGCTATTTAGCGGAGTTATAACGCTTGGAGTGTTGATCCAAGTTAGCAACGCATTTGACCAAGTTCGCAGTAGTTTTAGCGTATTTATAGATAATTGGACGACAATTACAGAGCTTAGAAGCATACATAAAAGGCTTGATGAATTTGAGAAAAATATTAAATTTGGCTAGTTTTATATAGTTTTAAATTCAAATTTGATATAATCCGAGCTTATCTTAAAGTAAAGGAAAAGCGTATGCCAAAGATGAAATCTGTTCGTGGTGCAGCTAAACGCTTTAAAGTTGGCAAAAATAAGATAAAAAGAGGCTCCGCATTTAGAAGCCATATCTTAACCAAAATGTCACCTAAGCGCAAAAGAGACCTAAGACAATCTCAATATGTAGATAGCACAAATGTCTCAGCTGTGAAAAAAATGCTTTGTATATGAGTTTTTGACAATTTAAGTCATTCTAACCTCCCTTTTATGGGGCAAGTTCCAAATTTGGACGCCAATTTGTAAAGGATAAATATGGCAAGAGTTAAAACTGGTGTTGTAAGACGCCGCAGACACAAAAAAGTTCTAAAACTAGCTCGTGGTTTTTATAGTGCTAGACATAAACATTTTAGAAAAGCTAAAGAGCAGTTAGAAAGAAGTTTAGTATATGCGTATCGTGATAGACGCGCTAAAAAGCGTGATTTCCGTAGATTATGGATCATCCGCATTAATGCAGCGTGTAGATTAAACGATATTAGCTACTCAAGATTTATAAATGGTCTTAAAAAAGCAAACATCGAATTAGATAGAAAAGTTTTGGCAAACCTAGCTATGAATGATGCAGCGGCATTTGCTAGCATTGTAGCAGAGGTTAAAAAAGCTTTATAATATTTGCCTAGCTTTTGCTAGGCTACTTTTATGTATTCAAATTTAATATCATATCTAGATCCAGAGTGGCAAGAGCTTTTAAAAGATGAGCTAAATAGCCAAAATTTCGCTAATATAATTAAATTTTTAAACTCACAAACTGCTGTAATCTACCCACCAAAAGAGCTTATTTTTAATGCATTTAATTTATGCAAACCAAGTGATTTAAAGGTTATAATTATTGGTCAAGATCCATATCATAATGCTGGTGAAGCGATGGGATTAGCCTTTAGCACCCCAAATAATATAAAAACACCACCAAGTTTGAAAAATATATTTAAAGAGCTTTTTGATGATTTAGATTGCGATATATTTACTAGTAGAAGCAGTGATTTAACTAGCTGGGCAAATCAAGGTGTTTTGCTTTTAAACACTGCCCTAACAGTAGAACAAAATCGCCCTGCTTCGCACTCTAAAATTGGCTGGCAAATCTTTACTGCTGGTGTTATTCGTGTTATAAATGCTAAATTTGACCACTGCGTATTTATGCTTTGGGGTAATCATGCTAAAAATCTTGCTTCGCTTATCGATTCAAATCATCATATGATTTTAAAAGCTGCACATCCTAGCCCGCTTGCTCGTGGTGCGTTTTTTGGCTCACGGCATTTTAGTCAGTGCAATGCTTATTTGTTATCCCATGGCAAAGCCTTAATTGACTGGCTTAGCTAATAAAAATCTTTAGTTAAAAAGCTATTAATGTGCTTTGTAGTATTGGATATTATGTCTAATTTGCATTAGTTCATTTTCATCGATTTTTTCACCCATTTCCTTTAGAATGCTTAGCTTTAAATTTTGTAACATATATTGTTTTAAATCTTCAATATTTAAGCTTTTTGGATTGAAATTGATGCGATTATTTTTCAAATCATCATAGGTATAAATCGGAATAATGCCTTTAATAGCAGAAAAACGATTAATATTCTCTTGGTTTTTTAGCTATTAATACTACAGGAATACCCATCGCAGTGCAAGGCGCAGCACAATGCAAAGCAGATGTAACTATTAATTTTTGCCTTATTTTTATAAGTTTGTAGTAGATCCTCAGTTTTTCTATATAGGTTTTTCCAATCCAAAGATCCATCTACTTCGAAAGAAGCTTCTTGCTGATTAATATGTTATAAAATTTGAATTATTTTATAATTAGTAAAAATAGTTAAAGGAAAATCTACTCCAAGTAGCTACTTGGAGTAGATTAGGTGTTAGATTATAGCAGAAGCGATAAAGCCAAATGCGACAGAAAAAGCAATGGCTAAAACGCCAGGGATTAAGAAAGCATGGTTAAATACATATTTGCCAAGTCTTGTAGAGCCTGTATCGTCCATTTGAACTGCACCAAGAAGTGTAGGATATGTAGGCAATACAAATAGAGCCGAAACAGCAGCAAAAGACGCAACTAGCATATATGCATCGCCTGGATTAGATGCACTGATACCAAGGGCTGCTATAACTACTGGAGTGATCGCCTTAGCGGTTGCTGCTTGAGAGTATAGAAGCATAGCCGCAAAGAAGAATATAACAGCAAGTAGCGATGGAACAGCCTTAACCCAATCACCAGCTAGAGTTTTAATCTCTTCTGTATAGCCACCAACAAATGTATTACCAAGCCACGCTACACCAAGAACACAAACGCACGCTACCATACCTGATTTAAATACGCTTGTATCGGCTACTTTGCCAACTTCAATTTTACAAAAGATTGTAATAAATGTAGCCACACCTAGCATAAAGCTCATAATAGCAGCATCTCTAGGGACAACGACATTTTCTATAAGAACCGGTTTGCCGCCGACTTTTGAGATAGCAGTAGCATATAGAACAACTAGTAAAACACCGATTAAAAAGATAGCAACAGATAGTTTAGCGCCTGGTTTAAGCTCTTTATTTTGAACGCCAGTTGATGGTTTTACTAGACCTTGAGCTAAACGCTCTTTATATACTGGATCTTTGCTTAAATCAAGATTAGCAAATAGTGTAATAATTAAAGCTGTAAGCATACAACCAGCAAATGTAGTTACTAACCATAATCCAATTAGAGTTGGATAGCTCCAACCAAGTGGCTCTAATACGCCTGTCATATAGACGACGGCCGCACTAACTGGGCTAGCAGTAATAGCTATTTGGCTAGATACAACTGCAATTGATAGTGGAGCTGAAGGTTTGATATTTTGCTCTTTAGCAACTTCAACAATAACTGGAATCATAGAAAATGCTGTATGGCCTGTACCTGCTAAAATTGTCAAAAAGTATGTAACAGTTGGAGCTAGGAAGTTGATATATTTAGGATTTGAGCGTAAAATTCTCTCAGCTATTTGAACTAAATAATCAAGCCCGCCAGCAAGTTGCATAGCTGAAATCGCTGCAATAACTGACATAATAATTAAGATAACATCCCAAGGAATAGTTCCTGGTTTCATACCAAGACATAAACCTAGAATAACAACACCGATACCACCGGCGTAACCGATACCGATACCACCGAGGCGAATACCTACAAAGATAGCGCCTAGTAGAACAATGATTTGTAAAATTAATACAAAATCCATAGATTCTCCTTTATTTTGCTTGCTAAGAGGATCAACTCTTAGCAAATTTTAAAACGAAATTTAGATTATTTATTTTCGCCCATATGTGGGTTAAGCATATTAGCAGGTGTTAAGATTTTATCAATCTCTTCTTTGGTTAGATAGCCACGCTCTAAGCAGATATCTGCTACGCTTTTACCTGTTTGTAGGGCTTCTTTGGCTATGCTAGCTGATTTTTCGTAGCCGATATATGGGTTGAAAGCTGTAACAATACCAATAGAGTTATAGACAAAATCGCTACAAATTTTTTCATTAGCTGTGATTCCATCTATACATTTGTCAGCTAGAGTTTTCATGGCTTTTTCAAGCATGATAATTGAGTTAAATAGGCTATATGCTACAACTGGTTCAAAGACATTTAATTGTAATTGGCCGCCTTCGCAAGCGAATGTAACAGTAACATCAGAGCCGATTACAGAGTAACAAACTTGATTTACCACTTCAGGGATTACAGGATTTACCTTGCCTGGCATGATAGAGCTACCTGGTTGCATTTTTGGTAAATTTATCTCATTTAAGCCACATTTTGGCCCTGAGCTTAGAAGTCTTAAGTCATTACAAACTTTTGATAATTTAGTAGATACCCTTTTTAAAACACCAGAAATTTGGACATATACGCCTGTATCTTGTGTAGCTTCTATCAAGTCTTCGGCTACTTTATACTCATGGCCTGTAACTTCTCTTAATTTTTTCTCTACTACTTTTGGATAATCTGGGTGAGAGTTGATACCTGTACCGATAGCAGTACCACCTAAATTTACTTCTAATACAAGTTTTCTAACTTCTAGAATTCTCTCGATATCTTCGCCTATCATTACGGCAAATGTTTTAAATTCACGGCCTAAAGTCATAGGCACCGCATCTTGAAGTTGAGTTCTACCCATTTTTAATACATTTTTAAATTCTTCAGCTTTTCTCTCATAAGCTTTTTTAAGGTATCCCATAGCTGTGGCTAAATCTGTCAAATAGTCGTGAAGTGCTAGGTGAAGTGCTGTTGGATAAGCGTCATTGGTGCTTTGGCTTAAGTTTACATGGTCATTTGGATGAAGGAATTGATATTCACCTTTTTTATGACCTAAATGCTCTAAAGCGATATTGGCTATAACTTCGTTTGCGTTCATGTTGGTTGAAGTACCAGCACCACCTTGGATCATATCTACTACAAATTGATCATAGTATCCACCAGCTAGAATTTTGTCGCAAGCTGCGATGATAGCACCTTCTTTTTCTTGATCCAAAAGACCTAATTCTCGGTTTGCCATTGCGGCTGCTTTTTTAACTCTTGTGATAGCGCGTACAAATCTAGGGAAGTTTTTTAGTCTGTCGTGAGATATGTTGAAGTTTTCAACGGCTCTAAATGTTTGGACGCCGTAATAAACATCATCGCTAATTTCTAATTCACCGATAAAATCGTGTTCTTTTCTTGTTCCCATTTTTATCTCCTTTGATAAATATTTCAATTGAGATTCTATTACCTTATTACTTAATATATTTTGAAAATTTCAAAAAAGACCTCCAAATGTCGAATTTACGGGGATTAAAATTTGGCGATTATGGATTTTTGGGCTTTTAAAAGAGTATTATTTTTTTTTAAAATATTATATTATAATTGATGTTTAATTTTATTTTAATTTGATTTATATTGAAATTTAGTCCCAAAAAATGAGAATTTGGGACTTGTTAAGTAAGATCTTGTTTAAATTTATAGCTTATTTTACTTTATTGCTTAGCAAGATTGAGATAAATTTAGTATTTGGATTTGCATCTAGAGCAATTTTTATACTCATTGTTAGTGGTACAGCTAAAAACATCCCGCCAATGCCAAAAACAAACCCCCAAAATAGTAAGCTTAAAATCACTACTAGCGTAGAAATACCAAGTCCTTTGCCAAGAAATCTAGGCTCGATAAAGTTCCCAATAGCGATATTTACAACCAAATATATTAAAGTAAGCCACAAGGTTGCACTTAAATCATTCACAGCTAAACTAACTAAAATAGCAGGAACTGCTGCAATAATAGATCCTATTGTGGGGATATAGTTTAAAATACAAGCCAAAATCGCCCAAAGAGAGGCGTGTGGTACATCAAAAAATATTAAAAATCCCCAGACAATCACTCCTGTAGCAATTGATGAAACGGTTTTAATAGCTAGGTAATGTTTTAAATTTGATATAAATGTACTAGCAATATCTAAAGCTATAGGATTTTTGGAGGCAAAGTACTCGACCTTGTCTTTAAAAATCTGCGCTTCAAATAAAATAAATGCTAAAAGCAAAAATACTAAAAAAGATTGCGTAACTATCCCGCCTGTTTGAACTAATAAATTTGAAGTAGTTGCTAAGAGCTTGTCTATATTTATAAAGCTTAATATATTATTACTTATATCGATATTTGCGTTAGTTTTTAAATATATTACTAGATTATCCATAAATATATCAATTTTAGCTTTATAAAGCGGCAAATCAGCACTAAAACCTAATAAAGCCGTAGCAATAACATTACCTAAAACCCAAAGTCCACTACCGCAAATACCAATTAAAATGATAAATGCAAAAAAGCGATTAATATGCACTTTACTCATCAATTCAAGAGCTGGAAAAGCAATAATTGCTATAAAAACTGCGAGTAAAAATGGCACTACAATCGAACTAGCTAGGCTTAGCCCACCAATAATAATTACAAAACTAGCAATTGCTACTAGATTATATCTCAAATTTATTCCTTATAATATTGATTTTATGCTAAAATTCCAGCATTTTGAAGTTTTTGACTTCGTTTAAGAGCATAAATTCGCTCATTGTTAATTAAATCATACTTCCAAATTGGTGCATTTGCCTTAAAATCTTCAACAAATTCATTTATTAGTTTAAGTGCTACTTTTCTTTGTGGGCTACAAACTCCAGCTATAAAGCTGCTTTCATGCACTGCTACATCTCCCCTACTATGTGCCATTAAGATTATAGCATTTTGCGATTTTGCTCTTTCTTGCCACTTATTAAACCACGCTTTTAAAATCGGTTCATATAGATCAAAACTAAGCCCACTTATACCGCCCTCATCTCTTACCACGCCTACAAAACTCATAATAGCTCCATAATTTTTAAGCTTATTATCGCTATACCATCGGCTAGTTATTTCATTTGCGTCTAGATTGCCATCATAAATTTCCATCTTAACCTCCACAAACTGGTGGTAAAATACAGATTCTATCACCATCATTTAGCTTAGTATTTATATCACTTGCAATTTCATCATTGATTGCTACAGCGCATAATTCTAGCCATTTTGATGCTTGTTCATTTTGGGCTAAAATTTCCTTAAGCTCTTTTAAGTTTGCAACTTCAAGCTCCATTGCATCAAGTCCAATTGGTCCTAAAAACTCCACTTTTATCATATTTTTCCTTTAAATTTTAATAACTATAGTTTTATAATTTACATAATTTACAAAGGCACCATTTTGGATTTTTACATTTTGTCTTTTAGTATAATCAACCTCATAGCTACCGCTAGATTTAGTGCTAAATTGAACACAAAGCTTGGCCGCAAATAGCGTAATTTCCTCGTTTAAATTTAGCTTATTAGATTTAACAATAACATGTGTGCTAGCCCTATCTTTTAAATGAAACCAAAAATCATCTTTTTTGGCATTTTTTAGCAAAAACTCATTTCCTTTTTGACTTTTACCAAGGCTGATTTTATATCCATTGATATAGAAATTTTCTACCAAATCGTTAAATTTAGCTTCGCTTTTTTGTCCTTGCTTTTTAGGAGATAAAATCTCAATTTCATTTGCATCACAGCTTGTGTTTATAGCATTTTTAAGAGAGTTTAGAAATTCTAATTTTGTTAGCAAATTTTCTTTTTGAATCTCTATATTTTGTGCTTTTTGTCTTAATTTTTTACTAAATTTAAACATCTCATTTGCTGCAATTTTTGGCGAAGAATCAATAGTAATTTGAATAATATTGCCACTATAATCCATAAGCTTTAAATCTCTATCATAATCATTTAAATTATGCAAATTTGCAATTATTAAATTTGCTTTTTGGTTTAGCTCATTTGCCCTATTATTAAGCTCATAGCTTGTTTGGAGTGTATTTAAATTTGAGTTTAAAATCTCAATTTTTTTATTGATATTTGCTATCTTGTTTGCTTTGATCTGCTCTAAATTTTTTAAAGAAATTTTGGCAAATTCATCTTGAAAATACTCATCAAAATTCTCTATAATTTGGCTTGGTTTTTCTTTTATCTCTATCTCTTCAAGCAAGGTTAAAATCTTACCAACTTTTATACTTCTTGTAGAATTATCAAAATGATGTAAAGCCTCTAAGATTACTCCATTTTCATCGCAGATAATCGCATTAGTAAATCGCCCAGTAAACTCCAAATATAGCGTACTAACAAGCTCTTTATATGAACCTAAAAAAGATGCTTTAATAGCTAAAATTCTATTATTAGGTAAAGTTTTTATACTTAAAATTTTAGCCGAGTTTAGACGCTTTTTAAGCAAAATATCAAATGGAGCCTTATACTCTTTAATTTGAATTTGATCGCTTTTATATATAGCTGAAGATGTTTTATTTAGATCAAATATCAGCTCATAATCACCATCAAATCTAATAGCAATCATCAAATCACCGATTCTTTTGATAGATGAAATTTTACGAAATTTAGACAAAAATTCTGAGATTTGGGTTAAAATTTTGTATTTCATAAGCACGATTATACCAAAAATTTGCTACAATGTAGCCCAAATTTGGTTAAAAAAGGAAGTGTATGAAGCAGACAATAACTGAGAAAATTTTTAGCGAGCATGTAGGCAAAAAAGTAAGCGCTGGTCAAATCGTAGAGAGCAACATTGATATGGTAATTGGAAATGATATTACTACACCAATTTCTATCAAAGCTTTTAAAGAAAGTGGAGCTAAAAAACTAGCCAATCCAAATGGTTTTGCTATTGTGATGGATCACTATATCCCAGCAAAAGATATAATGAGTGCCAATCAAGCTAAAATAAGCAGAGATTTTGCTTATGAGCATGATTTACCAAATTTCTTTGATGAAAAAGATATGGGTATTGAGCATGCGCTAATGCCTGAAAAAGGTCTAGTAGTTCCAGGTGATGTTATCATTGGAGCTGACTCTCATACCTGTACGCATGGCGCTATTGGTGCATTTAGTACTGGTATGGGAAGTACTGATTTAGCATATGCAATGATAACAGGTAAAAACTGGTTTAAAGTGCCACCAACGATAAAAGTTGAATTTGTAGGCAAACCAGGTGATCATATCTATGGAAAGGATTTAATCTTAGAAGTTATTAGAATGATTGGCGTTGATGGTGCGCTTTATAAGGCACTTGAATTTACTGGTGATGCTATGGCGTATCTAGATATGGATAGTAGATTTAGCCTTTGCAATATGGCTATTGAAGCAGGCGGCAAAAGCGGCATAATCGCAGTTGACGATATCACAAAAGAATTTTTGAGCAAAGTAAATTTAAGAAGCGAGCCAAAACTTCATTATAGCGATGAAGGTGCAAACTATGACCAAATAATCACAATCGATGTTAGTAAACTTGAACCAGTAATTGCATATCCATATCTTCCAAGCAATGGTAAAAGCGTAAGTCAAGCTGTAAAAGATGATATTAAGATCGATCAAGCGTTTATTGGAAGTTGTACCAATGGTAGATTAAGCGATTTAAGAATAGCAGCTCAAATTTTAAAAGGCAAAAGAGTAGCTAAACATACAAGACTTATCATCACTCCAGCTACTCAAAAAATAGCCTTACAAGCACAAAAAGAGGGCTTAATGGATATATTTGTAGAAGCTGGTGCAGTAGTAAGCAATCCAACTTGTGGTGCATGTCTTGGTGGATATATGGGAATTTTAGGCGCTGGGGAGAGATGTATCAGCACAACAAACCGTAACTTTGTAGGCAGAATGGGCGATCGTACAAGTGAAGTTTATCTAGCAAATTCAGCTGTCTCTGCAGCAAGTGCAATTGCTGGTAAAATCGTAGATCCAAGAGATATCTAATGCAAAATGCGTTGATACTAGCTGGTGGCAAAAGCTCTAGAATGGGTACTGATAAGACTTTGCTAGAGTTTTGTGGGGCGCCTAGTATCACGCATTTTTTATTTGAGCGTTTAAGCAAGCATTTTGATAATGTAAAGGTTGCAAGCAAACAGGAAAAATTTAATCCAAAATTGCCACTTTTAATAGATGAATTTAGCGAATTTGCTCCAATTTATGTCATTGCAAATTTAGATAAATATTATAATGATCCAGTCTTTATAATAGCAGCAGATACTCCATTTGTTGAGATTGATACTATTAAAGAACTATCAAAACAAAAGTCTCAAATAGCCATAGCAAGCGATGATGAGTTTATGCATTATCTATGTGGATTTTACTCTCCAAGTGTGGCTAAGTTAGCAAGACAAATGATAAAAAATGGCGATTTACGCCTAGCAAATTTAGCAAAAATTTGCGAGTGCGAGAGTATTAAATTTGGGAATCTGAAGCAGTTTTTTAATATAAACACTAAAGCCGATTATGAAGAAGCTAATATTTAGCATTTTTTTATTTTATGGCGGATTTATTAGCGGTTTTGCTGATGAATTTAGAGGCGAAATTGATGAGTTAGTAGCTAATTTTAGTGCTATAGAGCTTTATCAAAAAGCAGTAGAATTTGAAAAATCTAGCAATTTTAAACAGGCTTTAAAATATTACAAACTCTCAGCTCAAAAGTCGCTTAAAAAATCTAGTGATTTATCTTTACAATCAGTATCTAATTTAGAGCAGAGTTTAAAATCTGAGCTAATTTTAAGCCCTAAGATAAATTTACCCCCTCAAACTAATAAGCAATCAAATTCAAAATCTAAAATCAATAAAAATAATCAAAATTCACAAGAAAATGAACTATTTTGGGGAATTACGGCATACCAAAATAACTACTTTTTACCTATTTCATATTCAAGCTACAAAGGCACTCATAAAGATATTACCAGTGAGTTTTCTATCAGTCTTAAAAAACTCATAGCTAGTGATATAATTGGACTTAATGAGGATTACTATTTTGCTTACACTCAGCTTTCATGGTGGGATATTTATGCTGATTCTTCGCCATTTTATGAAAATAATTATCAACCAGAAATTTATACTCAAATACCAGTTGATTTTTATAATTTTAATCATATTCGCCTTGGATTTTTACATGATTCAAATGGCAAAAGTGAGCTAGAATCTCGCTCGTGGAATCGTATCTATAGCTCGTTTGAGTTGGATTTTGGCAAGTTAAGTTTAACTCCACGGCTTTGGCTTAGGTTACCTGATAATGAAGATGACAATCCAGCTATTGTTAAATACAATGGAATTATTGATTTAACTGCATATTATAAGCTGCCTAGCGGCTCATTTATCCAAAGCATTTTTAGTAATAATCTACGCTTTGATAAGGAAAATAAAAGCTCATTTGAGTTACGATATCTGCATTATATTGGGGATGGATTTTATATTTATTTAAGCGGATTTAGCGGTTATGGATATGAGTTGGTGTATTATAATAAGTATCAAAATCGCATTGGAATTGGTATTGCGTTTAGATAAGTTTTGATTTGCAATATATTAAAATGGTTTAAAATTAAATTAATAGTTAGTCGTAAATTATCTTTGCAAGAAAAATAACTAAAAATAAAAAAGCACAATATAAAGAGCGATAAAAAAGAGATTGAAGTCTTCATTAATATCTATAAAAGATAGATGGCATTAAATTAATAACACTCCCAACTACTTTAGCGGTTGGGAATGTTACTTAAATAGATATTACTTGCTAAATTTATAATTCAAACAAAATCAAGCTCTTACACTCCTGCGATTTTAGCAAGTGCTTGGATAGTTTGAGTAAATTGGACATTCTCATCGGGATTTTGTTTCATAAAATCCTCCATCGCAGCTTTTTTGCTTATAGCATAATCTAACTCGTTATCTACACCTTTTTGGTAGGCGCCAATTCGGATTAATACCTCATTTTCTTTTAACATCGAAAAGAGTCGTTTAAATTTACTCGCATTTTGTCTATGCTCTTTAGTAATTACATCGTTCATAACACGGCTAGCTGAGTTTAAAATATTAATTGGAGGATATATCCCAAAGTCTGTTAGCTCTCTACTTAGTACGATGTGACCATCTAGTATAGAACGGCTTTGATCAGCTATTGGATCGCTCATATCATCGCCCTCGACTAAAACTGTAAAAAATGCTGTAATTGAACCTTTACCATCCTCTTTACCAGCTCTCTCCATTAGCTGCGGAAGGAGCGTAAGAGCGCTTGGTGGATATCCTTTTGAAGTTGGTGGCTCGCCTAAAGCTAGTCCGATTTCACGCTGGGCCATAGCAAAGCGTGTTACGCTATCCATCATAAATAGCACATCTTGCCCTCTATCTTTAAAATACTCTGCAACACTCATAGCGCAAAAGGCGCCATATTTTCGCATTAGCGAACTATCATCGCTAGTGGCTACTACTATTACTGTGTTAGTCAGGTCTCCGCCTAGATTTTTTTGGATAAATTCAGGCACCTCACGCCCACGCTCACCAATGAGCGCAATGACTTTGATTGGAGCTGTAGTATTTTTTACTATCATTCCCATTAGAGTGGATTTCCCAACTCCTGAACCAGCAAATATTCCAAGTTTTTGACCCTTTCCACAAGTTAGCAATCCATCAATGCTCTTAACACCAACACTAAAACATTCATCGATTAACCCACGTTTCATAGCTGGGATTGGCGGACGCATTATAGAGATTAGTTCCATACAGTTAATTGGCCCTTTATCGTCTTTTGGATTCATAAATGGATCAACTACACGTCCTAGTAAAGCCTCTCCTACTGGAATGCTCATCCCTTGATCGCTTGCATAGACTCTATCGCCAACCTTAAATCCTTCAACAAAGCCAAATGGGCTAACGCAAGCACCATTTTGATGGAGTTCTGTTACCATTCCTAGTTCAGTTTTATCGCTGTCGATACTAGTTATTTTTACTATATCGCCAATGCTTGGACGCAGACCAGATATCTCGATATTATTGGCATTAATGCGAGTTATTATGCCAAAGACGCTAGAGAGATTTACTTTTTTAGCGAGGCGATTTTTGATATTGTTTAGGCTCAAAATTTAACCGATTTTGGTGAATTTATTAGATCAAAGAACTCTTTGCGAGTCTCTGGATTTTTTATAAATGAACCACGAAGTGCCGAAGTTGTAGTGACTGAATTGATTTTTTCAACGCCTCGCATCTCCATGCACATATGTCTAGCCTCTAGTACAACTCCAACACCTTTTGGATTAATCGCTTCTTGCAAGGCCTGTGCTATTTGTTCAGTCATCTGTTCTTGAATTTGTAATCTTCTAGCGTATATATTTACCATTCTTGGGATTTTGCTTAGCCCTACGACCTTTCCATCTGGAATGTAGGCTACATGTGCTCTACCGATTATAGGCAAAAGATGATGCTCACAAATACTATAAAACTCAATATCTTTGATTAAAACCATCTCATTATTGCTACTTTCAAACATCGCATCGCCTAGGATATCTAAAGGGCTTTGGCTATAGCCTTGAGTGATGAATTCATAGGCTTTTGCGACTCTTTTTGGAGTGTTTAGTAATCCATCTCTATTTGGGTCTTCACCCATGATTTCAAGCATCTTTTTTACGCAGTCTTGAAATTCAGTCATTCTGTTTTTATCAAACATAATTCACCTTAAAAAAATTTTGTATAATTTTACAATAATTTGACTTGAGAGCAAATAAATTTAGCAATTTATACTTAAATAAAGCAAAATTTTGCTATATTATGCGCCAAATTTTTGTCAAAAGGAAAATAATGGAAGTTAATGCTAAACTTACAAATTCAGTAAATGTTACTGCGACAACAACTCTAACAGCAGATGAGATAAAACAAAAAGTAGAAAAATTAGCACAAAAAGCAGCTAAAAATGTAAAAATTGATGGATTTCGCCCTGGTAAAGTGCCAGTAGCTGAAGTTATCAAAAGATATGGTAAAGACTTAGAAAATGATGCTCGTGGCGAACTTTATAGAGAATTTATAAGCGAATCTGTAAAATTAGTAGAGAGATCAAACTCAGATATAATTTCTGAACCAAGAGTTCTTAAATTTGATGAAAAAGATGGTAATATAGATATTGAAGTTGAAATTTCATTCCGTCCAACTGTAGATGTATCAGGATATGAAGCACTTATCCCAAGCTTTGATGAGCCAAAAGCAGAAAAAAGTGAGATAGACGCTAAAATCAATGAATTTTTAAATATGATGGCTCCACTTGAAAAAGTAGAAAAAGATAGTTTAGAAAAAGGCGACTTTGCTAAATTTGATTTTGAAGGCTTTGTAGATGGTGTTGCATTTGATGGCGGCAAAGCTGTGGGATATGTGCTTGAGATTGGTAGCGGTCAGTTTATTCCAGGATTTGAAGATGGAATGGTTGGATTAAAAGTTGGTGAAGAAAAAGATATAAATGTAACATTCCCAGCTGAGTATGGCGCAGCACATTTAGCAGGCAAAGCCGCAGTATTTAAGGTAAAACTACATGAAATCCAAGGTAAAAAAATTGGGCAATTAGATGCTGAGGCTCTCAAAAAAGTTCTTCCAAATGAAGAAAATCCAACTAAAGAGATACTAGAAGAGCGTATTAGCAGTCAAATCAAAGCTGAAAAAATGGCTAAATTAGTTGCTGAGGAGCTAAAACCTAAATTCGCCCAATCTGCTGTAGAAAAATTTAGCTTTGATCTACCAAATAACATAGTAGAACAAGAGATTGATATGCAGTTTAGAAATAACTGGATGAGTTTTAGCGATGAAGAACGCAAAAAATTCCAAGAAGACCCAAAAGCATTAGAAGAACAAAGAGCAAAATATAAAGATGATGCGCTAAAAAGTGTTAAACTTACATTTATTATTGATGAGCTAGCTAAAGTTCGCAATATTGCTGTAGCCGATAATGAAATTTTACAAACAATCTATTTTGAGGCTTATAGATATGGAGTAGATCCAAAAGAGCATCTAGAAAACTACAAAAAACAAGGTATGATTCCAGCAATTAAGATGGCATTGGTAGAAGAAAAATTATTTACAGATCTATTTGGCAAAAAAGATGAGAGCAAATAATGATACCTTATGTAATTGAAAATGATGGCAAGGGAGAGAGAAGCTATGATATCTACTCTCGCTTGCTTAAAGACCGTATAGTAATGCTCACTGATGAGATAGAAGATCGTATGGCTAGTGCAATTGTAGCTCAGCTACTATTTTTAGAAGCACAAGATCCAGATAAAGATATCTATCTATACATAAATAGCCCAGGCGGTGTAGTAACTAGCGGTATGAGCATCTATGATACGATGAATTATATCAAGCCTGATGTCTGTACCATCTGCATCGGTCAAGCTGCTAGTATGGGCTCATTTTTGCTAAGTAGTGGGGCAAAAGGCAAGAGATATATTTTGCCAAATGCTAGGGTTATGATTCATCAGCCTCTAGGTGGAGCGCAAGGTCAGGCTACTGATTTAGAGATTAGAACTAAAGAAATTCTAAGAATCAAAGAGAATTTAAATAGTATTTTAGCTAAAAATACAGGCCAAAAACTAGCAAAAGTTGTAAAAGATACAGACAGGGATTACTTTATGAGTGCCCAAGAAGCTGTGGAGTATGGTATTGTTGATACAATTTTGACAAAGAGTTTTAAATAAATTTTAAGGTGTTGAGATGGTTAAATTAGATGAAGATAAAAAAGCAAGGCCAGCTCCTAGACCGGCTGTAGTTAGAACTGGAATTCGCCCAACTGCTATGGGTAGCGATGATGAGAATGTTGATTTAAATAAATTCTCTTCTGCGGTTTTAAAGCAGTTGCTAGCTGAGAATATCCAGCCAACACCTGAAAATTTTGATATATATTTTAGAAAACTTTTAGAAAGTAAGCCTGCAAATTTTCAAAAAAAGGTCTTAGAGCTACTAGATTTTAGCAAAGAAGACAAGCTTGACCGTCAAGCCTTAATAGAAAAAGATATTAAAACTGGCTTTGCCCAGATTCGTTCTATGATGCAGATTATATCGCTTATTTATAAGAATTTAGGCATTATGAAAGGCATAGCTAAAAAGCGCCTAAATGAGATGAGCGCTAGTGCTAATCCGCTTGAAATTCAAGGCAATATCAAGGCTTTTGGTGAGGAGTTGAGTAAGCTAAATATTTTAATGGAGCGCCACATCGGAGCTATTAAAACTAGCTATGAAGAGGTTGATAAAATATTTAAAAATGTTGAAGATAACTCTATTTATGACTCCAAATTTGAAGTTTATAATAAAAAATATTTACTAAAAGTTTTATACGATGAGTTTAATGATGTTAAACGCTATAAATACAATGTAAGCATCATGCTAATTCATGTTAAAGATAGTGTTTTAAACAAAATCCCAAGCCTAAAAGACAAAAACGGAATTTTACGAAATATTGCCAAAATTCTACTTAAAACATCACGCCGAAGCGATATTGTGGCTCACTATGGTGATGGTTGTTTTGCGATGGTGATGAAGCACACAGATCTTGAAAGTGCCAAAAAGGCAGCCCAAAGGATTGCAGAGCTGCTTTATCAAACTACATTTTTTATGGGCGAAGATGAACTAGATATGGATATGGAGCTATCTGTTGGTTCGATTGATCCTGAGAGTAGTATAGAGGAGATTCTATCAGCACTTTTAGATGCATTGCCTCGTAGCGGCAAAGGGTTAAAGTTATTTGAGACTGTAGAGAGCTAATATGGTTTTAGAAATTTTAGAATATCCTGATAAGAGGCTTTTTGAGCGTAGCGTAGAGGTGGATAAATTTGACACTGAACTAGGCGAGTTTTTAGATAATATGTATGATACGATGATTTTTAAAGGCGGAATTGGTTTAGCTGCTATTCAAGTAGGCAGACCAATTCGTGCCTTAATTATCAATCTAGTAAATGAGAATGAAATTCAAGACAAAGGTGATTTGCTCGAAATCATTAATCCTAAATTTATAAAAAAAGATGGGGAACAACTCTATCAAGAAGGCTGTCTGAGCGTGCCTGGATACTACGAAGATGTAAAAAGAGCTGCAAATGTAACACTAGAGTATCAAGATAGATTTGGAGCTAGTCACACACTTGAGGCAGATGGTTTACTAGCTGTTGCCTTGCAGCACGAAAATGATCACTTAGATGGACATCTATTTATAGAGCGAATTGGCTTTAATAAGCGTAAAAAATTTGATAAAGAGTATAAGAAAAAGTCAAAACAAAAACCATTATGAAAGCCCTAAAATGCGCCTGTTTGAACTCAAAGCTACATATAATTGATATAGAATCTACTTTGCTTAGAGCTTTGCCTGGATTTGAGATCGTTGGACTTGCTAGTGTAACTATCAAAGAGTCAGTAACCCGTGTCAAATCAGCTCTTGCAGCTTTGCATGATTTTACTCTTCCAGCGATGAAAATTATCATAAATCTTAGTCCAAGTGATGTTAAAAAAGACGGCTCGCATTTTGATTTGGCTATTGCGCTTTTGGTATTGCTGCAAAAAGAGCGTTTCGATAGTGATTATTTTGTATTTGGCGAGTTAGGTCTTGATGGTAGACTGCGTAGCTCAGCTGAGCTTTTTTCAGTTTTGCTTTTTCTTAGTACGCATGTCAAAAGTGCTAAAATATTACTTCCAAAGGATATTGCGCTTAGAGCTGCAATGATACCAAATTTTGAAGTTTATGCTGTGGAGAATTTGGCACAAGCAAGGGATTTTTTCCTAAATGATGAATTTAAAATTAGTTGCAAAGTCGATGCAACTCATCCAATTTTTGATAATGTCATCGAAATTGCAGGTCGTAAATTTGTTCCAAATTTACATTTTAAGCTCGATTTTATCGATATCAAAGGGCAAGAGCGTGCTAAGCGCGCTAGCATAATTGCAGCAGCTGGAATGCATAATATTTTATTTGAGGGAAGTCCAGGATGTGGAAAGAGTATGAGTGCAAAACGACTACCATATATTATGCCGCCACAAAGCCTAGAAGAGATTTTACTAGCAAGTGCTTATGAGTCATTAAATTCAAATAGTAGTGATTTTAGTGCTATTAGAGCCTTTAGGAGTCCACATCACACAAGCACAAGAAGCTCAATTTTTGGAGGCGGAAGCAGTGCAGCAAAGATTGGCGAAGTCGCATTAGCCAATGGTGGCGTACTATTTTTTGATGAATTTCCTTATTTTGGTAAGCAGATTTTAGAAAGCCTTAGAGAGCCATTAGAAGATTATAAAATTAACATTTCTAGAGTAAATTCAAAGGTTAGCTATGATACGAAATTTCTATTTGTTGCAGCGATGAATCCTTGTCCGTGTGGAAATGCATTTAGTAAAAATAGTGTCTGCACTTGTAGCGATAAAGAGATTGCAAAGTATAAAAATGTTATATCTGGCCCTATATTAGACCGTATTGATATATATTGTGCTATGGGCGAGATTAATGATGGAGATGTGCCAAGTTATAGCTCAAAACAGATGAGCGCAATGGTTTTAAATGCTTTTAAAAATCAGATTGAGCGTGGTCAAAGTGAGCTAAATGGCAAATTATGCGACTTTGATATTGCTAAGTTTTGTACTCTTGAGAATGCAGCAACAGAGATTTTAAGTAAAGCAATTACAAACTATCATCTAAGTCAGCGTGGAATAAATAAAATACTAAAAGTAGCTCGTACGATTGCTGATTTGCGCGATGCTAAATCTATCTCAAAAGCAGATATAATAGAGAGTTTAAGCTATAGGATGAAGAGATGAAAAGACTTTATACTAATACGGCTAAATTTGATAAAAATGCTGTTGATGCATTAGGATTTAGTGAGTTAGTTTTGCAAGAAAATGCTGCTCGTGCGGTAGCAGATTTGGTTCGTAAAGAGTTGAAAATTGGTACTAAAATCTTAGCGCTTTGCGGTAAAGGAAATAACGCAAGCGATGCAATTGCCACACTTAGAATGCTTAGTGGTGAATATGAATGCGGATTGATTTTACTTCAAAAAGAACTTAATCACAATGCTCAAATTCAGCTAAATATCGCTAAAAATGTCGGTGTAAATGTTTTAGATAGTTTAAGTAATTTTAGTGAGTTTGATTGTATCATAGATGGGATTTTTGGTAGTGGGTTTTGCGGAGAGATTGGTGAAAAAATTGCTAAAATTATAAAAATAGCAAATAGCTGTAGCGCTCTTAAAATTGCTGTAGATATACCAAGCGGAATAAGTGAAAATGGAGCCGTAGCAATAAATGGAGCGTTTAGGGCAGATTTTACCGTTTGTATGGGGGCGTTAAAGCTTGGGTTATATGCAGACGCTGCTAAAGATTTAGTAGGGCAGATCGTGCAGGCAAATTTGGGTTTAAATGAGAGCAAATTTAGTTTTGATGATAGCGATTTTTTAGTACTTTTAGATGATTTAATTTTGCCTAGTAGAGATATAGAAAATGTAAATAAAGGCGACTTTGGTCATGCATTTATTGCTTGTGGACAGATGAGCGGAGCAGCGCAGATTGCGGCAAATTCGGCGCTTAGAATGGGGGCTGGTAGAGTAAGTATAGTAAATTTGACTAAAAGTATTCAAGGGCTTAGTAGTTTAAATTTAGATCCACAGATTATGCTTAAAAGCAGTTTTGATGGTGCAGATGCTGTGGCTTTTGGAATGGGGCTTGGTGAAGTTGAGTTTGATTTTATGAATTTACTCAAAAAGCCGTGTGTAGTGGATGCGGATGCATTTTATAAGCCTTGGATTTGTGAATTTGCTAGAAGTAATACAGCTATTTTAACTCCGCACCCAAAGGAGTTTAGCTCATTGCTTAAGATTTGTGAAATAGGCGAATTTGATGTAGGGCAGATCCAAAATAACCGTTTTGAGTTAGCTCGCAAATTTAGCTCTAAATTTCTTGCTACACTTATATTAAAAGGGGCAAATCCAATAATTGCTCAAAATGGCGTGCTCTATATAGCGCCACAGGGCAATGCAAAGTTAGCAGTTGGCGGTAGTGGCGATGCATTGTCCGGAATAATTTTAGCCTATTTAGCAGGTGGATTTAGCCCATTAAATTCGGCTATAAATGGCGTCCTAGCTCATCAAAAATCAGCTCAAATTTATAAGGGTAATAACTATAGCTTTACCCCAAATGATATTATAGAAGGATTAAAATGGTTGTAAAAAATATTGCGGTTTTATTCAGTGGAAGTGGCTCGAATTTGCAAGCCATATTAGAAAGGGTGCATGATAAGGTTTTTAATGGTATTAAAATTAATGTGGCGTTATTGATATGCAATAATCCTAATGCTAAAGGGATTGAGCGTGCTAAGAAATTTGGTCTTGATACTGTGGTTATTAATCATAAAGATTATGCCAGTAGAGAGGAGTTTGATAAAGCAGTAGTTGATGAGATTAATAAACATAGTATTGATTTGACTATTTTAGCTGGATTTATGAGAATTCTTACGCCTATATTTACTGATAATATTAAAGCTATTAATTTACATCCAAGCATATTGCCACTATTTAAAGGAGCGCATGCTATAACAGATAGTTATCATAGCGATATGCAAATAGGTGGAGTAAGTGTACATTGGGTAAGTTCTGAGCTAGATGCTGGAGAGATAATAGCACAAAAGAGCTTCGCTCGCAAAGATAAAACCCTGCAAGAGTGGGAGAAAAAAATTCATAAAATTGAGCATAAATTACTACCAAAAACAATTATAAAAATTCTAACAAAGGATAAAAATGCTTGAGTGGATCTATATGCCTGAGGCGTGGATTAGCTTAATGACGCTAACTGCACTTGAGATAGTTTTGGGTATTGATAATATCATATTTATAGCAATTTTATGTGGCAAATTGCCAAATGAACAAAGAGATCGTGCCAGGGTAGTTGGTCTTGGGCTTGCGATGATAACTAGAATATTATTATTACTTAGCCTATTTTGGATTATGAAGCTTACTACGCCGCTATTTAGCGTGATAGGGCAAGAAATTTCAGGGCGTGATATCGTATTGATTGCTGGTGGGTTGTTTTTGATAGCTAAATCCACTCTTGAATTACATTCACACGCAGTAGGTGAAAATGAAGAACAAAGTATGGCTAGCAAGGCTGGAGCTGGCTTTATGATGATTATTATTCAAATTGCTGTACTTGATATTGTCTTTTCGCTTGATAGCGTGATTACAGCCGTAGGTATGGCCGATCATATAGAGATTATGATATTAGCCGTTATATTAGCAGTTGGTGTGATGTTGCTTGCTAGTGGCGCTATTAGTAGATTTGTGGAGTCCAATCCGACTATTAAAGTTTTAGCTCTTGCGTTTTTGATTTTAATAGGCGTGGCGCTAGTGGGCGAAGGGTTGGAGTTTCATATACCAAAAGGTTATATATATTTTGCTATGGCATTCTCTTTGGTAGTAGAGATGATAAATCTTTATTCAAGAAAAAAGAGAAATAATATTGCTTAAATTTGGAATAATTTTTCAAATTTAAGCTAAATTTAATTGACAAATGATTTTTTTTTGTATATAATTTCAGCTCTTTATTTGAAATAGCGAGACTATACTTCGGGGTGTAGCGCAGTCTGGTTAGCGCACTTGGTTTGGGACCAAGGGGCCGAAGGTTCGAATCCTTTCACCCCGACCATGTGGTGAGTGTAGCTCAGTCGGTTAGAGCATCAGATTGTGGTCCTGAGGGTCGTGGGTTCGATTCCCATCACTCACCCCATTTATATGAGGAGACTGCGCTTGTAGCTCAATTGGATAGAGCGACAGACTTCGGATCTGTAGGTTGTGGGTTCGAGTCCTACCTGGCGCACCACTTTCAAATATAAGAGCTGAGTTTTCATATGCGCTCATAGCTCAGCTGGATAGAGCAACGGCCTTCTAAGCCGTAGGCCAGAGGTTCGAATCCTCTTGGGCGTACCACCTTGTTAAGTTTTTGCTTGACAAACCTTATTATTGTTGCGGACGTGGTGAAATTGGCAGACACGCCAGACTTAGGATCTGGTGCCTTACGGTGTGGAGGTTCAAGTCCTCTCGTCCGCACCATCACTCCATTTCAATACTTTTCTTAAACTTTCACAAATCATCAAAAAGCCCTAAAAATCGGATTTTAGAACTGATTTAAGCTTTCATTTGATATCATTTCATTTCAGTTATTTTCACCCAAAGGAATACCCAAAAAGGATACCCAAATGAAAATGAAAAACTTCACAACAGACAGCCAACTAAAAGCTATCACCCTACCACAAAACGCAAAAGAGCTAATAATAAAAGATGAGAAGCACACGCAACCTAATAGTAAGAATTCGCCCAAATAGCAAGACTTTTATCTTTAGAATTAAAAACAATGATAAGATTAAAAAGCACACAATAGGCCAATATCCGTCTCACTAGCCACCGCAAGGCAAAAAGCCAATATCTAGATATAAATTTTCAAATTTCTAAATTACCTCCAAAAATCATTTTAAATTTAGTTTAAAATCCCTTTCATATCATTTAATGGCGATGAAATCATAATAGGTAAAATAGCAAATTTATACTAGATTAAGCTAAATTAAACTTCAAATCAAATATCAAATTTAAATTAATGAAATTCGCTACGCATAAAAATATAAATATTAAGAAAAATTTATGTTTAAGGCGAGTATAATAACTAATTTTTATTATAAAATAAATTTAATTCATATAATTAAATTAAATTATATTGATTAAATTATTTTAAATTCACTCTAAAGAGAAATTGTGAGATTTTTAGCTATTTTGCTTTTTGGTTTTTTAATTGGTGCGAGTGGTTCTAATACTCATCATGGTGCGCCACATTGGGGTTATAGCGGTGATGGATCGCCAGAGCATTGGGGAGATTTGGCGGATGAATTTCGCACCTGTAAATATGGTAAAAATCAATCGCCAATTGATATAACTCAAGCTGAGAAATCTACGCTACAAAAGCCTATATTTGATTATAAAAATAGCCCAAAAGAGCTTATCAATAACGGACACACTTTAGAAGTGAGCTTCAATCCAGGTAGCACCCTAACATTTCAAAATAAAAAATTCGAGCTTTTACAGATGCATTTTCACACGCCATCAGAATATACTTTTGATAAAAAGCACTATCCTATGGTCGCTCATTTAGTTCATAAGGCTAGTGATGGAGAGCTTTTGGTATTGGCAATTATGTTTGATAAAGGTGGCGAAAATCCTGTGATTAAAGAGATTTGGACGGACGCACCTACTAAGGTTGGAGAGAGTAGAAAACTAGCGAATTTAGCCTTAAGCGACCTAGTCAAAAATCTTCAAAATTATGTCGAGCTAGTTGGCTCACTCACTACGCCACCATGCTCTGAGGGTGTGATCTGGCTAATAAATCGTGACAACGCCTTTGCTTCAGATGAACAGATTAAATTTTTTACTAATATAATAGGCCAAAACAACCGCCCAATCCAAGATACCAATGGCCGAAAAATCCTAGAAGTATCTAAATAAATTTATATTCATCTTTAAATCCACCACCACCCAACAACCGCCCAATTCGGGCGGCCTCCTATTACTATCAGCCGCTAACACCGGCGAATTTTTTGCCATTGCCAAATTCCGCTGTCAAATTTCGCTGCCAAATTCCGCCCTAGTATCTAAATCCCACCCACAAAGAGCCAATTCCACCACCGCACCCAAAAACACCACCCACAAAAATTCGCCACCCAACCCTAAAAACGCTACACAAAAAGCCAAATTTAACCCCACAAAAAGCCAAATTTCATATCTATCCACACAAAATCAGATTAAAATATTGTAATTTAACTAATGAAAATATATAATACAAACCAAAAAAACGCTATCAAAATCAAATTTAAAGGCAATCAAAATGGCAAGCAACCACCAAAGAGAAGAATTACATAAAGCGATATGGTCCATCGCTGATGATTTGAGGGGTTCAGTGGATGGATGGGATTTTAAGCAGTATGTGCTAGGTATTATGTTTTATAGATATATATCAGAAAATATAGCAAATTATATAAATCAAGGGGAGAGAGAAGCAACAGGCGATACCACTTTTGATTATGCGAATTTAGAAGATAGCGAGGCCGAGCTTGAAAGGGATAATCTTGTTACAGAAAAGGGATTTTTCATTCGTCCTTCAGAGTTGTTTTGTAATGTGATTAAATCAGCTAAAAGCGATAGCGCTACATTCACAGATAGCGAGGGCAAAACTAAAAATATAAAAGATAATTTAAATGAATATTTAGAAATGATATTTAACAATATCGAAAACTCCGCCAAAGGCACGCAGAGTGAAGATGACTTTTCTGGGTTATTTGATGATATAGATGTCAATAGCAATAAGCTAGGCGCCACAGTTGCTAAAAGAAATGAAAAACTTCTAAAAATATTAGATGGAATAGCTGGGATAAATTTAGATTATAAGGATAACGATATAGACGCATTTGGGGATGCTTATGAGTTTTTAATGTCTATGTATGCTTCAAATGCTGGTAAATCAGGTGGAGAATTCTACACACCACAAGAGGTTAGCGAGCTACTTACCAAACTCGCTATTTTGGATAAAAAAGAGGTTAATAAGGTTTATGATCCGGCTTGCGGAAGTGGGTCGTTGCTTTTGAAATCTGCAAAAATTTTAGGCAAAGATAATGTAAGAAATGGCTTTTATGGTCAAGAGATAAATTTAACTACCTATAACCTTTGTAGGATTAATATGTTTTTACATGATATTGGTTATGACAAATTTAACATAGCTTGCGAAGATACTTTGACCATGCCTAAACACTGGGATGATGAGCCATTTGAAGTGATAGTATCTAATCCACCATACTCTATCAAATGGGCTGGAGATGATAATGCCATTTTGATAAATGACCCACGCTACTCTCCGGCTGGAGTTTTAGCGCCCAAGTCAAAAGCGGATTTTGCCTTTATAATGCACTCATTATCTTGGCTAGCACCTAATGGCACAGCTTCTATAGTGTGCTTTCCTGGGATATTATATCGAGGTGGAGCAGAACAAAAGATTAGAAGATATCTAATCGATAATAATTTTATTGACTCGATTATCCAACTACCTGATAATCTCTTTTTTGGGACAAGTATAGCAACTTGTATAATGGTGTTAAAAAAAGGCAAAAAAGATAATAGCACACTCTTTATCAACGCTTCTAAAGAGTGCGTCAAAGTAACTAATAACAATAGATTAACCGATAAAAATATAGATAATATAGTTAAAATATTTAAAGATAGAAAAGATATTAACCACATTGCCAAATTAATCACAAACAAAGAGATAGCCCAGAATAACTACAATCTATCAGTATCAACCTATGTAGAACAAGAAGACACAAGAGAAAAAATAGATATAGTAAAGCTAAATAATGAAATAGCCCAAATAGTAGCTAGAGAGAACGAGCTTCGCAAGGAAATAGATAAAATCATTTTAGAAATCGAGGCGTAATCTATGAGTAAATTAGAAGAATTAATCAATAAATTATGCCCAAATGGGGTGGAATTTAAAAAAATAGGGAAAGTAAGTAATTTTGTTCAAGGATTTGCATTTAAAAACAATACTTTTAAAGAAAATGGGATTGGTTTAGTTAGAACCACTAATATTCAAGACAAAAGTATTTCGGAAGATAATATGGTTTATATTAAACCAGATGAGTATAAAGAAAATTTGTCAAAATACATAATAAAAAAAGATAGAATAATAATAGGCATGAGCGGGACAATAAAAGTTGGAATAAATAATAGTGATAAAAATTACTATTTAAACCAAAGAGTTGGTATGTTTATAGCTAATGAAGAAATAATTAATAACAAATATTTGTTTTATGTATTAGATAATTCAATTCCAAATTTATATAATTTAGTAAGTGGAAGTTCAGTAAAAAATTTAAGTTCTAATGTGTTAAATGATTTTGAAATTCCTGTGCCTCCGTTGGAAGTGCAATGTGAAATTGTCCGTATATTGGATAATTTCACATTGCTTTCAGCAGAGCTTTCAGCAGAGCTTTCAGCAGAGCTTTCAGCTAGACAAAAGCAATATCAGTTTTATTTAGATAGTATATATGAAAATATAAAAGAAAATAATGTTACATTGGGATCATTAGGGTCTCTTATAAGAGGAAAAAGATTTGTTCATGCAGATAGAGTAGATGTTGGGGTGCCATGTATGCACTATGGAGAACTATATACATTTTATGGAGTACATGCTAAAAAAGTAAAATCACATATTAGAGAAGAATTAAGACCTAAAATGAGATATGCAAACAAAAATGATGTAATAATAGTTGGAGCAGGAGAAAATAGAATGGATATTGGAATTGGAGTTGCATGGGAAGGTGACGAAGATATAGCCGTACATGATGCATGTTATACTTTAAAGCATAAACAAAATCCTAAATATATATCTTATTTTTTAAGAACATCACAATATCATAATCAGATTAAAAAATTTGTATCTGAGGGAAAAATATGTTCGATATCAGCAGAAGGATTAAAAAAGGCTATTATACCAATTCCATCTTTAGAAAAACAAAATAAGATAGTAAATATATTAGAAAAATTTGACAAATTATGTAACGATATTTCTGAAGGTCTTCCTGCTGAAATAGAAGCAAGAAAAAAGCAATATGAGTATTATAGAGATAAATTACTAACCTTTAAGGAATTGAAATAACATGAATAAATATAATATAGTTATGGAAATGAGCAATTCTACTGTGGTGGCTGAGTATGAACCATTAAAGAAAAAATCTGATAGTTATCAAAGCGAAGCAGCCTTAGAAAATGAATTTATAAAAATGCTTAGTGAGCAAGGCTATGAATATCTAAAAATCAATGATTCAAAGGGGCTTATTAGTAACCTTAGAGCTCAATTAGAGATATTGAATGATTATAAATTTAGTGATAATGAATGGGATAGATTTTATAAAAATAGTATCGCTAATAACAATGATGGAATAGTCCAAAAAACCAAAAAAATCCAAGAAGACCATATCCAAGTATTAAAAAAAGATGATGGAACGAGTAGAAATATCTATCTAATTGATAAGAAAAATATCCATAATAATATATTACAAGTTATCAATCAATATGTAGAAAAGGGCGGAAACTATGAAAATCGCTATGATGTTTCGATTTTGGTTAATGGATTGCCTTTGATTCATATAGAGTTAAAAAGACGGGGAGTAGCCTTAAAAGAAGCATTTAATCAAATCAATAGATATCAAAGAGATAGCTTCTGGGCTGGTAGTGGGCTATATGAGTATATACAAATATTTGTAATCTCAAATGGCACAAATACAAAATACTATTCTAACACCACAAGAGAGAGCCATATAAAAGAAAAAACCCAAACACAAAATAGAAGCAAGAAAACAAGCAATAGCTTTGAATTTACTTCATACTGGGCTGATGCGAGTAATAAAGTGATACCCGATTTAGTTGATTTTACTAAGACATTTTTTTCAAAGCATACAATACTAAATATATTAACCAAATATTGCGTATTTACAGCTGAAGAGTTATTGCTGGTGATGCGTCCATATCAAATAGCCGCAACTGAAAGGATACTAAATAAAATTCAAATAAGCACAAATTACAAAAAAATGGGAACTATCGAAGCTGGTGGCTATATATGGCACACAACAGGCTCTGGTAAAACCTTAACATCATTTAAGACCGCACAACTCGCAAGTAAATTAGACTATATAGATAAGGTGCTATTTGTCGTTGATAGAAAAGATTTGGATTATCAGACGATGCGAGAGTATGATAGGTTTGAAAAGGGTGCGGCAAATGGCAATAGAAATACCAAAATACTACAAAAACAGATTGAAGATGATAACGCTAAAATCATAGTTACAACTATCCAAAAGTTAAGCGAATTTGTCAAAAGAAACCCCAAGCATCCGGCGTTTCAAAAGCATTTGGTTTTGATATTTGATGAGTGCCATAGATCGCAGTTTGGTGATATGCATACATCGATATCTAAGAGTTTTAAGAATTATCATCTATTTGGATTTACAGGGACGCCAATTTTTGCTAAAAATGCTACTAATAAATCAAATCCTGATTTTTGTACCACTGAGCAAGCCTTTGGGGATAAGCTCCATACTTATACCATTGTTGATGCTATAAATGATGGGAATGTCTTGCCATTTAGAATTGACTATGTCAATACAATTAAGAAAAAAGATGAAATAAAAGACAAAGAAGTAGCAAGGATCGATGAGGCAGGAGCATTGGCAGATGATAAGAGGGTTAAAAAAATAGTTGAATATATAATAGAGCATTTTGACCAAAAGACAAAAAGAAGCTCATATTATGATTTAAAAGGTCAAAGAATGAGTGGATTTAACTCTATGTTTGCGGTCGCTTCGATTGAGATGGCTAAAAAATATTATTTGGAATTTAAAAAGCAATTAGAAGAAAAGCAAAAAGATTTAACCATCGCTACGATATTCTCTTTTGCGGCTAATGAAGAAGACAGGGCCGATGGGATAATAGATGATGAGGGATTTGAGACGGAGCTATTGGATAAAAGCTCAAGAGAGTTTTTGGATTTTGCTATAAGTGAATACAATAAAAAATTTAAAACAAATTTCTCATCTGAAGGCAATGGATTTCAAGACTATTATAAGGATCTCTCTGATAAGGTCAAGAAAAGAGAAGTTGATTTATTGATCGTTGTTAATATGTTTTTAACAGGATTTGACGCTACTACGCTAAATACATTATGGGTGGATAAAAACCTAAAACAACATGGATTGATACAAGCATTTTCAAGAACAAATCGGATATTAAATTCTGTAAAATCCTATGGAAATATTGTATGTTTTAGAGATTTACAGCAAGAGACAAATGACGCAATAGCCCTATTTGGCGATAAAAATGCGAGCGGAATAGTGCTGCTAAGATCTTTTGAAGATTACTATTATGGATATAATGATGGCAAAAAGCATATTATGGGCTACGAAGAAAAAATATCCCAGCTTATCCAAAAGTATCCACCAGGCGAGAAACCCTTCGGAGAATCAGCCAAAAGGGATTTTATAATATCTATAGGTAGCATTCTAAGACTAAGAAATATCCTATCATCATTTGACAAATTCAAAGGTATGGAGATACTAAGCGAAGAGGATTTTCGAGATTACCTTAGCGAATATGAAGATCTCAATGAGGAGTTCAAATCAAAATCAGAAGGTAGCGAAAGCATAAAAGATGATTTGGTATTTGAGATGGAGCTTGTAAGGCAATTAGAGGTAAATATAGATTATATTTTAATGCTAGTTACAAAATACCATAAATCAAATTGTAAAGACCAAGAGATACGAAGCTCAATCGATAAAGCTATTAGAGCAAGCATGTCACTAAGATCCAAAAAAGATCTAATAGATGGATTTATCAATAAAATTAACGCCGATACAGATGTAATGACAGATTGGGCGAAATTTGTCAAAGAACAAAAGGAAAGCGATCTAAAAAATTTAATAAAAGATGAAAATTTAAAAGAGAGCGAGACGAGAAATTTTTTAGACCATTCTTTTAGAGATGGTCAAGTCAAAACAATAGGAACAGATATAGAAAAAATACTACCACCTATGGGTAGATTTAACGGTGGCAATAGAAATGAAAGAAAACAAGCAATAATCGAAAAATTATTGAAATTCTTTGATAAATATTTTGGATTGGGTATATAAAAGTGGCTTTTAAAGGAGTATTAGCCTAAATGCGAAAAATCGTTAAAGATTTAGAGCTTTTTGGCGTGGTTTGTTTGTTTGCTAAGTGAAATTTGGATTTTGTATTAAAAATCTTAATTTATTAATAATTTTTGGTTATAATGAATTATACTTCAATTTTAAAGGAAAATTATGAAAAAATTTGGTTTTGTAGCATCTGCTTTGATGCTTGCTAGCTCTAGTTTATTAGCGGCTAATATGACGATTTTTGACCCTAAAAGCGTAGATCACATTGAGATCAAAGTTGATTTACTAGGACAAGACAAAAACACTCCAGTAGGTAGCGTAATAGCGGTTAAAACCAACTACGGCGTGGCGTTTTTCCCTGATCTTAAAGGCTTAGAGCCAGGCTTACACGGATTTCATGTCCATGCAAATCCTGATTGCGGCGCAACAGATAAAGGCTTAGGTATGAAAGCCGGTGGCCACTGGGATCCAACAAATAGCGGTAATCACTCTTTACCTTGGGATGACAAAGGCCACAAAGGCGACCTACCAGCGCTATATGTAGCAGCTGATGGCACAGCGACAAATCCTGTTTTATCTCCTAAAATCAAAGATTTAAGCGAGTTAAAAGGCCACTCTTTGATGGTTCATATCGGTGGTGACAATCACAGCGACCATCCAAAAGCACTTGGCGGCGGCGGCGCTAGAATGGCGTGTGGCGTTATCAAATAAGCCTTTAAGCCCTTTTTAGGGCTTAAAACTCTACGTGGACAAAGATCTTTGCTGCTATCTGAAAGAAAAAACATTATAATAGGAGATCAATGTCTTTTCTCGCATACGATTTGGTTTAGAAATGCGGATCCACATTTAATATACGACAATATTACCAATAAACGTATCAATCCTACTCAAAGCATTTATATAGGAGATCATGTATGGGTTGGACAAGAAGTAGCATTTCTCAAAAAATCATTCGTTGCTTCTGGAAGCATTATTGGCACAAAAAGTGTAGTTACAAAACTTTGTTATTCTAATACTATTAATGCTGGCAATCCAATTAAACAGGTAAAAGAAAATATCTCTTGGAGAGAAGAGTGTGTGCATAATTGGGATTTAGAAGAAACAAATAAATATAACTATATTCCAAACAATGATTTCAAATACACCTATAACCAAAACGAATTCCTATCTCCTAAAGCAATTGAAGAAAAACTAGACTCTTTAAACACAGCACAAGAAAAATTAGAATTTGTATATAATGCAATATACTGTAATAAAAATAAAAATCGCTTTGCATATTTTAAAGATATGCCTTATGATATCCCTTTACCTAAATATGAAAATAAATTTAAATCTTTAAAATTTGAAGAGATAGATGAAACTAAACCACAGCCAACCCCGCCAGCTCCAAAACCTACACCACAACCAACTCCACAAGAACTAGAGATTAAATCCCTTAAAGATAAACTATCCCAAAAAGAAAAAGATATCAACAATTTAGATATAAATCACAAAAAGGCTTTAACTTCACAAGAACTAGAGATAAAATCTCTCAAAGAAGCATTATCTAAAAAAGAAAAAGATATTAGTAGCTTAGAAATAAACTACCAAAAAGCCCTAAACACGAAAAACCATCTAAGCTACAAACTAGGTCAGGCTCTAATAAAAGCCAATAAAAATTGGTATAAAGGGGGATATATCAAATTTATATTTGAAGCTATAAAAATCAAAAAAGAGCATAATAAAACTAAAATATAGCTTTAAATTAAATTGTTTAGATAAAATATTTGAGCTTTTTAAGTAGAATTTCCCTTTCGATAGCAAAACCTTAAACGATATTTAAGGATTATGAGGTGGTGATGAATTTTAATCAAGAAGTCTATAATTTGTTAAGATTGATACCAAAAGGCAAGGTGGCTACATACTCTCAGATTGCGCTGTGTTTGGGTAATGTGAAGTTGGCTAGGGCTGTTGGCAACGCTCTACACAATAATCCCAACCCAAAGCTATACCCTTGCCACAGGGTAGTAAATCGCAAAGGCGAATTATCTAAGGCATTTGCGTTTGGTGGGAGTGGTGCGCAGATGAAAATGCTAGTTGATGAGAATACCCAATTTGATAGATTTAATCGTGTTAGGCTCGATATTTGCGGGTTTGATATTGAGAAATTTATAAAGTCTCAAAACTAGATGAATTGTTATAATCTTAATTTATTATTAAATATTTCTATTAGTTTTAATTTCTAATTTCATTTTTTTTTTTTTTTTGATAAACTGCCTGCTTTTGAAATTGAATTTTAAAAGTTGGTAAAATGAAAAATATCATACTTCTTGGTGGTAGCAACTCTGTGATGGTAAATGGGCTACAAAAAGGTCTTAGAGAGTATGCGAATGTGACAAATTTGGCTTTAGGTGGTACTACTTCTTTACAAAATTTATATGAATTAAAACGAGAAAAAAATCAAGAAGCTATTAAAAATGCTGATTTGATAGTAACTGAATCTGTGATTAACGAATTAGATAATCATAATATTATAGAAAACCTTTCTTTAGAGATAATATTTAAAAATTTACAATATTTATACGCAACTTTATATGAGCTTAAAAAGCCGGTTTGTATATTGATTTTACCTTATAGGACTAGAGATTATCAGATAATTATCAATATGCATAGATTTTTGGCTAATTATTTTGGGTTAAATATTATAGATATGCAAAGTTATTATGAAAAAAGCGAGATAATCCAGTTTGGTAATAAATTTGGCGGTCATCAGCTTGCGATAGTTAATCGATATGTCGGCAAAGAGATTGCTAAAAATATTGATTGCTTTAAAGCTTCAAATAAGAATTTAGATATCAATCTACCTGAATTTAAGATATTAACCCCACAAGATATGAAAAGAGTTGGGAATTTTAAGATTTTTAATCCTAAAAATTCAATGTATGATGAGATTGTTTATAGGCTAGAGAGCGATAATTATTTGAGTTTTGAAGGGTATGAAGAGTATCAAATTATTGGGATGCATGGTTGGAATTTGGAAATCAATGGAGAGATAACAAAATTAAATTGGGCTCAAACAATATCGCATTGTGCTTCTATACATTTAAAAAATAAGGATAAGAATATTGTTAAGCCAACTTCAAAGCTTAATATATTTTGCGAAATACAAGCCGAGCCGATAATAGATAGTAGTTTGATAGTCAAATTTAATGATGAAAATTTAGCAAATAGTGAATCTTATATTAACGCTCGTCCAAATACCCCAAATAGCGTATCTTTACCATACTTCGATCTAATCGCATTTTTCTTATGTAAGCCAAATCCAAAAATGAAATTATTTGATTTAAGTCTTATCCCAAGTGATAGGGATATAGAGATTGATAGGGATATAGACCGCTCTTATCTGATACCAAATATCGTATTTTTTAAAGATTCTATGGAGTTTATAGATGAGTATATCGGGCATTTGTATCCTAATATCACAAAGCACATTGATAGAGTCCTAAGCCCACAAATCATAAATAGGCTTAAAGAGCAGTTAGCCACGCCACCGCAACCACCACAACCAACCACGCCACCAGCGCCAGCCCCGCAAGAGCAGATAAACTCACTCAAAGAAGAGATAAATAAAAAAGATAAGGCTATAAAAGAATTTAGTGATAAATTGAGCTCGCAAGAAGCTAGTCTAAAATCAACAAACGAGAGCTTACGCAAAAAAGATCTAGAGATCAAAAATTTAGAAATAACTAATCAAAAAGCCCAAAATATCAAAAATCATCTAAGCTACAAACTAGGAAATGCTCTTATGCAAGCTCATAAAAATTGGTATAAAGGCGGATATATCAAATTCATATTTGAAGCTATAAAAATCAAAAACGAGCATAATAAAACTAAAATATAGCTTTAAATTAAATTCTTTAGATAAAAATTTTTAAGCTTATATAAGTTGATATAAGCTTAAGATTAAATCTAAAATTTAGCCCCCAAAAAGGGCTCAATCTTCTCACGCTTCTAAAATCGCCCCATTGCTTGCGTTGGTAACTAGCTTTTGGTATTGTCTTAGCCAGCGACTATCTACTACCTTGCCAGCGTATTTCCACTCTTTTTTTCTAGCGTTAATCTCATCATCGCTTAAGCGAACATTTATGCTGTATTTATCTACATCAATATCGATGATATCGCCATCTTTTAGTAATCCTATCATACCGCCCTCAGCAGCTTCAGGGCTTACATGTCCTATGCTAAGGCCTCTTGTTGCACCGCTAAAGCGTCCATCAGTGATAAGTGCTACATCAGCCCCAAGCCCACGCCCCATTATAAGGCTAGTTGGACTTAGCATCTCTTGCATTCCTGGACCTCCTTTTGGCCCTTCGTATCTTAAAACAACCACATCACCCTTTTTGACCTTGCCACTACTGATACCTTCTATGGCTTCATCTTGGGAGTTAAAGCAGATCGCTTTGCCACTAAATTGCCTTGAACCGACTATACCAGCAGTTTTGATCACGCAGCCTTGCTCGGCTAAATTGCCAAATAAAATAGCTAGGCCGCCTACTTTTGAGTAGGCGTTTGCTACTGTGTGAATGATATTTTGATCCAAAATTTCAGCATTTTTGACCCTATCGCCTAAGCTCTCACCACTTATAGTAAGAGCGTCTAAATTTAGCAATTTATCATCGAATTTAGCTATCTCATTTATAACCGCACTTAGCCCACCAGCCTTGGCTATATCTTCCATATGCACGCTAGGTAGGCTCGGGGCGATTTTGGCTATATGTGGGACACTGCGACTAATGTCATTTAATTTTGCTATATCTAGTGGCGCACCAGCTTCACGGCTGATAGCAAGCATGTGTAAAATTGTATTTGAGCTACCACCCATTGCCATATCTACGACCATTGCGTTGTGGATGGATTTGGTATTTATGATATTTTTGATTTTATATCTCTCATCAAGGGCGATTTGGCAGATTCTTTTGGCGGCTTTTCTGATTAGCTCTTCTCGCTCTTTGGTTAGAGCTAGGATAGTTCCATTGCCCTCTAATGCCACGCCCATCGCTTCACAAAGGGTATTCATAGAATTAGCTGTAAACATTCCAGAGCAGCTACCGCCACCGGGACAGGCGTTACACTCTATATGTTTAAGCTCTTTTTCATCTATTTGCTTTGTCTCATACGCTCCAACAGCTTCAAAAGCTGAGTTTAAATCCAAGGCCTCACCCCTAAGCCCAACTCCAGCAGCCATTGGCCCACCGCTTATAAATATAGTTGGCACATTTACTCTTAAAGCTCCCATGAGCATTCCAGGGACGATTTTATCGCAGTTTGGCATACACACTAGCGCATCAAGGCAGTGAGCATTCATCACGGTTTCAACTGAATTTGCTATTATCTCACGGCTTGGGAGAGAGTAGAGCATACCGCCATGCCCCATAGCGATACCATCATCTACGCCGATACAGTTAAACTCAAAAGGCACGCAGCCATTTTTGCGAATTTCATCTTTTAGGATTTTAGAGTATTTATCTAAGAAAAAATGCCCAGGAATTATCTCTATAAAGCTATTTGCCACGCCTATAAAAGGCTTATCAAAATCCTCATCTCTTAGCCCAGTTGCCCTTAGTAGCGATCTGTGTGGGGTTTTGGTATAGCCTTTTTTGATATTATCACTTCTCATTTAATCTCCTTAATCTATATTCTTTTTTGGCTTACATAGTAAAAATAGATAGATATATCCTACCACTCCAGCGACAAAACTAGCTAATAATATCGCTAATTTATCAGCGTGATAAAATACCGGGCTATCATTATAAGCCAAAGCGCCTACAAATAAACTCATTGTAAAGCCGATTCCAGTTAATATACAAACTCCATAAAATTGCAGCCAATTTGCCCCATCAGGAAGCTTGGCAAAGCCAAGTTTAATAAATATAAAACTAAACAAAAATACCCCCAATTGCTTACCAAAAAATAGGCCAAAAAATATACCCATACCGACTGAATTTATAAGCTGCTTAGGATCAACTCCAGCTAGGCTAACTCCAGCATTGACAAAGGCAAAAATCGGCAAGATAAAGTAGCTTGTAACGCCGTGAAGATCCTTTTCAAGGTCTTTTAACATACTTGTGCCAGCACTATCTCTCATAGGGATGAAAAATGCGGCTAAAACTCCAGCTATGGTAGCATGGACGCCACTTTTTAACACGCTAAACCAAAGGATTAAGGTAAATAGCAAAAATATCGATTTTTTATTTACCTTTAAGCGGTTTAGGACAAATAAAATAATTAAGCAAATAAATGAAATTCCAAGCGAAGTAGTAGATAGCTCAGTTGTATAAAATAGCGCTATAATCACGATCGCACAAAGATCATCTATAATAGCTAAGGTTAGCAAGAAAATCTTAAGCGAGCTAGGTACTCTTTTGCCCAAAAGCATCAAAACCCCAAGAGCAAAGGCAATATCAGTAGCAGTAGGTATCGCCCATCCTCTTATAGCAAACTCATCACTATAATTAAACCCCCAAAATATTAAAGCAGGGCAGATAACTCCGCCAAGGGCACCTATAATCGGTAGGGCTATTTGTCTAGGATTGGATAGCTCGCCTTCTACAATTTCACGCTTTAATTCTAATCCCACAACAAAGAAAAATACCGCCATAAGGCCGTCATTTACCCATAAAATCAGCGGTTTAGCTAGGGTAAATTCTCTAAATCCGACGCTAAATTCAGATCTTAAAATCTCTTGATAGAAGTGGCTTAAAATGCCATTTTGAAATACCAAGGCCAAAATCGTAGCAATAATTAGCAAAACGCCGCCAAAGCTCTCATGCTTTACAAAGGTTTTGATAAAATTTAATTTCATTTTTGCTCCTGTCTTATAATCTCTTTTATTAGTAGTTGAGGGATGATTAACCCACGAAATGAATTTTTAGCAATTGTTACTAAGATATCAATACTCTCACCACTTTTTGGTAAGTAGTCAAAGTTAAAAAATATCGCTTCTAGTGTTTTGCTATCTTTTTGCAGTATGATTTTTAGGTGAGATTCCTCCTTGCCAATTTTCTTAGCTGATTTTACCATTGCGCCTTTTAGCTCAAAAAGAGGGCGTGGATTTTTCTGTCCATACGGCTCAAAAAATTCCAAAATCTCTATTAGCTCATAATCAATCGCTTCAGGGTTAATCTGTCCTAAAACCTCATCATTTGTGCTAAAATCATATAGTTCTTGCAAAAAACAAGATTGATTTATTGCAGTTTTAAATTTGTTTAAATTAGCACTTTCTATTACTATTCCAGCAGCGCCTTTATGCCCACCATATCCACATAGTAAAGACTCTTGAGAGGCAATTAGTGAAAGAATATCAAATTTACCAACACTCCTAGCGCTACCTTTAGCCTTATCTCCATCTATACTAAAGACAATTGCGGGTTTTTTATACTTTTTAGCCAAGCGACTTGCGACAATTCCGATAACTCCCTCGTGCCACTCATTACCCCATGTAACGATAATATCTTCATTTTCATCTATATCATTTTGGCTAGATTCAAAAAGCGCTTTTTCTTGAGCTTTGCGTGAGGCATTGAATTCGCAAATTTTATCTAGATATCCATTGGCTTCTTTTAAATTTCTAGAGCGCAAAAACTCATATGATATGGTTGCATCATCTATTCTGCCTGCTGAGTTTATTAGCGGAGCAATTAAAAAGCTAATATCATCAAATTCAAATTTTTCTTTATTATAGTAATTTTTTATCGCTTCAAAACAGGCTCTTTTGCTAGAGTTTATCCGTGCTAAACCTAAACGGACTAAAATTCTATTTAAATCTCTTAATTCCATCATATCTGCTATTATAGCTAGAGTTAAAAGATCAAGAAATTTGGCCATATCATAGTTTCTTAGTTCACATACCTCTTTTAGTGCGCCAATTAAATACCATGCTACTTGAGCGCCACAAATTTCGATATTTGGAAATGGGCAGTTAGCTTGCTTTGGATTGATTATTGCATATGCTTCTGGTAGTGTAGGAAGTGGCATATGGTGATCAGTGATGATTAAATCAATCCCTTTTGCTTTACAAATTTTAGCAGCTTCAATAGCGCTAATTCCATTATCTACTGTGATGATTAAAGTGGCATTTTCTAATTCGTTTATAATCTCTTCATTTAATCCGTAGCCATCTTTAAATCTATTTGGAATTTTGATAATAAAGTTAGCAGACATATCAGTTAAAAACTCAGCCATTATAGCTGTGCTTACGATTCCATCTACATCATAATCGCCTACTACTGCTATTAGCTCATCGTTTTGGATGGCTTCTTTGATTCTTTTGGCTGCCTTGAAAGTATCTTTTAACTCACAAGGCAGCGGAATTTCGGAGAGTTTAGTATGGATATCGTTACTAAAACGACTACTTAATAGCTCTTTGATTGCCTCTTTATCTAGCATTTTTATATTCTATTCCAGCTTTTATAAATCCTAGTATTGCAGGGTTTGGCTTGGTTAATCTAGATGTAAATTCTGGATGAAACTGAACGCCTAAGAAAAATGGATGATCTTTGATCTCTACAGCTTCTATAAGTCCATCACTCTCACCGCTTACTATTAGGCCGGCTTTTTCAAATTCGGCTCTATATTTTGGATTTGCTTCATATCTATGGCGGTGACGCTCTTTGATTTTGCTTTGATTATTATATACTTTAGCTAGTAGTGAGCCTTTTAGCAAGTCGCACTCATATCCGCCAAGTCTCATAGTGCCACCAAGTGGGCTTGTGTGAGTTCTTAGCTGTTTATTTCCATTTGCATCAATAAAGCTATCTATTAGATATATAATAGGATTTTTGCAATTCTCATCAAATTCGATTGAGTTTGCATCTTCTAATTTTAGTACATTTTTAGCAAATTCTATCATGCTAAGTTGCATTCCAAGGCAGATTCCTAGATATGGGATTTTGTTTTCTCTAGCGAATTTGATAGCTTCTATTTTACCACTTACGCCACGAGGCCCAAAGCCTCCAGCGACCAAGATAGCATCGCAATCTTTTAATGTTTCAGCGACATTATTAGCATCTATTTTTTCACTATCACACCATTGTATATTTACTTTTGTATCTAAATTGGCTCCAGCATGAATAATGCTTTCAGTTAAGCTTTTATAGCTCTCTTTTAAATCTATATATTTGCCTACAAATGCAAGATTAACCTCTGTGCTAGGAGCTATTACTCTTTTTACTAGATTATCCCAGTTTTGCATATTTGGCTTAGGATTTTTAAGATTTAAATTTTGAGCTATTGGTTCAAGGATATTTTGGTTTAAAAAGCTTAATGGGACTTGGTATATGCTTTGCATATCTGGGCTTTCTATGACTGCATTTCTTTCTATACCGCAACTTGCTGCTATTTTATCTTTTAGCTCTCTATTTAGTGGCATTTCAGTGCGACAAATAATCATATCTGGGCTAATACCTATGCGTCTTAATTCGCCTACGCTGTGCTGAGTTGGCTTGGTTTTTAGCTCGCCAGCTACCTTGATATATGGCACTAAAGTAAGATGGATAAACATCCCATTTGATCTTCCCACTTCGCTTCTAAGCGCTCTAATAGCCTCTAAAAATGGAAGACCTTCGATATCGCCTACAGTTCCACCTATTTCCACTATTAAAATATCATTGCCTTCACCAGCTTTTTTAATACGATCTACTATATCGCCTACGATATGTGGGATAACTTGTATAGTCTTTCCTAGGTAATCACCACGACGCTCACGCTCTATAACTGAGCTATAAACCTTACCAGTTGTAAAGTTATTATCTTGAGATAGATCCTCATCTAAAAATCTCTCATAATGCCCTAAATCTAGATCTGTCTCAGCGCCATCATCAGTGACAAATACCTCGCCATGTTCAAGTGGGCTCATCGTGCCAGGATCGACATTTATGTATGGATCTGCTTTTAGCATACTAACCTTATAGCCTACATTTTTAAGCAGTGTAGCAATGCTTGCTGCTGCGATACCTTTGCCTAAACTACTTAATACTCCACCTGTAACAAATATATATTTCGTCTCTTTACTCATAACTATTCCTTGATTAATTGGGCGATTATATCAAAATTATTTTTACTATCTGATTAAAAATTATAAACTAAATTTAATTTTTGACAATTTTATCTATTTGGTGTGAGTGATTTTGAATTAATCAATCATGTTGATAAAAGTATAACTGGCGATGTGTATATGTAGGCGTGATTGATAGTGCAATAAATAAAGATCATCCAAGTTTGCAAGGACAAGTTTAAGAGCAAATTTATTCTGAATATAGAGGTTCTCAATTACTGGCGGTGTATTAAAAAGAAGTATACTATTTTTTATATTGATCGAGATATCCCAATTAAGCCAGATGGAAGTATTGATTATAAGCAAGTTGATGCTGATTTGATGGCTTTGGATTATTGGGATTTTTACGATGATTTATTATTAAGTACTATACCAACAATTGGCAGCGATTATGCTGGAGTTCAAAAAATTACAAAAGAAGAGCTATTTGGTTAGGGGATTTTAGATATCGATAAGGCTTGAAATAGTATCGGAATTTTGGACTCAAATAGATTGAGTGATAGCGATGTTAAAAGCGATATAACCGGTTCTAATGAAGTTTATTACTCTAATTCAACTGTCCGTCCTGGTAATGCTGATCTAACTGACTTAACAGTTAAACGCTATATTTTAGGCTTTTTAGCCTAAATTTAATTATTAAAAGATATAATCTTACATTTATTTTAAGGAGTTTTTGTGAAATTTATCATTTTTTTTATATTTTTAGCTAGCTATGCTTTTGGTATTAGCGTTACTGATATGCGTGGTAAAACCGTACAAATTCCATCAAATTTAAATAGAATAGCTACTATTAGCGATGGCTTTGTTGAGAGTGTTATGACTCACCTTGGTGAGATTCGCAGAGTCAGCGCAATTGCGTCTTGGTCGCTAAAGCGTGATTATAGATATAAGATTAAAGGCATAAACGAAGAGCTTGAATTTACTGGATTAAATACTATGAGAGCTATGCATCCATGGCTTGATGCTTTGCCATGCTTTAACTCACCTCAAGGCAATATTATCAACTATGAAACCCTAATGCAATCAGCCCCACAACTTATTATAGTTCGAGTAGGGGATTGTACTATTGGTGGAGCAGATAAGGCGGCATTAGAAAAAACATTATCTATACTAGAAGCCTCCAAAATTCCTTTAGTTGTACTATACTCGCCTACATATACTAAAAATTTAGCTACGATAAAAGATGAAATGAGAATCATTGGTGAGATTTTTGGAAAGAGTGAGCAAACCTTAAAACTCTATGAGTATTTAGTTGGGATTGAGAATTTAATAAAATCTCGCACCCAAACTGCTACAAATCAGCCAAAAATGTTATATCTAGGCCTAAGTCTAGCAGCTAAGAAAAATGGCGCTAGTGGTATCACATATGGCATTGATACGCCAGAATCTTTGCTTTTAACTACTACCATAAATGCTCAAAACGCATTTAATTTGGCTAAAGGCTCTAGGATAATGATTAGTGCAGAACAGATATATGCACTTGAACCTGATGTTATATTGCTACCTACATATAATGGCTATCATCCAACATTTGAACTTTATGAAAATGAGAGTTATGCTAATTTACGCGAGTTAAAGGCTGTGCGTCAAAAACGAGTATATTCACTTCCATGGACGCCGATGAACTGCTCAAGGCGTCTAGAATATCCTTTGGAGCTTTTAATAATTGCAAAAGCAGCGCATCCAGATAAATTTACTGATATAAATATTGGCAACTTTGCGCTAGAGTTTTACCAAAAATTATATGGGGTAGATATAGAGGCTGCTAAAATGCTTCGTTCAGCACAAATTTTGGATTGGACTGAGCAGTTTTGAGAGTTTTTTTAGTTGTAGTTTTGCTCTTTGTTTTATTAATTTGCGCATCAATTTTTGCCTTGCTTAGTGGAAATTTATCTCTAAGCGTAGCCGATGTGATGGGCGTGATTGCTTATAAGCTTTTTGGAATAGGAGAGCTAAGTGCAACTGGAGAGATTGTAGTATGGAATCTTAGAGTGCCTAGGATTTTAATAGCGATTTTAGTAGGAGTTTCTTTAGCGTGTGCTGGAGCGATTTATCAAAGTATTTTTAGAAATCCTTTAGTTGAGCCATTTATCTTAGGGGCTAGTTCTGGGGCTAGCTTTGGGGCTAGTCTCGCGATTTTATTGCCAAGCATCTTTTTTTCACTTGAGCTTAGTGCTTTTACTTTTGGACTTTTGGCGGTATTTTTAGCCTATACTTTAGCTTTTGAAAGAGGTGTTATAAATAGTGTTGCGCTTGTACTTTCAGGGGTTATTGTGGGGGCGATTTTTAGCTCGCTTGTTGGAATTATGAAGTATTTAAGCGAGGATGCTCAATTAAGAGAGATTACATTTTGGATGATGGGTGGACTATATCACGCTAGTTGGGATGATATAGCTGTAAATGGGCTATTTGGTATACCGTGTTTTATCATTGCTTTTGCTCTTTCGTGGAAGCTAAATTTGCTTAGCCTTGGTGATGAAGAGGCTAGATCACTAGGTGTAAATCCACAAATTTATAAAGCTATTTTTATCGTTATAGCAACTTTGCTTAGTGCTTTAAGCGTAGCAAGTGTAGGGATTATAGCGTGGATTGGATTAATGATGCCGCATGCTGCTAGAATGCTAGTAGGTGCTGATAATAGAGTGATTTTACCTGTAGCTGGACTGATGGGAGCGATTTATTTGTTGCTTTGTGATACTTTATCTAGGACACTAAGCAGCGGAGAAATTCCTGTAGGGATTATTGTTTCGCTACTTGGGGCGCCGTTTTTACTATGGATTTTAAAGGTTAGAAGTGCAAAACTATTTGGATAAATTTATAGTTGAAAATCTTAAATTTAGCTATGGAAATAACCAAATTTTGTGTGGAATTTCATTTGAGCTTGAGCGTGGGGATTTGCTTGGATTGATGGGATCAAATGGTAGCGGTAAAACCACATTGATACGCTCTCTTTTGGGATTTTTAAATGCTAGTTATTATGAGTATAAAATATTTGGAAGTGAGTTTAAAAGTCTTAAAATCAGTCAAATTTCAAGATTAATATCCTATGTTCCCCAAGCCCATAATCTACCATTTAATTATACTCTTTTTGATATGGTCTTAATGGGAAAAAGGCCGCATTTTGGCGGGGTTTTTGGTTTTAGTAAAGATGATATAAAAGTTGTAGAAAACGCTATGGATATTGTTGGAATTTTGCCTTTAAAAGATAAGAGTTTTAGCTCTCTTAGTGGCGGACAAAAGCAGCTAGGATTAATAGCTAGAGCCATAGCTCAAGACTCGCCTATAATGATTTTAGATGAGCCAACTAGTGCGTTAGATTTTAATAATCAAATTTTGATTTGGAAAACTATGCACGCCTTAGCAAAAAATGGTAAAATTATAATAATTTGCAGCCATGAGCCAAATCATATATTTTGGTTTGCCTCTAAGGTTTTAGCTATTAAAGATGGAAAGGCTTTAGCATTTGGCAAAAGTGAGATAATAAATGAGATTTTATTAGAACAAATTTATGGAGCAAACTATAAAATTTGCTCCTTAGCAAATCAAAAAATAATATACTATTCAATCAATTAATAAAGGAGAAAAAATGGCAAAAGTAGCTGTGATGATGGCAAATGGTTTTGAAGAGATTGAAGCGCTTAGCGTGGTTGATATTTTACGCAGAGCTGGTGTAGAGACTAGTATGGTAGCACTTGATAACTCTTTAGAAGTAAGCGGTGCGCATGGCGTAAGTTTAAAAGCTGATGTATTATTTAATGAGTATGATTTTGCTAGTGCTGATATGATTGTTTTACCTGGAGGGCTTCCTGGAGCAGAATATCTAGCCAAAAGTGATAAACTTGGTAAAAAATTAAAAGAAGCCAAAGCAAATAACAAGAAGTTAGCAGCTATTTGCGCAGCTCCTTGGGCGCTTAGCACTGCTGAGGTTTTAGGTAGTGAATATACTTGTTATCCAGGATTTGAAGATACAGTAAATCACTCTGGATATAGGGCTGATAAAAATGTCGTAATAGATGGAAATATCATCACCTCAAGAGGTCCAGCTACGGCTATGGAGTTTGCTTTAATGCTTGTTCGTGAGCTATGTGGCGAGCAAAAATATAGCGAACTAAAATCTGGGCTTTTAGCCTAATTTTTAGCTTAAAAAATATAGTTGCATTTTTTGTCTTTCTATATTAAATTTGCTAAATTTTTGCTAAATTTAATATAAAAAATTATAGAATATTAAAATTTTTATCTACGGAGGTAATACATTGAGTATCCAAGAAGATTTTGTAACCATTAAAGTCAAAAAATCAAAACTAAAATATGAAGAAGAGCTTAAAAAACTTCAGGTTGAATTTTTAAAATTTCAAACATATGTTAAAAAAGAGGGCTTAAAAGTCTTAATAATTTTTGAGGGTCGTGATGCTTCTGGTAAGGGCGGTACGATAAAAAGATTAATCGAACACGTAAACCCAAGGGGATGTCGTGTGGTTGCGCTTGAAAAACCAAGTGATGTTGAAAGAACTCAGTGGTATTTCCAACGCTATGTTGATCATTTGCCAAGCGCTGGAGAGATTGTAATCTTTGATAGAAGCTGGTATAACAGAGCTGGAGTTGAGCCTGTTATGGGATTTTGTACGCAAGAAGAGCATAGGGAGTTTTTACGCCAAGTTCCTAAATTTGAAGAGATGATAGTAAGTTCAGGGATTATTTTATTTAAGTTTTATTTCTCAGTATCAAAAGAGGAGCAAAAAAGACGCTTTAAAGAGCGAAAAACTGACCTATTAAAACAGTATAAACTCTCACCAGTTGATGAAAAGAGTCAAGAATTATGGGAACAATATACAATTGCTAAATACTCAATGCTATTAGCTTCAAATACTCCATATGCGCCTTGGTCAATCATTGTAAGCAATGATAAGAAAAAGGCTAGAATAAATGTATTTAAGCATATTTTAAGTAATGTAAATTATGATAACAAAATTAGCCAAAAAGAGCTAAAAGTAGATAATGAAATTTATAGAAGCGGAAGCGCTGAAATCCAAAAAATGGAAGAAAATTTCAACCAAGAACACATTAAAGCTAGGGATTAAGGTTAATTTGTTATAATACAACCTAAAATTTTATCAAGGAAAAATATGTCAAAAGTATGGAAATTCGGTGATAATATTGACACAGATGTCATAATAGCAGCTAGATACCTAAATACTAGCGATCCAGAAATTTTAGCTAAATATGTAATGGAAGATGCAGATAAAGATTTTAGCTCAAAAGTAAAAGTTGGCGATTGCATTGTAGCTGGTGAAAACTTTGGTTGTGGAAGTAGTCGTGAACACGCTCCAATAGCGATTAAAGCAGCTGGAATAAGTGTCGTAATCGCTAAATCATTTGCTAGGATTTTTTATAGAAATAGCTTTAATACAGGTCTATTGATACTTGAGTGCGCTCAAACTGATAGTATTAATGAAGGCGATGAATTAGAAATTGATTATAGTGGTGGAATTATTAAAAATTTAAGCCAAAATTGCGAGTATAAATTTGAACCAATTCCTGAATTTATGCAAGAACTAGTAAAGTCTGGCGGACTAATTAACTACGCTAAAAGCACTCTTTAAGGATATTTATGAAAAGTTATAATATTTGTGTAATAAAAGGCGATGGAATCGGCCCAGAGATCGCTGATGAAGCTATAAAAGTTCTTGATAGTGTGAGTGCTAAATTTAATTTTGAATTAAATTATGAGTACTATTTGATGGGAGGGGCAGCAATAGATGTCTTTGGTGAGCCTCTTCCTGATGAGACGTTAAATGGTGCTAGAAAGAGCGATGCGGTACTTTTTGGTGCGATTGGTGGCGAAAAATGGGATAATCTACCTAGACATCTTCGCCCAGAGAGTGGGCTATTAAAGCTTAGAAAATCACTAAACGCATATGCAAATTTGCGTCCAGCAATGATATATGATGAGCTTATTAACGCCTCAACATTAAAAGCTGAGGTTATAAAGGGTGTAGATATCTTAGTTGTTAGAGAGCTAACTGGTGGATTATACTTTGGTCAGCCTAGAGAAAAGCTCGAAGATAGAGCCTATAACACAATGACTTATACAGTTAGCGAGATTGAAAGAATTGCTAAAATTGCCTTTGAAGCAGCGATGAAAAGACGTAAAAAAGTTTGTATGGTAGATAAGGCAAATGTACTTGAAACTAGTCAATTATGGCGTGAAGTAACAGCAAAAGTAGCACAAAATTACCCAGATGTAACGCTTGAGTATATGTATGTAGATAATGCAGCTATGCAGCTTGTACGATATCCAACTGGATTTGATGTTATTTTGACTGAAAATTTATTTGGAGATATTTTAAGCGATGAGGCTAGTATGGTTTGTGGCTCTATTGGTCTTCTTCCAAGTGCTTCAATGGGTGGCGATGTAGGAATCTATGAGCCAATCCATGGAAGTGCTCCAGACATAGCTGGACAAGGTATTGCTAATCCTATAGCTATGATTCTTTCAGCTGCAATGATGTTAAGATATGCCTTAGGCGAAAATGAAGCAGCAAACTGCATAGAAAACGCTATAAAAGCTGTATTAAAAGATGGCTATAGAACCAAAGATATCGCTAAATTTGACGCAGTTGAGATCTGTACAACTAGTGAAATCGGCTCAATTATTAGTGACTATATCAAAAAACAATGAGAGGCACAATTACAGAGGCTCTGATTTACGAAAATCAAGGGCTAAGAGATGAGGCTCTAGAGGTTTATAAAAATATTTTAATGCGTGATCCAAACAATCAAGAAGCACGCTCAGCTATTAGACGGCTAAGTGGTCTAAAGCGCAAAAATGGCGAGACAAATGAACAGATGCTAGAGTTTTATCTAAATTTAAAAGAAAACGATGATGCTGGTATAAGAGAATTTAAAAGGTGGTTGATAAAGATATGAGATTAGAAGATATTGCCAAGCTTACTATTGATGAGGTAAATGCTCAACTACAAGGCACAAGCAGTGCTGTGGCTAAAAATGGCTTTATCGTTGAAGAAGCAAGCGATAATAATGAATCTAATGAGTTAAGGCGTGAGTTTGATTTTAATCAAGAACCTCGTCAAACTATGCAGCCCCAGTTTAAAGCTCAAACTATAGCACAAAAAGAGGCTGCTAAGAAAAATGCTATGGAGATAAAGGAGATGCTAGCTTCTAGAGTCGCATCTATTGATACTTCAGAACCATTAAGATCAAGACCGCAGCCAAAGCCGCAACTCCAACCACAAGCCCAGACAAGGCCACAAGCACAAAAAAATCTTGGATCAAGCGAGATGTTATATCTACAAGGGCTAAAAGAGAGAATTGGCGTGCTATTTGAGGGGCTAAATAGCGCTGATAGTAGTAATAGGGAATTTAGGATGGATATGACGATTAAATTTTTGGAATTTATGCTTGCTAGTATCGACAATAGGCTATCAAATCTCTCAAAATAGCGATTTTGACGAACTTAAAAAATTACTTTTAAACCATACAAAACGAGCCTACTTAGTTGGCGGATCGGTGCGTGATGCTATACTAGGAATTGGCTCAAAAGATTATGATATTGAGATTTACGATATTACGCCAGATAAATTTGATGCCCTGATGCAAGAGTGCGGTGCTGTAGGTGTGGGTAAGAGCTATTTTGTCTATAAGTTAAAAAACTATGATCTAAGTCTGCCACGAACTGAATCTAAAAGCGGATATGGTCATAAGGGTTTTAGTGTAGAGTATTGCAATGATGAACGCATAGCTAGCGCACGCAGAGATTTTACAATAAATTCAATTATGGTAAATATATTTAGCGGTGAGGTATTGGATTTTTGGGGTGGCGTGAGTGATTTAATGGCTAAAAGATTAAGAGTTACTAACCCTAAAACTTTTAGCGATGATAGTTTACGAGTACTTCGTGGAGTTCAGTTTGCTGCTAGATTTGATTTGGTTTGTAATAGCGATAGTCTTAAGATTATGCAAAAAATAGATATAAGCGATTTAAATGCTAACCGTATATATTTAGAGCTTGAAAAGTTTTTTATAGCTAAATTTAAAAGACGTGCAATGGAGTTACTTAGTGAGCTTGGGTTAGATTTAAAGCTTTTTGGCGTGGAGTTTGATGAGCGATTTATACAACAAATTTCAAATAAAATTCACACTCATAAGGCTTCATTTTTATACCATTTAATTAACTATTATGCTATTGATGGCAAATCTCTTATCTCTAGACTTGCTTTGCCAAATTGCTATTCTATATCTTATAAACAGCCATTTTTAAGGCGAGTAAGTAAATTTGAACTACTTAAAATCGCCCTTGATATGCCGCTTTGTCAGTGGCTTGGGCTTGATAGCAAAGCTAGAATTAAGATGGCAAAGGATTTGGGAATTTATGATTGTAAATTCTCACCGCATATTGATACCACCAGTATCAAGACAACTGGCAAGGCTTATGGCGATGAGCTAAAACGACTTAGAATTCAAGCTATAAAGGATTATTTAAATGATTGCAATTGATCTTGGAAGCAACACAATTAGAGCTTGTAAAATGGAGTTGCTTAGTAGCGGTTTGTTTGAGTGTGTTTATAGCTTTGAGCGGATAGTTGGTTCAGCTCGTGGGCTAAGCCATACTGGATTAGCCATAGATGCTATGGAGCGCATTAGAACAGCAGTGGCTCAGCTTTGTACTGAGGCGTCATTTAGCTCTAGTATAGCAGTAGCGACTGAGGCTTTTAGACAAGCAGCAAATTCGGCTGAATTTTTTAGGGATATTAGGGCTGAATTTGGTATTGAATTTAATATTATTAGTGGTGAAGTTGAAGCATATTTAACCCGTTTAGGTGTAGAAAATCGTGCTAAAATTTTAAATCTTAATCTAAAAGATTCTCTTTTAATCGATCTTGGTGGAGCTAGTACAGAGATTAGTTTTGGCGAGGTGAGTCGTAGTTTTAGCTTTGGGATTATCACAGCCTTAGAGAGCAATAAGAGGGCTGAGATATCAATGGCTATAGAGTTTATTAAGCAGTTTAAATTTAACAATATTATTTTAACTTCTGGCGTACCTACAACAGTTGCAGCGCTTAAGCAAGGGTTAAATTATGCTAATTATAGAGCAGATTTGATAAACGGAGTGCAGATTAAAAATACAGATTTAAACTGGGCGGCAAATTTGCTAAAAACTACACCAAATAAAGATGAGCTAGTAGGTAAAAATCGTGCCGATTTGATTGTTAAAGGGTGTGAGATTTTATCAAATTTAGTAGGGTTTAACCCGTGTATAGTGATTGATGATGGTTTGCGAGAGGGTCTTTTTATAGCAAAAAAATTAAATTTAAAGGAGATAAAATGAGCGTAAAAGCACAAATTTTAAATGATATAAAAGCAGCGATGAAGTCTGGAAATAGTTTTGAGAGAGATACCTTGCGTATGATAAACTCGGCATTTAAGCAGATTGAAGTTGATGAGAGAGTGGAGCTAGATGACGCTAGAATCTTTACAATTTTACAAAGTGAGATTAAGCGTCGCAATGAATCAGCCACGCAGTATAAAAACGGCGGTAGAGATGACCTGGCACAAAAGGAGCTTGGCGAGATAGAGATAATCTCTAGATATCTACCAAAACAGCTTAGCGATGATGAATTGAAGGCGAAAATATCAGAACTAATCGCTCAAAATGGTTTAAATGGGATTAAGGATTTAGGCGCATTGATGAAGTTAGCCAAAGAGGCTATAGGCTCAGCATGCGATGGTAAGCGTATGAGCGAAGCGGCTAAAAAGGCACTTTCATAATTTAAATTTGCCCCATTTAGGGGCTTTATTATTTGCAGTTATATGTGGCTGTTGCCGATAGGGTTTGGGTATGTTTGGACTCTATTGGCGTTTGGGTTGATTTTAGGTTTGCATATACTGCTGGGTGGCTAGTTCCGGTAAAATCAACGCTATTTAATACACAATTTTTACCAAGCTCATTTGAGTAAAGCTGTGCTTTTTGCATAGCGTTATTTAATACTTTAATGTGTAGTAGCTCGTTATTTTGTGTTGATATGGCATCTGATACTGATGGAGTTATGGCTGGTAGATTAATGCTTATAAACTCATTGTTTTTTAATAGCGTATTTAATTGAGTAATTAAGTTATCATATTTATCAATGCTATTTTTATCAAATTTACATCCAATATCAAAGTTTATAAGCTGTCCGGTGATGATTCTAGCACCATCGTTATAGCTATAGCTTGGATTTATTGAGTAGGTAGAAGCTTTACAAATTTGACTATCTTTGGCTAATTTTAACGCCTTATCAAGTGTAGCAGTGATAATTTCTAACTCATTTGGAGCTATTTGGTCTTTGGTACGCAAAGCATTTGTAGATTCTAAGCTAATATTTGCACTAAATTGATCTGGAATAAACTCCACGCTCTGTGTAATTGTGCGATTAAATTTAAGCTCTTTATCGCTAAACTGATTTTGAGATAAAAACTTAGCATCAAATACCACACCAGCGATGAATACTATAAGCACAGCCAAAGCAAAAAGCGACTTAAAAAGAAGATTTAACATATTTATCCTTATTTTTAAAATGATTTAGTATTTTACAACAGATAATATAATGCTAAGTAAAGAGCTAAAAAGTTAAATTTTGCTCTTTACTTTATTATTTTTAAACCTTAATCTGCTCAAGCTCACCTAGCGCCGCAGCGATATCTGCTTTTATCTCTTCTAATATCTCATCTGGAGTTGCTATATTTTCGCTATTTATTACGCTTTGTTCTTTTATCCACGATATATCGAGGTTTGTTTTATCTCGCTTTAATATCTCATCTATGCTAAAGCATTTAAATCTCTCACTTTGTTTTCTTTGAGCTAGATTATCGCCATAGCATTGGATAAAATCAGCCAAACTCTCATCATTTAGTGGATTTTCTACAAGAGTAAAATTTTGATTTGTCCTTAGATCATATACCCATACTTGAGTAGTTTTAGGCTCATTACTTGGAGTTAATTTATCAAAAAACAGCACATTTGCCTTTACTCCCTGCGCGTAAAAAATCCCAGTAGGCAGACGCAAAATCGTATGTAGATTAAAATCCTTTAAAAGTCGTTGCCTCACTTTCTCGCCAGCTCCGCCCTCAAATAGCACATTATCAGGCAGAACAACAGCTGCTTTACCACCAATTTTTAACACGCTCATTATATGTTGCAAAAAGTTTATCTGTTTATTAGAAGTGCTTACTATGAAATCATCTCTTTCATAGCTTTCGCTTTGAGTATTTACGCTACCATCATCACCCATAATTTTGGTAGATGATTTTTTGCCAAAAGGTGGATTTGTCAGTATCATATCGTATCTTTGATCGCCTAGACTTAAAAGACTATCGCTTGTTTTTACTGGACTCTCATCACCGCCTATATCATGTAAATATAAATTCATCGCACATAGACTAGTAACTAGTGGTGAAATATCGGTGCCACTTAGTGCTTTTGTTTTTAGATTTTCTAGCTTGGTTTTATCTTTGCTACTAGCCCTCATATACTCATACGCTTCTAGCAAAAATCCGCCAGTTCCACACGCTGGGTCATTTATACTCATACCAATTTGTGGCTTCATCACACTTACTATGGCTTTGATTATTGCTCTTGGGGTAAAATATTGTCCCGCTCCGCCTTTGGTTTCGGTGGCGTTTTTTTGTAATAACCCTTCATAAATCGCCCCTTTGACATCTACATCTAAGCCTAGCCAAGTTTCATTATCTATTAAGCTTACTAGCCGTTTTAGTTTGGCTGGTTCGTTGATTTTGTTTTGAGCTTTTTGGTATATAGTGCCTACTATACCACTTTGCTTTGATAGAGTGTTTAAGGCATTGGTGTAAGCAGTTTCTAGCTCACTTCCATCTAAATTTGATAAATTTTGCCATTTACAATGAGAAGGCAAAAGCGACGCAACGCCCAAAAATTTCTCTCTCTCATCATCCATTTTTAAAAATAGCAAATAGGTAATTTGGCTTACATAATCTGTATAGCTAACTCCACTATCTCTTAATATACTAGCGTAATTCCATACCTTGCCTATTAACGCACTTTCGCTCATATTTCACTCCTTAACTCTCCACTAAATGCTTTTTTTAATATACTTTGTTTTAAGTTTTTAGCATTTTGAATGCTTTTATCTATCAAATTTAGAGTTTTATCCACTATTGCAAATCTCCTATCTATCTCAGCCACTATTGAATTTTGTTCTGATAATGGTGGGAGTGGGATTTCAAAATTTCGCATTGCTTGTAATGAAACATTTTTAATAGTGCTACCTGTTGCTTTTAAATTGGCATAATTTAAAAATTCATTACTCTTTAAATTAAAAAAAATGTAATATTTATTAACATTATCTTTTAAATTTAAATAACATACACTTTTTCCAAGTATAATTTTTTCATTGTTGTAAAAGCCAATATTACCAAGAGTTCCGTTTATTGAAACAAAAATTGTATGAGTGTTAAAATCTTTTTTATATTTTAAAGCCTCATCTGATGATAATCTTTTTACATTATTGTTTATTATTAAATATGGATATGAAATATTTCTGCCATTTATAAAAAAATATTCTCCATCATCATTATAGCTTGGAGTTCCATGCAAGCCATCGCCTATTTTTTCGCAAATTTCTCCTAGTTTTTTAACTTCCCAGTGGGTGGGTGAAGTGTTAGGTAGCAAATCGCCATTAAACGCAGATTTGAGCACACTTTGTTTATAAAGTTTTAGATTTTCTTTTGCATTTATTAGATTGGTTATAGCATTTTCAATTTTTGCAAAACTATCATCTAATTTATCAACAATAGCTTTTTGCTCCAACAAATTTGGTATATAAATTTCTCGCTTTGCATATTCAGAAATCCAATATCTTTTATGCGTATCACTTTTATGTTGAATAGTTTGCATTTTATAAAACAAAAATTTTAAATTTACATTATCCACTGGTCGTAAAATTTTCATCGCTGATGATTTAACTTTAAAATGAAAATTTACATATTGGCTTGAAGTTGTAAAATCATCAAAAATAATTACAGGCGTATCTTTAAAAATTCCATCTGTTTCATTTGTATAGCCTAAAATAAAGCCTTTTCCAGCTGTCAAAACAGGGGTTTTATAATCATTATTATATTTTGTAGACTTAACTATATATTTGCTTGGTTGCTCGTATTTTAATACATCTTCAAATTTTACTTTTTCCCAACCTTTTGGTATTTTATTCATCTAAAAACCCTTTTTTAGAAATTTCCATATCCTTTTCTTTGTTTTCATCTATACTTTCGCATAGTGCTTCATATTGCTCTGGGTCTTTCTTTTGTATGGTTTCTAATACAAATTCTGCGATTTTTTTACTCTCTGGTATATCTAATGGTTTCATTCCACGTTCTAAGATTTCTCTTAAATGCGAGTATTCTTGGATATATCTATTTAATAAGATTGCATTTTGTTTGGAGCCAAAAAATCTTTCAATTGTTTCAACGCCTAAAGATTTTTTTTGTGGATATTTAAAAAATAGATAAATTTCTAAAAATTTTCTAAGATTATTGCCAAAATTATATGTCAAAATAGTTTTTGTATCTTCATTATATCTTTCATTTATATTTTTGTATTTGTAAATTTGTTCAAATAAATAACTAAATTCCGTGGTATAATCTTTAAGAAATTTAGGCATATCTACTATTTTGCTACCATTTTCATCTTTTTGAATCATATAAAAACTTTTTTCAGTTTTATCTGCTAATCTCTTTAAATATTTTAAAAAATCTAAATTATGAGTAGATATAAATAGCTGTTTGTATTTTAATTTTTTATCTTCAAATAATTCGCTATTAATAAGAGAAAATATAAAAAAAATATGATTTGAATCTAAACTTGAAATTGGATCATCTATCCAGATTATATATGGTTTTTCGCCATCTGTTTTTATATCTTGTAGTTTTGCCATGAAATAGCAAAATCCTATCAAGGTGCACTCGCCTTCGCTTAAATTATCTGCTTTTTGTCCATTTCTTAAAATTTCAAATTCGCCCTTTTTACCTTCTAATACACGAAATTGTAGTGTTTCATTTCCAAAAAATGAATTTAAATAACGATTTATATTATTTTTACTCGTTTCCTCGCCGCTTATATGTGTTTGTAATTCTTCTTGTTTTCTTTTTGCTTCTTCTTTTTCTTTTATTTTATCGTCTTTAACATTATTTAAACGCTTTATTTCATTATCTAGTGCTTCTATCTCTTGTTGCTTGCTAAAATAATCAATATCTTTTAATCCTTTTGAAATTTTACTAATAATTATTGCTTTTTTTGCTTTCTCTTTGTCTTTTGATAATCGATCTGTTTTTTCGTTATTTTTGTTTGCTAAATTTTTAAAATCCTCTATTATTTTTGCAACTTCATTAGAGTTATCAGTGAAATTCTCAAAGATGATATCTTTGTAAGGATTTTCATATTTATCTTCTAGCTTTTTTAGTATTGTTTTTAAAAGATTATTATACTTGTTAAATATCTCTTCTGCATCATTTTTTATTTTTTCACCTTCTTTTTGATATTCTAAGTATAATGCTTCTTTTCTTATAGCACGAATATTTTTTAGATATTTTTCATCATAGTTATTATTGATATCTTTAATCAAATTTATTAATTTTTCTATCTTGCTTTTATTTATTTGTCTTTTTTCATCATTTAAATTTTCTAATAATTCAGTTATTCTTTCTTTTGATACTTTGCCTTTGCAAAATTTGCATTCTTGCTCTTCTTTAGTATGCGAGTGAAAATCTAGCCCAGCTTCTAGCCATTTTCTAAGCTCGTCTTGAATTTCTTCCCTTGGAGTTAATTTTTCTTCTACTAGTATTTTGGCTTGTGATAAAATTTCAGACATTTGAGCTTGTTGAAAATTAAAATTTAATTTAATAGCTTCTTTTGATTCATCTCTTAATCTATTGATATTAATTTGTAATTGTTCGTCATTGAGTATATTGTTATCTAAATTCTCTAATGTTATATTTTTAATTTCTTCTTTTACTTTTATTATATTATAATTTGGCTCTGCCAATAAATATTTGATTTCTTTAGCTATATCGCTTAATTTGTTGTCTTGATTGAGCTTTTCTTTACTTTTTTCTTTTTCTTTAATTTGTTGTGTTATCTCTTCTATATCACCTTCTAAACCACTTGCTATAATATTATTTTCGGGATCTGATTTTTTACCTATTTTGTTTTCTAATTCTTTAATTTCTCGAAAAATTTTATCATTATGTTCGCCCAAAATTGCGCTTTGAAACGACAAAATACTTCCGGAATTTTCGCCATTTATCAAAAAATTAAGATTTTTATTTACAAAATCTCTATTATAAACCCTAACTTCAAAATCTGCATTTTTTATATCAGTCTCTGAAAAATAATTATCACTATTTATTTGAATTTCAAATTTTATATCATCATAACCTTGTGGTAATTCTTTTGTTTCAAAACTTCTAATAATCCTAGATAGTGTAGTTTTACCTGCCCCATTGTGACCATATATGATATTTATCTTACCAAATTCATTTAATTTCCAATTAAAATTTTTATAGGTTGCACAATTTATATGATTAAATTTTTTTAGCATAGTTATCCCTTTATTTTACGCCACTAAGGCTTGATTTAATTCTATTAGTAAATTCTCAAAGTTATCAAAAAGCGTTCTAGCTTTTAAAATTCCACCCTTATCACTCAAAAAGCTCTGTATGTCTGCTAAATCGAGATAAGAATTGCTTATTATATACTCTTTTATAAGTTCTAAAAATTCGTTTTGTTTTTCATCAAATATTATGCCCTTGTTCTTTTGCCTACCTTTCCATAGTTCAAATCTAGAATTTGCTATGTTGCTAAACTCCCTAAGCTCATCATCAAAACCTAGAGCAAATTTGACTAATTGTATGATATTTGTAAGACACCCCACAGTACTTTTGGCGTTATTTTTCACTTTGTCTGGTTTGATTAAAGCGTAAGAATTCCATATTTGAAAACTATCTAGATTGTTAGATTTTAGCTTGTCGTTTAGTTCGTTTATTAACTCATAAGTAAGTTTTCTATTTTTATAATCTTTATTATAGATTATGCTTAGAGCCGTGATCTCATCTTTATTTTCATTGATAAAATCATTAAAATTTGCGATTATTTCATTAGCTTTGTTTTTATTGAATTCCGCATTTATCACACTATCTGGTGAAATATCATCTATATAGAGTTTTGATTTTTGCGATAGATCTAGTAACATTTTACGAAATATAGGCTTATTAAATGGTTTTAAAACTTCATCTTTTTTGGCTATGATTTCATCATTGTTTAAATTTTGTGTAAGATCTACATCTAAGGTATCTAAAATATCGCTAGCGAGTTGCCCTAGTGTTTTTGAATCTAGTATTTTTGAAATTTGAGTTTTGTCATCATCGCTGATATTGGCTTCTATTCGCACTAGGCGTCCAGCAAGGCTAGAGAGCGTATTATCGCTAGTATCGCCATTAGCCACATTTTCTAAGATTTTAGCTAGACTTATACCTTTTTTGCGTTCAAGTGGTGCTGAAATTGTTTTTTTGCTTTCGCTTACACCTACAGCATCTATGAGATAGAATTTATCTTTGCTTTTAGCATTTGGTGTGATAGTTTGTAAATCATTAGGATTTATGGTGCGAACGCCTCTACCCTTCATCTGTTCGTAATACAAAGATGACTTTACATCACGCATAAAAATCACCACTTCAAGTGGCTTAATATCTGTACCTGTAGCTATCATATCTACAGTAACTGCTATGCGAAAAGTCGGGTCTGTTTTAAAGGCTTTTATTAGTTCTTCTGGTTTTGCGTTGCCGATATTATATGTAATTTTTTTGCAAAAATCATTACCTTGCCCAAAAACTTCTCTAGTTATGCGAGTGATATTTTCAGCGTGATTATCATCTTTAGCAAATATAAGAGTTTTTGGTACAAAGCTATGCTCACGCTCTGGATAAAGCTCGGTAAAAATAGCATTCTTGTAGCATTCTAAAATAGTTTGAATTTGATTTATAGATACTACGGAGCGATCTAGGTCTGTTTTTTGATATTCTAAATTTTCATCTAGGCTTTCATAGTATTTCAATCTAGTTTTTTTGTCCATTACAGGCACCAAAAAGCCTTTTTGGATAGTGTTTCCGTATTCGCTGATTTGAGTTTTGATGCGAAAAATTTCACAATCAACATTTATACCATCTATTATAGAGCGCTCTAGCGGGTATTGACTAACTAAATTCGCACTAAAATATCCTAAAGTCTGCTTAGATGGAGTAGCAGTAAGTCCGATGATAAATGCGTCAAAATACTCTAAAACCTGTCTCCACTCGCCATAAATACTTCTATGGCATTCATCAACTACGATAAAATCAAAACTCTCAATAGGGATATTTGGATTATAGCTTACTATTCGTTCGCTCTTATTTTCGCTTTTATAGTTTTCATAGGCTGAAATTTCTTCATCTTTTTCATCATAGTATTCATCGCCACTAAGCATAGAATACATACGCTGAATAGTGGTGATAACGACTTTTGCATCTTTATCTATGGTATTTGTATTAAGATGTTGAGTTATATAAACTTCACTAAATTTGCGATTTTCATCATTTAGGTGAAAATTTTCAAATTCATTTTTGGTTTGTTTGCCAAGATTGTTTCTATCTACCAAAAATAACACCCTTTTTGCACCAGCAAATTTAATAAGGCGATAGATAAAATTACATGCTGTAAAAGTTTTGCCAGAACCTGTTGCCATTTGGATTAAGGCTCTTGGTTTATAATTTTTAAGGGAGTTTTCTAGCGAATTTATGGCATCAAATTGACACTTTCTAAGGTTTGCCATTTGTAGGCTCGGCATAGATAAAATTCTATTTCTTAAAGTATCTTCTCTTAGAATTTTTGCTAAAAAATCAGGGCGATAGAATGCAAAAATTCGTCTAGAACGGCTTTTTTTATCACGCAAATCAGTAAAATAAATCTCAACACCATTGCTTTCAAATAAAAATGGCAACTCATTATCCATATGAGTGCGGACATTTGTAGGTAAATTTTTAGCATAATGACGAGATTGATTTTCTACACCGCTTAGACTAAGACCAGCTTTTTTAGCTTCTATAACGCCGCAAGCTTTGCCATCTATAAAGATAAGATAATCGGCAAAACTACCATCACTCATAGCAAACTCACGAACTACAACGCCAATACCTGCGGTGCGATCAAACTCATCTCTATTTTGCACGATAAACCCAGCTTTAATAAGTAAGGTATCAATATTTTGTCTAGATTTTTGCTCTGGTGTCATTTAAATTTCCTATAAATTTAACTTAACTCAATAGAGTTTTTAGTTTTTATTTTGCAATAGCTCTTATTAATTTTAATAAACTTTGATAGATATTTTTTTATTTTATTGAATATAAATTCACGCTTTACTTTGCAATGCTAAGTGCGATAAATTATCTCTTTTTATGCCTTTAAACTTGCTTAATTTATATTTAATACAATTTTAAAAAGTTCTAAGTTTTATTGTAGCTATAATTTATTAAAAATTCATTTACACCTTTTTATATACAGCTATATTGCTCACAGCAAATTTGCGATAAATCCAATAAATATAAGATTGCTTTACTTTATTAGCATTAAATTAAAATAATTGAAATAAGGCGATAGCAAAAAACTTAAAAGCTAGTTAAATATGGTTTAAAGTGTGTTTAAAATATTTAAAAAAGTGTTAAAAAGTGATATTGGTGCCTAGGGGGAGACTTGAACTCCCGACCTCCGGCTTATGAGACCAGCGCTCTAACCAGCTGAGCTACCGAGGCACAAAGGATTATGGTGGCTCTAACAGGACTTGAACCTGTGACCCCCACCATGTCAAGGTGATGCTCTACCAACTGAGCTATAGAACCTTTTCGGCTAAAAAGAATAGAATTATACAAATTCAAGCCTTAAATTTGAATAAATTTTTGGGCTTGAATTTAAAATTTATACCAAATTTGCCTTTACAAGCATAGCATATAGGATAACAAACATTATAATTGTAGGGACTTCATTATACATTCTAAAGAATTTACCGCTTTTTGTGCAGCGATTTTCTTTAAATTGTTTCATAAAATATCCTAAACTAAAATGATAAATCACTAAAATCACTACACAAAGTAGCTTCATATGAAAATATCCTTGCTTCATTAGTTCGGGTTTAGCGCCAATTAAAATAAATAATCCTGAAGCTATCGTAATAATCATCGCAATCCATCCAATTCCATGAAATAGTTTGGATTCTTGAATTTTTACAACATCACAAAAGCCGTTATTTGCTATATGTTCAGCATGATAAACAAATAGCCTAGGCAGATAAAAAAGCATTGCCATCCACGATATAAAAGCAGCATAGTGCAACCATTTTAACCATAAATAGGTTTGAAATTCCATATTTTCTCCTTAAATTTTTTGCAAGTTTAGCATATGATTTATAAATGAATTTAAATATTCTTTAAAATCATATCTTTTTGTCTTAGATACTCTTCGTAATTTATAGCACCACTTTTGTAAAGCTCGTAAAGTTTTTCTATATTTTCTAAATTTTTAATATCACTAATACTATGCTGCAATGCGTTTATCTCGTTTATTTTTACCACCCAGCTATGAAGCAAAAAAGCATCAATTAGCCACCATATTAGCCAAAATCCTAAAAATATATAGCCAATTAAAAATATTGCCGTAGCACTTCCAATCCAAAATAGTGCTAATTGCATAACTCCGCTTAAAAACTTTCCGCAGTAAATTCTATGAGCGCTAAAAGCTGATAGAAAAAACCATAACAGATAGGCTATGTAGATATTTCGTCCCATTATTTTGCCTTTTTTTGTATTAAGGTTTGTAGCAAGATTATAGCTACGCCTAAATTTATCATAATATCAGCAAAGTTAAATACAGCAAACTCAAACCACTTATGCCAAAATATATAATCGACTACGCCTGGATGTATGAATCTATCAAAAATATTAGAACATCCACCGCCTAAAATCAAACCAAAAGCCGCTGTGTGCGACTTTAAAAGCTCTTTTTGCTTAATTAAATAAATAACTAAAAGTGTGATTAATGCAATCTGAAGATATTTTAAATTTCCTTCTAAAAATGCTAACATTGAAAATGCAACGCCTTTATTGTAAACTAGCACTAGATCAATAAAATCGCTTTGCCATCTAAAGCCTTGCAAAAATAGCCATTTGATTAGCTGGTCAGTTGCAAAAATGATAGCAAAATAGCCTAAAAATTGCAAAAATACCTTATTCATTTAATGCTTTTAAAAAGAATTTTTCTACCTCTTCCATCTTTTGAGCGACTAGATTTTCATCCTTGCCCTCTAAGAGTAGTCTAATTAAGTTCTCTGTACCAGAGTAGCGAAATAGTGATCTAATATGGAGTTTTTCTAGTTCGGATTCAAGCTCTTTTATTCCGCTGATTTGATCAAGTGGGCGTTTTTGTACTATTTTTAAATTTGTTAATTTTTGTGGATATGGTTTGATTTTTCCAAATATTTCACTAGCTTTTTTACCACTTTTTAATAAGCATGCACTAACTTGAAGTGCTGAGACTAATCCATCTCCGGTTTTAGAAAAGTCGCTAAATATGATATGGCCGCTTTGTTCGCCTCCAAAGTTTATCCCATGTTCTTTCATCATCTCTAAGACATATTTATCGCCAACATTTGAGCGTTTTAGGGCAATTTTGCGTTTGCTTAAGTAATCATCTAAAGCAGCATTGCTCATCACAGTTGTTACTATTGCTTTTTTGCTTAGCATATTGTTATCATCTAAATAGCTAGCCAATACCCCAAGAAGCGCATCACCATCGACTACTGTACCTTTTTCATCTACTACAACTAGCCTATCAGCATCTCCATCAAATGCAAATCCTATATCAGCTCTAAGTCTTTTAACCTCAGTAGCAAGACTCTCAGGATGTAAAGCGCCGCAATTTTCATTAATATTTGAACCATTTGGTTCATCATTTAAAACTATTATTTCAGCGCCTAATTCGCTAAATACTGTCGGAGCAACTTTATAGGCTGCACCATTTGCTACATCTAGGACAACTCTTAACCCTTTTAAGGTTAGCTCTTTTGGAAATGAATTTTTAATATGCACGATATAGCGACCTATTACATCGTCTATTCTTTTGGCGCTTCCGATATCTAGGCCAGTTTTTTGATTGTGTTGGATTAAATCTAGATTAAAGTAAATTTCTTCAATCTCTCTTTCATCGGCTTCAGCTAGTTTATTGCCACTCCCATCAAAAAATTTAATTCCATTATCAAAAAATGGATTGTGACTCGCACTTATCATAATTCCAGCATCACAACGCATATCTTCAGTTAAAAATGCAATAGCAGGAGTTGGCATTGGGCCAATTTGCACTACATCATAGCCAACTGCTGTAAGTCCTGCTACTATAGCAGTTTCTATCATATAGCCACTTTTTCTTGTATCTTTTCCTACTAGAATTTTATTAGTTTTAGAGTGCGCTCTAAAGTAAATTCCAGCAGCCATCGCTAGGCGCATAGCAGTCATTGCATCAAGCTTTTTACCTGCTAATCCTCTTACTCCATCAGTTCCAAATAGCTTCATATCATCCTCATAAATTTGTAAATTTAATCGTATTTTAGCTAAAAATGTTAAACTAACAAAAATAGTGCTAGAGTTGGCTATTTTACTATATTAAAAGATACTTAAATTCAGTTTTAATTAATAATATTTTGGTATAATTCCGAGCTAAAATTATGAAAAAGGTAAGTTATGGCAAATCACAAATCTGCTGAAAAAAGAGCAAGACAAACCATTAAAAGAACAGAGAGAAATAGATTCTACCGTACAAGACTTAAAAATTTAACAAAAGCGGTAAGAGTTGCAGTAGCTAACAACGATAAAGAAGCAGCATTATCAGCATTAAAAGATGTTAATAAAAGTTTCCATAGCTTTGTAAGCAAAGGCTTTTTGAAAAAACAAACCGCTTCTAGAAGAGTTAGCCGCTTAGCAAAATTAGTAAATACATTAGCTGCGTAAGCTAGTTTATGCTCGCACAAAAATTACAACCATTCATAGATCGTTTTAGCGAGATTGAGAGCTTGCTAAGCGATCCATCAGTCATTAGTGATATATTTCGTATGACTGAGCTCTCCAAAGAACAGCGAAATTTAGAACCAATAAAAGAAGCTAGTGATAGGTATCTTAGTATCTTATCAAGTATCGAAGAGAATCGTGAATTATTAGGTGATCCAGAGCTAGGTGAGTTGGCTAAAGATGAGCTTAAAACGCTTGAGCCAGCGCTTGAGAGATTAGAAAATGAGATTAGAATTCTACTTATCCCAAAAGATCCAAACGATGATAAAAATATATTTTTAGAGCTTAGAGCAGGTACTGGCGGAGATGAAGCAGCGCTATTTGTTGGTGATTTAGCAAATGCATATATGCGCTATACTGAGCAAAGAGGATATAAATTCGAAATTGTTAGTTCTAGCGAGGGAAGTGCTGGCGGATTTAAAGAGATTATTTTGCTAATAAAAGGTGATGGTGCATATTCAAGACTTAAATTTGAAGGCGGTACCCATAGGGTTCAGCGTGTACCTGAAACTGAGTCACAAGGTAGGGTACATACATCTGCTATCACAGTAGCAGTAATGCCAGAAGTGCAAGATAGCGAGATTATTATCAATGAAAATGATCTTAAAATCGATGTAATGCGCAGTAGCGGTCATGGTGGTCAAAGCGTAAATACTACTGACTCGGCTGTAAGAATCACACATAAACCAACTGGTCTAGTAGTAGTCAACCAAGATGGCAAAAGTCAGCATAAAAACAAAGAAGCCGCAATGAAGGTTTTAAAAGCTAGATTGTATGAGATGCAAGAAAAAGAGCGTCTAGCAGCCCAAAGTCAAGAGAGAAAAGATCAAGTCGGAACAGGCGATAGAAGTGGTAGAATTCGTACATATAACTATCCACAAAATAGAATTAGCGACCATAGGATAAACTTAACTTTATATAGACTTGATGCGATTATGGCCGGAGGGCTATTTGATGAGATTATCGATCCATTAATTGCTGATTATCAAGCAAATGCAATAGCGAGTGCTGGCTTGTGATGGAGTTGCTGCTTTTGGCTGTGGCACTATCGATGGATAGTGCAGCATTAAGCATAGCCAATGGCGCAAGATGTGGAAAATTAAATTTATTTAAAATTAGCAAAATTGCCTTTATTTATGGATTTTTTCAAGCTCTTATGTTGCTTATTGGTTACTTTTTAGGGCTTGAATTTATTAAATATGTCGAAGCCATTGATCATTATATAGCATTTTTTATATTATTTGTTTTGGGCGCTAAGATGATAAAAGATTCTAGAGAAGAAGAGGATCTAGAGTGTAGTATTGATTTGAGTTTAAAACTTTTAATAATTGGGGCGATCGCTACTAGTATAGACGCATTGGCTGTTGGTGTAGCGCTTAGCTTTGAGGGTGGTAGTATCGCAGTTAGCTCAATAGTTGTAGGGCTAGTATGTTTTGCTATTTGTATTGTTGCAGTTTATATCGGCAAGTATCTAGGTGAAGCACTAGAGAAAAAAGCGCTTATCTTGGGTGGTGTTATCCTTATAATTATCGGATTTAAGATTTTGTTATCTCATATTTTTGATTTAGATATTTAGTTGGTATAAGCCATTTTTGATCTTTTTTATAACCCTTTTTTGGGTTAGTAAATTTATGGTATCAATGGCCGTTGGTTTGCTGATATTTAGCGTAGCGCATAGCTCTTTTATAGTGTATTTAAATCTCTTATTATCATCTAAATTATCTATGATAAACTCTATAATTTCTGATTTTTTATCGCCTAAAATCATACAAATAACACTTTTATATAGAGCTATATTATCCAAATTTATCTCCATTAATCTTTTTTATACATTATATCTAAGTTTGGATTATATTCGCTTGTTTGGATAGCAAAAAATCCTAGCATAGTGTGAAAAATATTATCATGTGAAAAGCTATTATCTTTTAATATTTTTAAGCTTTCTAGCTGATTTTGATCTTTTAGCCATAGCAGTGCTGGGACTTTGGTTTGAAAATCTGGTGCTAAGAAATATGGGGCGCCATGAAGGTAAATTCCGTTTTCTCCAAGGCTCTCGCCATGGTCGCTAACATAGAATAATCCGGTTTGCATATCGTTTTGTTCTAGCATATCTACTATTTGATTGACTATATAATCTGTGTATAAAATTGTGTTATCATAGGTATTTACTATCTCTTCATAGGTGCAGTTTTTAAGCGTAGCGGTATCGCAAGTCGGGCTGAATTTAGCAAATTCTTTTGGGTATCTTTTGAAGTATGTTGGGCCGTGGCTACCTTGGAGATGGATTACTATAAAGCTACTCTCTTTGGCATTTTGAATTCTATTTTGTATCTCTTCAAGCATAACGCCATCATAGCTATCGCCACCATAATTTTTGGCATCTTTTAAGCGAGCGCAGACGCCTTTACAATATCCAGAGTTATTGCCTATCCAGCTTACTTTTATCCCAGCAGTCTCTAAGACATCTAGTAAATTTCCGCTATTTTGGGCTATATCAACGGAGAAATTATCTCTATTTAAATTCGAAAACATACAAGGCAAGCTTATAGCAGTCGAGGTCCCGCATGATCTAAACTCAGAAAAGCTTAAAAGGCCATTTTCTTTTGAGTATGGATTTGTATCGTATTTATCATATCCATTTAGTGAGTAGTTGGCTGCCCTAGCAGTCTCACCAGCTATAAAGACAAATAGCTTTTTTGTCTCTTTTGTCTGTTTAGCATCAAGGCCAATAGGAGTAAATTCGGCCTTTGGTGATAGGGATTTTATATATTTGTAGCTTGAGTATAGTGAATAAAATGGGGTTGTGTAAAATCTTATTTGATTGTAATTTCTAAAAAATGGGATATAATCTTTGCTTAAAATACCAAAAAGAGAGCCAAAAACCACTAATGAAGAGATTATGAGTATAGTGCGATTTTTTAAGGCTGTTGAGATATTGGTTTTGGTTATTTTGACTTTTATTATCAAAAATATAGCTATAATAGCTAAAAATATCCAAAATATCATATTTAAATTTAATAGATCTTGAACCTCTTTGGCGTCTGTTTGAAGGGCGTTTCTTATCATTTCGCTATCGATGATTACCGAGTAGGCATTCATAAAATAGGCCCCAACAACGCCAATGATGGTTACAAATATTGCTAAAGCCTTTGTGATATAGGGCAAAAATATTAAGCCAAATACAAATACTATTAACGAGTAAAATAGTATCGGTAAGGTCAATAAAGTAGAGATATTTTCAGAGAAATTTAAATTTTCAAACCCAAAGGCAAAAAATTTATAATTTAATGCTGTGATAAATAGGGCAAAATATAGAATAAATTTGTTTGAGCTCAATATAATTTCCTTTGAATTAAATTAAAAAAGATAGATTATATAGTTAATTAGTAATTTAATGATAAAAATATGGTTAATGATTGTAAATTTTAAAAAATATTTTAAAATTTGAATTATAATGAGATTAAAAAAGGATTAAATTTGAGATTGATTTCGTGGAATGTCAATGGGCTTAGGGCTGTTGTAAATAAAGATGGATTTTCGTGGCTTGGTGAGTATAGGCCAGATTTTTTGGCTTTACAGGAGATAAAGGCAAGCGAGGATAAGATACCAGCCGAAATTTATAATCTAGGATTTGAGAATATATCTGTAAATTCAGCTAAAAGAGCGGGGTATTCGGGTGTGATGAGCTTATCAAATTTAAAAACACAAAATCTAAAATCGCAGTTTTTTGATGATGATGAGGGTAGAGTTTTGGAGCATATATTTGATAATATCCATCTTTTTAATATATATTTCCCAAATGGTCAGCAAGGTGATGAGAGACTAGGGTATAAGATGGATTTTTATGATAAATTTCTAGCTTATATCAAGAGTTTGGTTAGTGAGGGTAAGGGGGTGATATTTTGCGGTGATGTAAATACTGCTCATCGTGAAATAGACCTTAAAAACCCAAAGGCAAATTCTAAAACTAGCGGATTTTTACCAGTTGAGAGAGCGTGGATTGATAGGGTGATCGAGGCTGGCTTTATCGATACTTTTAGATATATTCGTGGCGATATAGAGGGTGCGTATTCGTGGTGGAGTTATAAATTTAATGCACGTGCTAAAAATGTCGGCTGGAGGATTGATTATTTTTTTGTCTCGCAAGGGTTAAAAGATAGATTAAAAGATGCTTTTATATTAAGTGATATCGAGGGTAGTGATCACGCTCCAGTTGGGATTGATATTGATTTGTAGGAGAATTTTATGAGTTTAGTTTTAGTTATAGATATTCAAGAGAGATTAACTCCAGCGATGAGTAACGCAGAAGAGTTAGTAGCAAATTCGTTAAAGTTTTTACAAATTGCTAAAGAGCTTGGAATAAAAATCATTGCAACTGAGCAATATCCAAAAGGACTTGGAAATACTATAGATAGTTTAGATTGTTTTATAGATGAAAAATTTCAAAAGATGGAATTTAGCGCTTATAATGCTATAAAAGATCAATTAACAATGATAAATAATATCTATATAATTGGCATTGAAGCACATATTTGTGTATATCAAACAGCTTTGGATTTAATAAAAAATGGCCATAATGTTACGCTAATTGATGAGTGTATTAGTTCTAGAGATCCAAAAAATAAATCCCTTGCATATGCAAATTTAAAAAATATAAGTGTAAAACCACTTGAAATGGTGGCATTTGAGTTACTTCAAAGTGCTAGCCATCCAAGCTTTAAGGCTATTTCAAAATTGATAAAATAGTTTTATTATTTTCTTTAGTGATAACAAATTGCCACTAAAGAAAATAAGTTTTACTAATATTGCAAGAGATAAAAGCAGCAGTTAGAACTAACAAATTTAACTATATTTACTCCATATCATAGCTATCTTCTTCGTCTTCATTATCATATGAATAGTCGTTTTCATCATAGTTGTAACTACGAGAATTTTTATAAGAAAATTCCTCATCTTCATAATCTTGTAGATCTTCATCTAGATCATCATCAAATCTGTTTGTCATCATTTTCTCCTTTATAAATTTGAATTTTTGGGATGGATTCTATATATAGACTTCTGCTAGGGAAAGCGAAACTCGCATCATCATATCGCTCTACTATCTCCATTATTTTTAGCATTACATCCTCTTTGGTAGCTAAATACTCGCCCCAAATCACGCTTTTGCTAAAGCAATATATCAAGATATTTATAGAGTTATCGCCAAACTCATCAAGCACCACAAAAAGATTGCTCTTATATCCATCTAGGTCATCGACTGAAACCATACTTTGGCGATATTTTATCCGTGCGTCATTGCTATTTAGGGCACTATCTATACCGCTTTTAGCGATGCCAGGGTGATTTAAAAGCATCTGTTTTATATCATTTATGCAGTTTTGGATACTCTCTTTGCTTGTAGTGTAGCTTAGGCCGACTTGCATTTTGATTTGACGACCGACTTTGCGGCGATTCCAGTTTTTGATACTTTCGCTCATGATTTTTGAATTTGGTACAAATACCAAGGCATTATCAAAAGTCCTAATAGTGGTTTTTCTAAGTCCGACTTCTACTACAGTGCCTTCTATCCCAGCACAAACTATCCAATCGCCTTGACTAAATGAGCTATCAAAAAGCAGTAAAATCGAGGCAAAAAAGTTGGCTATAATATCCTTTGTTGCTAATGCTACGGCTAATCCACCGATACCAAGGGAGGCGATAATGGTGCTGATATCAAAGCCAATTTTGCTTAAAATTATCAAAATTGTAATGAGAATAACGATGAAATATAGCACTTTAATTATGAGATTTATCACCTCTTTTCGGCCTGATTTTTGAGCAATTTTGGATAATAGCATTATGCCATATCCATCAAGGGCACCTATCACAAACCACGCTATAACCACGCTATAAGCGATATCGAAGTAGTTTTTCATCTCTATATTTATGGTGGAGGGATAATAGGCAATTATCAAAGACAAATTCAAAGCATAAACAATAAAAAATGTAAATACCGGTAGCCTTATAGCGGCTACAAACTGCTCTTTAAATTGATTTTGCGTATTTTGATGGCGTGATAAGATGGTGATAAATATCCTATAAAGCAAAAGTGAGGTTAGTCTTGGTATTAAGATAAAAAATATACAAACTAAGATTATAATCGCTATTTTGCCAATATTTATGGAATTTGAGTTGAGGTTTAGAGATGAGTTTATCTTGTCAATTATGCTTTGTAAATTTAGACTAGTTAACACAAAATTACTATCAAATAGTTCAGAATTATCCTTTAAATAGTTGAGAATTTCGCTATAAGTTTGCCTTTTTAGCTCTAAGGCGTCTATATCATCTTTATAAATTTGAGTTTGGTCTTGGCTTAGGGCTTTTATCTCTTGGTAGTTTGAGATTTGAATTTGAGTTATAGCATCTATCAAGGCTTCATCTGGGGTTTGGTCGTAGTCTTTGAAGGCTATTGAAATTTGAGATAGAGTTAGGTAGTAAATTTTGTCTAAATTTATAGATGCTAAATTTATTTGAGTTTTGATATAGTGATTAGAGCTAGGCTTATATTTTGCAAGCTCTTTATTTAGTACTTTTATGTATGAGTTTATCTGTGTTTGATTGAAGTCACTACTGCTAGTTATGAGTGCTGGTAGGCTCTTGATAAGGCTATCTTTTTCTTTTTGTAGAATGGATATCTCATCATTAATGCTAGCATTTTGCTCTTTTATTATGGTTAATTGAGAATTTAGCGATATGATTTTATCACTTACGCTAATTAGCTCATTTGATAATAAGATATTACAAAATAGATTAAAAATCAGTAAAAATTTGAGAGTAAATTTCTTCATAGTTGATGCTCTTTTCTAATAATTTAAAGCTTTTTGTAGTGTCATCATAGTTGTATAATTCTCCTGTTTCTATAATGTAGTGCCAACCATAGAGTCTTAGCTCTTTGGCTTTGAGCTTGTCTATCACGCCTGGGAAGGTCATGATATTTTGAAGTGAGTTAATGATATTTAGCCTTTCAGTTACCCAAGCTCTTTTGGCTGGTGTTATATTCTTGTCTTTTAAAACTTCAGTTTTGATATTTTCAATTATCATAAGCCACTTTTTGACAATTGGTGTATTGGCTAGCTTATCATCGCTTTGATATAGTGCCTCACAGCCACCGCAGTTGCTATGTCCGCAAACTATGATATTTTTAATCCCTAGAGTATGTATCGCATACTCAATAGCAGCCGTTGTAGCTAAAAATTCATCTACTAATCTATAATGCGGGACTATATTTGCGATATTTCGCACGACAAATAGCTCACCTGGCAAGGTATTGGTAATCAAATTTGGGACAACTCTAGAATCAGAACAACCGATAAATAGCGTGTGTGGCGCTTGTTTTTTGCTTAGATGTTCAAATAGCTCTTTGTGCTCTATGAAGTTTTCTTCCATGAATTTAACTGCGCCGTTTATTATATTGTGATGCAAATTTACTCCTATTATTCTATATTATTTGGCAATACCGGCCTAGCTAATAGATAGCCTTGTGCATAGTCTATGCCTAGATTTTTGACAATCTCTAAAATTTGTGGAGTAGAGACAAACTCAGCCACGGTTTCATATCCTTGACGCTTAGCAAAATCTACAATCGTCATTACCACGCTTTGAGCATTCTTATCAAATGGTAGTTTAGATATGATAGAACCATCTATTTTGATATAATCTATATTTAATTCAAGCATTCTATAGTAGTTAGAATACCCACTACCAAAGTCATCAAGACTAAGCCTACAGCCATAATTTTTAATCTCTTGAATAATTGGGTTTATAGCATCATAATCATCAACCCCTTCACTCTCTAAAATCTCAATGGTAAGATTTTGTGGATTAGAACAGCTATCTAGCTTTTGAATAAATAAATTTTTAACTGGTTCATTCATCATATCTACACTTGAGAGGTTGATAGAAAATCTCTTTTTATCCCCAAATCTCTCTAAAAGTTCAAAAGCACGATTGATAACTTGCTTGGTAAGTGCTAGATATAACGATGTTAGCTTGGCCACACTTAAAAACTCATTTGGATAGTGAATTTGATTTTGTTGATCTAAAATACGAATTAAAATCTCATATGAGCTAATTTTTGGTTTATTTTCTCTAATATCAAATATTCCTTGACACTCGACAATTACTCTATTTTCATTTAAGGCGTATTGAATTAGTCGTGTAATGGTGGCGTTTTTTTGATAGTTTTTCTCTATTGGGTTATCGTGATTATAAAAGCTAAAACTTAAATCTTTATCCTTAGCATCTTGAGCAGCTAAAATAGCTTGAGTTAGTCTATTTAAATTTGGCTTATCTTCATTTGAGCTAATACCAATGGTAATAGAAATATTTGGTAAAATCTCAAATCCGCCCTCAGTCTGAATGGTGATATTTTTGGATTTGAAATATTCTAAAAGATATTTTATATCTTTTTTGATATTATCGCCTTTATACCAGATACAAAACTCATCAAGTTGCATTCTATATGCCATAGCGTCGATTTTATAAGTGCTAATAGCTAGTTTGATAGAGTTAGCAATTGCTACAAATATTAAATCAATTAAATCCGAGCGGTAAAAAAATCTTAAATTTACAAAATCTGTAATCATTAGATAAATTAGTGTGCCATTTTGGTTGGCTTTGATAGCATCATTAAGTGAGGTTAAATTTCTTAATCCTGTGAGATTATCAATATTTGAACTCTCTTGTAGTTGAGCGTTTTTAAAGTTTAATTCCTTACTAGTTAATCTCTCTTTTGTGATATCACGTTTTAGGATTATAGCTCCACTAATATCGTTAAATTCATCTAACATTGGTATCGCAACTATATTTTCGTAGATAAGAATTCCATCTTTTGATTTGCTCACAAATTCGTTATATGTTTTAACATCTTTGCTTTGGCAAATTTCATCAAATATATCAGTTCCTTGCATATTCATATTTAATGCACTTAGCTCTTGATTTATAATATCTTCTTGGCTAAAACTGCTTGAATTTATAAATGAATTATTTACACTTGATATTCTTCCAAATTTGTCTAAGATTATTATTTGATTTGGGTTGCTATCAATAAGATAGGCAAGCTGCTTTAGCTTAGCTTTATTACTGCGATTTTGATTGCTTAAAATCCCATTTTTAGTCAAAGCTAGAAATGCTACAATTAGTAAAAATACTGAACATGTAATAAGCGCATATAAAGCAGAGTTAAAATGCTCTATTGAGTGATTTAGGAGTTGGTCAATTTTGCTTTCAATTTTTAGTGCTTTGTTTTGGATTTTAAGGTTTGGAATAGTGATTAAGTTATCATTTACATGCTGAATTTTGATTAAAAATTCATAATCAAACTGCTCCCTTGGCTCGTTAATTAGCTTGGTTAGATACCTATCAAACTCATCTCTATTAAAATCAGATATAAATCTTGAGTTGATTAACAAAGCATAAGCTTGTGCCATTTGTTTAAAATCTATAGTATTTGGTAGTTCTTTGTTTAGCTCAAATAGACTTTTAGAGATATCTTGACGGATTATATAATAATTTCTAATGATATCATTTCTAGTTTTTAATCTGCTTTTTAATGTGTCTAAAAGTTCAACATGTTCAACATTATAAAATAGTTTTGTAATAATAAAATTTGAACTGATTTTATCCATTAAAGCGTTGATTTTATTAATACAATTTTCGGTATTTTCAATTGTCGTATGGATATTTTGGAGGTCAATTTGCAGATACAATTCCTCATTTAAGCGCTTTAATTCAGCAAAATCATATAATCGCTCATCTGTTTTTAATAAAATTTGCCCAGTTGATATGATAAAATAAAGGCATACCAAGACAAAAAATATCAATACAATTCTTATAATATTAGTTTTTAAAATATTTGCTTTCAAAATATCATAACTTTCACGCAAGTGGCGATGCTCTCACTGATCTCATCGCCTTTTGCTAGGTTTATTATCTTGTTTTTTATCTCATCTTTTGTGTAGTTTTGGCCGCTAATCTCTAAATGCCAGGCCAAATTCTCCACCATCTCATCTAAACTTCTTGTGGCAATTCTATTCTCATTTATAATTTTGGATTTGAATTTGATATTTTTGGTTTTTAGAAACTCTTCAAGCCTAGCTATAGGTGCTGACATATCGGGTCTATTAGAATTACTTTTAAAAAGCTCTAATAAATTTGATTTTCTAGGTTTGAGCCAATTCATATATATATGCGTATTAGCAAGGTTATAAAATATCTCAAAATCATCATCGCTCCTAAGTGCGGGCGACATAGTCAAAAATGCTATATCAAATTTACGATTTTTGATATCGTGTATTTGGTTATTTGTGGTTTGTATGTTGGTTATATTGTGTTCTTTGGCGCTTAAGCTTAAAATCTCAAGCATAGAATCACTGATATCTAAGGCTAAAACGCTCTTGCTCATTTTGGCTAAATGTAAGCTATATACACCAGTTCCAGCACCTATATCAATTACGCTTTTATCAGCAAAGCTAACTCCGCACTCATCTAAAAAAGCGAAAAATTCCGCCTCAAATGGACGCATAATGGGGCTAAATTTAGGATATGTTTTGGACTTTTTATTCCAAATTTCACGCATATAACTACCTTAGGATTGTTTGCTAAATTTTATCAATTTTTGCTTTAAATAAATTTAAGTCAAATCAGATATAATTTTACACTTAATTTTATGGAGAAAATATGGTTAGATTTAGCTTGATTTTGGCATTTTTGGTTGGAGTGATTTGGGCTAAGCCGGTAGTGAGTGCAAGTATTTTGCCAACGGCGTTTTTTGTTGAGCAAATTGGTGCTAGTAGTGTTGAGATTAATACGATTGTTCAAGAATTTGCCGATCCGCACTCGTTTGAGCCTCGAGCTAGCGATATGAAAAAGCTTGAAAATAGTGATCTTTTCTTTGCAGTTGGAATAGAATATGAGGATGTTTGGTTGCCTAAATTTAGCAAGACATTTCCAAATTTAAAAGTTATAAAAACTCAAGGCAAAACACCAAAATATGATAAAATCACTCATGATGATCACCACGAACATGGCGATCATAAACATGAAGAACATGAGCATGAATTTGATACTCACATATGGCTAGATCCTATAATGGTAAAAGAGCAAGCCAAGATAATAGCCCAAGCATTAAGCGATGAGTATCCGCAAAATTCTCAAATTTATAGCCAAAATTTGGATAAATTTAATCAAGAAATTGATAAATTAGATAGTTATATAAAAGATAGTTTAAAAGATTTAAAAAATAGAAAATTTATGGTTTTTCATCCATCTTGGGGATATTTTGCTAAGCGTTATAATCTAACTCAAATCGCTATAGAATCAGGTGGCAAAGAGCCAAAGCCTGCTGCCCTTGCAAAGCTTATTAAAATGGCAAAGAGTGAAAATATCAAGGTGATTTTCATCTCGCCTGAGTTTAGTCAAAAATCAGCTAAATTAATCGCAGAACAAACTGGCGCAAAGTTAATAGAAATCAATCATTTATCAAAAAATTGGCTTGAAAATATGTATACAATTGCTGATATTTTTAAAAGTTCGCTATGAATATTGAGATTACAAATTTAAGCTTTGGCTATGATGATGGTAATATTTTTAAAAATTTAAATTTTAGCTACCATAGTAGAGATTTTTTAGCAATTATTGGACCAAATGGCGGAGGCAAAAGTACACTTTTAAAGCTAATGCTTGGAATATTAGAGCCACAATCTGGTAAAATTAGTATAGATTCTAAGCCGCCAAAATTAGCAAAAGAACTAATTGGCTATGTTCCGCAGTATATTCCAGTTAATAAAACCTTTCCAATGAGTGTTTTAGAGGTTGTACTGATGGGAAGACTGCGTAGCGGGCTATTTAAGTTCTACTCAAAAGCAGATAAAAATATGGCTATGCAAGCTCTTAAGATGGTAGGTATGCAAGATTTTAGCACCAGGGGAATTGGCGCACTTAGTGGCGGTCAAAGACAAAGGGTTTATATTGCTAGGGCATTAGTAAGCGGGGCTAGGATCTTAATGCTAGATGAGCCAACAGCAAGTATTGATACGCAAGGTCAAGCTCAAATTTATTCTGTATTAAAAGAGATAAACCAATCAAATGTAGGAGTAATTGCCATAAGTCATGATATAAATATGGCTATGAATTTTGCTACTAAAGTCGCCTATGTAAATAATGGTAGCGTAGTGCTTCATGATATTTCAAATTTGGATAATAGAGAGTTTATAAATCATCTTAGTAAGGATCATACACATTTTTGCGATGTTGAACTAGCGCTTAATAGTTGTGGTTGTGCTTCACATAAGGAGTAGTAGTGGAGATTTTAAACTTTAGCTTTATGCAAAATGCTTTAATTGCTGGGATTTTAGTTAGTATAGCGTGCGGTGTGATTGGTTCACTTATTGTGATAAATAAGATGACTTTTATCGCTGGTGGTGTTGCACATGGGGCGTATGGCGGGATTGGAATAGCCTTTTTTTTAGGCGCATCTCCACTTCTTGGAGCGGCTGGGTTTGCAGTAGCAATTGGGCTACTTATCGCATTTATTAGTGGACAAAATCGTGATCGAATAGATAGCGTAATTGGTGCTATCTGGGCGTTTGGAATGGCTGTTGGGATTATTTTTGTTGATCTTAGCCCTGGATATAATGCTGATTTGATGAGCTATCTATTTGGTTCTATTTTGGCTGTAAGCACAGAAGATTTGATATTTATGGGTATTTTGGATGCTATTTTTATAGCTTTTGCTTTGCTTTTTTACACTCAAATTTGTGCTTTTTGCTTTGATAGTGAGTTTGCTAAGCTTCGAGGTGTAAATGTTAGCTTTTTATATTATTTAATGAGCGCTCTTATTGCTCTTTGTGTGGTTAGCACTATTAGAGTTGTAGGGCTTATTTTAGTAATTGCTTTGCTTAGTATTCCACCATATATTGCTGAGAAATTTAGTCCAAATTTGGCCATAATGATGGTTTTATCTGCGATTTTATCAGCTATATTTATATTTTGTGGGTTGATACTTAGCTACTATTTGGATCTAACAAGCGGAGCAGCAATTATCGCAGTAGCTACTGTGGTATTTTTTGTAGTGGAGTTTTGTAAAAGAGGGTGATTAAATCCTCTTTATCATTGTCTCTAACCAAGCTTTATCGAGCCACTGAGTATTATTATCTGAACGGTATTCAAAATTGCTACTTACGGCACGACCTTTTTCTCCAAGCCTATTAATAGCAAAATTAGCCTCTTTATCATAAAATTTAATAGATGGCCCAATTACATAATGATCATCAAATTCCAAGCTGTGCATAGTATCATCAGCACTTATCATTATTTCATGAAGTTTCTCACCTGGACGAATTCCAATGATTTTAATAGGTAAATTTGGCGCTAGAGTTGCAGCTAAATCAATAATTTTCATAGATGGAATCTTAGGGATAAATAGCTCACCACCTTGCATTCTAGCAAAGTTTTTAAGAACAAATTTAACCCCATCTTCAAGTGTAATCCAAAATCTAGTCATTCTCTCATCTGTGATTGGTAGTTCTTTTGCGCCATTTGCGATTAGGCGCTTAAATAGCGGTACCACCGAACCTCTTGAGCCTACAACATTACCATATCTGACGACACTAAATCTAGTTGGGCTTGTGCCTGCGATATTATTGGCTGCTATAAAGAGTTTATCACTTGCAAGTTTAGTAGCACCGTATAAATTTACAGGATTGCACGCTTTATCAGTACTTAGAGCAATTACCTTTTCTACTCTATTTTTTAAACTAGCATTAATTACATTTTGAGCGCCATGAATATTGGTTTTAATACACTCCATTGGATTATATTCTGCGATTGGTACATGCTTCATAGCAGCAGCATGGATGACAAAATCTACACCATTCATAGCAGTGTTTAGTCTATTTTCATCACGCACGTCACCGATAAAATATCGCATTGATGAGCTTGAAAACTCCTGTGCCATTTCATATTGTTTTAATTCATCTCGTGAGTAGATTATTATTTTGTTTGGTTTATAATTTTCTAGCAATATTTTGGTATATTTTTTACCAAAACTACCAGTTCCACCAGTTATCAAAATATTTTTATTGTTAAACACTGCTATCTCCTAATATTAATGCATCTTAGCTGGAATTACTTTTTTAACCGGAATTTGGTTTAGTTCATAAGTTTTGCCATTGCTAAAGGTTAAATTTAAATCTATATTGCTATTTTCATTGATTTGATTTTGAATACCTAAAAACATTATATGAAGTCCACCTGGTTTTAGTTCAACTGATGAATTAGCTGGGATTTTGATACTTGGAATTTGTATCATTTTTTTCATACCATTTTCTTCTATGTGAGTGTGAAGTTCAGTTACTTTACTTATATTACTATTAGCTGAAATTAATTCAACATCGCTATTGCTTGTATTTTGAATTTTCATAAATGCAGCGCTGTTTTTAGCATTTGGTGGAGTTGCTTTGGCATATGGGTCAACTAATAAAACTTCAGCTTGTAAAGTAAGCATAGTTATAGCTGCTAAAGAGAAATATTTGAACATTACAATATCCTTATATAAAAATTTAAATAGGCCAAATTATACAGGAATTTAAATTAATTTTCAACCGATTTTGATATAATTTTGGAATTTAAAAATTTATAAAATTCAAGGAAAAACAGAGTGAAAACGCTTATTTTGCTACTAATTTCAGCTTGTATGATTGCTGGTGAATTAGAAGACTTATACCTTCAAGGTGGTATCACAGCAGTGCAAAAAAAGATAGAAAAAAATCTTCAAAATCCAGAATACTGGAATAATAATTTAAAAGATATGAACTTGACATACGGCTACTATAGTAATAGCGATAGACTTATTATTGCAGTGGATAAAACTGCAAAGCAAATTTCAATAAATAGATATGAAAATGGTAATATTAAGGTGCTAAAAAGCAATGAGATAATCACTGGATTAATGGGCGAAAAACTAGCCGAGGGTGATCTAAAAACACCTGTAGGCGCATATGAGATTACTCGCAGATTTACCCCGCCAACAACATATTATGGGCCAGTTGCCTTTAGTCTTTCATATCCAAATTTATACGATAAGATGCGTAGTAGAACCGGTAGCGGGATTTGGATTCACGGCTATCCGATGGAGGGCGATGTAAGAGAAAATGAAGTAGAAACTAGAGGTTGTGTGGCGATGAAAAATGATCTGTTAATAGCCTTTGAAGATGTCGTAAAAAATAATAAATCCATTGTAATAATTAGTGAAAAAGGCTATCCGCAAGCTTTAACTTCAGATATTGCAGTGATTTTTGCTGGACTTTTTGCGTGGAAAAATGCTTGGACGATAAGCGATTTGGATAGATATTTAAGCTTTTATAGTAGTGATTTTCGCCGTTTTGATGGAATGAAATTAAGCGAATTCTCGGCGATGAAAAAAAGAGTATTTAGTAAGAATGAAAGCAAGATAATTGAATTTAAAAACTTTACAATCGTACCATATCCTAGTACTGATAGTAAAAATATTTATCGTGTGAGCTTTGATGAGAGATATAGAGCTGATACATATAATTTTGATGGGCAAAAGGTGCTATATGTGGCTGTAGAAAATAATAAGATGAAAATATTAATAGAGGAGTAAAAAATGAGCGATGATAAAGAGTTAGTTAAAAAGCAAATAGAAGAGTTTTTAGCTGCAAGGGGTAGATTTTTTGAAGTTTTGGATGCGAGTGTGCCTAAAAAGGGCAATAGCACGGCTTTTGACTTTGATGCTTGTAATGAACCAAGTCTAAAAGCACTATATAAAGAGTTTTACGCATATGATTATGCAGTAAGAAAGATGTTGCCACATATTTATAAAAAATTTGATTTGAGCTTTAATGTCTGAGATCTTACTCTCTAAGAGTGCTTATGAGCATAATCTTACTCAAATTGCTAAAAAAGTAGGCTCTAAAAAACGAATAATTTCTGTATTAAAAGATAATGCTTATGGGCATGGGGCGCTTTTAATGGGGAAAATTGCAAAAGAGTTTGGTATAGAGATAACCTGCGTAAAAAGCGAGATAGAAGCTAGAGAACTAGCTGGATTATTTAAGAGTATTATAGTGCTTTCTCATCTGCCAACTGGAAATGAAAGTAGTGAGTTTATTTATGCTATTAATGATATTAGGGCTTTAGAGATTATTAGGCCTGGTACTCAAATTCATCTTGCTATTGATACTTTAATGCATAGAAATGGTATAGATGTAAGTCAGATTAAAAGCGCTATAGAGATTATTAAAAGACGAAATTTAGATCTAAAAGGTGCTTTTACTCACTTTAGAGCCAGTGATGAGCATGGGGCAGATTACTTCGTGCAAAAAGATAATTTTGAGCTAGCTAAAATTATGATAAGAGAGCTATTTAATAAAGAGCTTATATTTCATTCTCATAACTCCGCAGCAATAGAAAGAGCTAGCGATGTAGGCGATGAGTATGTTCGTGCTGGTATGGCACAATTTGGATATTCTGGATTTGATGAGAGCTTAGGATTAAAAAAAGTTTTAAAGCTATATGCAAATCGTGTAAGCTCTAGAGTATTAAAAGCTGGTCAAAGCGTGGGCTATGGTGGCGTATTTACGGCTAAATATGATATGAATATTGCTACATATGACCTTGGCTATGGAGATGGGTTGCTTCGTTATAATGGTAAAGGCGAGTTATATTTAGCCAATGGCGAGCCAATTTTAGGCAAGATGTCTATGGATAGCTTTAGCTCTATAGATATGGGTGAGAGAATCTGCGTATTTGATAATGCTGATATTTGGGCGGAGTTTTTTGATACTATTAATTATGATATTTTAGTTAAGCTTAGCCCTACGATTGCTAGAAGAGTAGTGGAGTGATTGTTTAAATTTTTAGATTTAGACTATTTAATTTTTTTAGACTAAGCAAATTTAGATTAACCAAAATTTGGTTAATAAATTTTTAGATTATTAAATTCAAATCAATTTTTTTAGATTAAGTGATTTTTAGATTAATAAAAATTTTGTTATTTAAGTTTAGATTTTAGATGATTGAATTTCTTCGGTTATTTGATTTTTAATTTTAAACACCATAATGGCTCAGCCGACGCATTGTCGGCTAGAGTTGTTATACATATCCTTGATCGATCATCGCATCAGCGACTTTTCTAAATCCTGCGATATTTGCGCCTAGAACAAGGTTGCCCGGTACGCCAAATTCAACAGAAGTTTCATAACTAGCTTCAAAGATATTTGTCATAATGCGGTGAAGTTTGCTATCTACTTCATCGAAAGTCCATTTTTGCATACTTGCGTTTTGTGCCATTTCTAATCCACTAGTTGCCACGCCACCAGCATTTGCAGCCTTAGCAGGGCCAAATAAGAAATCTTTTTTGCTAAGCATAAAGTCAATAGCCTCAAGTGTGCTAGGCATATTTGCACCTTCACAAACTAATCTACAACCATTATTATAAAGAGTTTTGATATCTTCTAAATTTAGCTCATTTTGTGTAGCACTTGGGAATGCAGCATCACATGGAACGCTCCAAATTCCATTTGTACCAGCTTTATACTCGCTAACAGGAGTGAATTTCGCACTAGGTTTAGCCGCTGCATATTCGCTAAGGCCTTTTCTCTCAACCTCTTTAATGCGTTTTAATAGCTCTACATCGATACCTTCACTATCATAGATAAATCCAGTTGAATCACTAACTGTTATAGGAAGTGCGCCAAGTTGATATAGTTTTTGAGCTGTGTATATAGCCACATTGCCAGCACCGCTTATTGAGCATTTTTTGCCTTCTAGGCTGCTATTTTGTTTTTTAAGCATCTCTTGAGCGAAATATACTGAGCCATAACCAGTAGCTTCTACCCTTACCAAGCTACCACCCCAGTCTAGTCCTTTACCAGTCAAAGCACCATCAAAGCGATTTGTTAGTTTTTTATATTGACCAAACATATAGCCAATTTCACGACCACCAACGCCGATATCGCCAGCTGGGACATCTTTTACATCGCCGATTAATTTGTATAATTCATTCATGAAAGCTTGACAAAATCTCATAATCTCGCCATCGCTTTTGCCTTTAGGATCGAAATTTGCGCCGCCTTTACCGCCGCCCATATTAAGGCCTGTGAGTGAGTTTTTAAAGATTTGCTCAAAGCCTAAAAATTTGATGATATCAAGGCATACTGATGGGTGAAATCTCAAACCACCTTTATATGGTCCAAGAGCAGAGTTAAATTCTACACGATATCCGAAGTGTGAGCAAGGTTCGTTTTTGTCATTCATATAGGTTACTCTAAACATCGTAGTTCTTTCAGGCATTACAATACGATCTATGATTTTGTGATCTAGATACTTTTTCTCTTTTTCTAAAAGTGGTTCTAAAGTATGTAAAACCTCTGTAGCGGCTTGTAAAAATGTTGTTTGACCTGGACTTGACTTTTTGATATTTTCAAGTGTTTGGTTGATATACTCATGTACTGACATTGTAACTCCTATTGTGAAAATGTTTGTAGTTGGATTATATTTAATTTTTCTTAAATTTAATCTGAATATAGAAAAATTTGGGATAATTTTTGGTTATATTGTTACAAATTTACCCACTTTATGGGTAAAAATTATGCTTTTTTGCTAGAGAGATAAATTTTTTTAAAGCTCTTTTTTCTTTGGTATTCACACTATAACTAATGTGCTCTAGATACCATAAAATCAGGCTTGGTGATATATTTCTACTTTTTGAATATTCATTGAGTATGTATTTTGGTATCTTTATTTTTTGCTTTAAGAATTGATTAATAATTTTTTTATACAAATTTTGATTTTTATTACAGCAAAATAGTCCAAAAACAAAAGGTAACCCCGTTTTTTGATACCAAATTTCACCCATATCATAAAATTTATCCCCGCCATCTTTTATATATTGTCTTAATGCTTCATCTCCTATTATTATCTCTCCATTAAGCGACAAAATTTTACCAAGCATATTTGAACTTTTAGATGCGGGGTCTAGTTTTTTGGGGCTATTTTTACGCACTAAGACAGATTTTACCGCACCTTTGGCGCATATTCCTAAATTTAGTTTTGTGTATTTTGGATTTCTGCTCTCTATGCTTGAGATAATGGCGGCATCGATTCGCCTTTTGCTTAGATCTTCGCATAATTTTGCTGGGGTGCCTTTTTTGAATTCAATAGATTTTTTAGTTTGATTGCTTAGTGGGTAGCGCTTTAAAAATACATGAAATGGAAGCAAATTTAGATAATCAATCTTGCCAAATAGCATATTTAAACCCTTTATTAGTGTGTTATCTTCAGCGTCTTTAAGGGCTGAGATTTGTAGCCTTTATGGCTTAAAATTTGGATTAAATATATGGATTATACCCCAAATTTGCTTAATTTTTGAGTGTTAGCGTAGGGAATTATATCTAAAATAAATCAAAATATATTAAGCTATTTTTCTTATTGCCGATTTATGGATTATATTTCAAATAAAAAGAGATTTTATGAAAAAGTTTGCTTTAGCAACTATTTTTTTAGTTTCTGCTCTTTTTTCAGCAGATAATTTTATCTTTTATTTTAATAATGACAAACTTATAGTTGCCGATATTAAGGCATATTAATTAACTTTGGGCGATTAATTCGCCTAAAGCTCAACGCAAGAAAGGTTTAAAATGAATATTAGCTTGCTATCATCAAATACATTTCAAATTCAAATTAATCAAAAATTGCCAAAAATAGAGCTAAATTTCGCTCAAACAGAGCAAATAAAACAAGATGAAAACACTGATAGATTTGGTAGAAAAATAGAGTATTATGATTATTATGCAGGATCTTACGGAGACATAAATATAGTCCAAAAATATGGAACAACAACACAAACCAAAGAAGAAGCATTAGATGAATTTATCGCTAGACAAACAAAGAGTATTTTAGGTGGTACTTTTTATAATTCAACATTTGGTGCGTCAGATATAAGAGGTATATCAGAAGTAAGAGAACATACTATTACCATAGAGGATTTTGAGTATCCAACATTTGATAGTGGATATTTTTTTCATAATAATTATTATCAATATGGCAAAATCCCGCAAGAGTACTACCTAAATTCCTACGCAAACTCAAATTTAATTGATACTAAATTTGGTAAAGCGGAGTTATTTTTGGATTTAGCTGGGGATAATGATAGATTAGGAGTTGGAAGCTTTAGCTCAAATTCGCAGCTTTTTAGATTTGATAGTGATGGAAATGGATTTGTAGATAAAAATGACACCTACTTTGATAAATTAAAAATAAGAGCTTATGATAAAGATGGAAATGAGATTATCAAAAAACTTAGCGAAGTAGTTGATAGTATAAATTTAAAAGATTTCATAGATAGCAAGAGCAATGCCTTGAAAAAACTTGAAGCTCAAAAAGATAATTATGGAACAATAGAAGCTTATGAAAACTCATTACAATCGCTAAAAGATTACAATCCATACTCTATTTTTAAGCCTGAAGTAAGATATGAAAGTATGAATGAGAATGATATAAAAGAGCTCTCAAAACTAGCCGATGAAGATGGTTGGATAGATATAAATTCAAATTTGGGAGCTTTTAATGGATTGCTTGGGATTGCTTATGCTAAGCAAGGAGTTGATGGGAGTTATAGATTAGAAGAGTTATCGAGTTATCCGCATACTACAAATTTTGGCTTTAATAATGTATTTGATACAACAACCAAAGAATACTATTGGCGAGATAGCGATAAAAACTCTTATCAAAATCAACAATACACGAGATTTATGAATTTATATAATGATTATATGAGCGAGCTTAAAAATAGAGATGATTATATAAATGAATTTGATGATGAAGCAAAGGCAAAGTATCAAAATGTAAAATCTAGCGTTATGCTATCTATAGAGCGTGAATTTAGCTCTGCGACCGGACTTAACTTCACCTTAGAAAATCTACAAAAAGTTAAAGATAGCTTTGAAAAAGATAGAGCAAATACCGCAAATATGCTTAAAGACACAGACGCATTAACAGCTATAAGAATTAATAAAAATGGCACATTTACCCTTAAATTTAACAGCGGAAGGGAGATAATCGTAAATGAGCTTTATAAAGATAGCGGTAAGGCTTTTGATGTAGAGCTAAATTTAAATGCTAAATTCGCCACTCAAATAGAGCTAAATCAAGATATAGATTTGGTGGTGAGCGCAGCTAAAATCCAAGATAAAATCACAGGGCAAATCGAGATAAAATCCCTAAAAGATCTAGGCGTGGAGATAATCAAAAAGTTATCAAATAACAAATTCGCACTCCAAACAAAAGATGGTAAAACCATAATCATAGATCAAATTTATACTAGATTTATGTCAAATAATCAAAATGATATAAATTTAATAGATGATAAGGATAAATTTTACCCAAAACCGCTTAGAATTTGGGTTTAAAATAGCTTTAGTATCTGTTTATTATAAAAAAGTATTATTACAAAGATAAAAAATCTAAAAGGAAAAAGATGAAAAAGTATATTTTTGCTTTTGCTTTGGCGCTACCTTTATTTGCTCAAGAGAGATTAATCCATGTTTATAAGTTGCCATCATGTGGTTGTTGTGGGCTTTGGGAAAGTTATATGGAGAAAAATGGCTATAAAATCAGCTCTCATGTTAGTGATGATTTTATAAAAATTAAAGAAAAATTAAATATCAAAGATGAGTATCAAAGCTGTCACACAGGGGTTATTGATGGTTACGCTATTGAAGGGCATGTGCCTAGTAGCGCTGTGGATTGGTTATTAGAAAATAAGCCTAATGGCGTGATAGGAATTTCGGCCCCTGGTATGCCTATGGGAAGCCCTGGAATGGAGCAAGGAATAGAGGAGAAATATCCTGTAATTTTGATGAAAAAGGATGGCTCAAGCGAGATTTTTGGATATTATAAGGGGGATAAAAAGATTTAATTTGTTATGAAATTTAAATTTAGTATTAAATAAATTTGAATTAAGAAAAAATTTATATAAAATATTAATGAAATTTGATTTTGATAGTGATAACTGCATGAGTATAAGCAGTTATCACTAAATTTATAAGTTAAAATAAATTTTTTAGCCTTTGTACATAAGCACTCTCATCAAACTCTTTTACCAGTGCCACTCCATCTTCTACAGCAGCTTTTGCCACGGCTGGCGCAACTGTAAATAAAACTCTAGGGTCAAATGGTTTTGGGATTATATAATCTTTACCAAATTTAATCTCATCTACGCCATAAGCTTTGCAAACCTCGCTAGGAACGCTCTCTTTAGCTAATTTTGCTAGAGCTTGTGCGGCGGCAATTTTCATATTTTCAGTGATTTTTGTCGCTCTTACATCGAGCGCACCACGAAATATAAATGGAAATCCTAAGACATTATTTACCTGATTTGGATAGTCGCTTCTGCCTGTACCGATGATGATATCATCTCTAATCTCATGAGCGATCTCTGGTCTGATCTCTGGCTCTGGATTGGCTAGAGCGAAGATTATAGGATTATTTGCCATGCTTTTTACCATATCAGGCGTTAGAAGTTTAGCTTTAGAAAGGCCTAAAAACATATCAGCACCTCTTAAAGCATCGCCCAAAGTTCTATCATCTGTATCTATGGCAAATTCCATTTTTTGCTCGGTCAAATCATCTCTTTTTGAGTGGATAACGCCCTTGCTATCGCACATAATTATATTTTTAACCCCGACACTTTGATACATTTTCGCACATGCTATTCCGGCTGCTCCGCTACCGCTTACTACAACTTTAATTTTGCTAATATCCTTACCATTTATCTCTAAAGCATTTAATAATCCCGCTGTTGTGATGATAGCTGTGCCGTGCTGATCATCGTGCATTACAGGGATATTTACGCTTTCTTGAAGTTTTTTCTCTATATAAAAGCATTTTGGTGCGGCGATATCTTCTAAGTTTATACCACCAAAAGTTGGGGCTAGAGCTTTACAAATTTCAACTATCTTATCTGGGTCTTTCTCATCAAGTTCGATATCAAAGGCATCTACATTGGCAAATTTTTTAAATAAAACAGATTTGCCCTCCATAACAGGTTTTCCAGCGATAGCGCCGATATCACCAAGGCCTAAAACCGCCGTGCTATCTGTGATTACGGCTACTAGATTGCCTTTGTTTGTGTATTTGTAGGCTAATTCGTTGTTTGCACTTATCTCCATACAAGGTTCAGCAACTCCTGGGCTATATGCTAAACTTAAATCTTCAGCACTCACACAAGGTTTTTTGACATTGATTTCTATCTTGCCATCTATGTGATAATCAAGAGCTTTTTGTTTTAAACTCATATTCTTTCCTTAAATTTAACTTTAAATTTTAAAATAATATAGAATTATAACTTAAATTTATTTCATTATAGGTAAATATTTAAATAATAGATAAAATTTATTATTTATGTGTTACTTTTTGTAAATTAAATGGTAAATTTAAGCTATACTTAATAAAATAAAAGCCAGAGCCTTAAGCTCTAGCTAAGTTTTATAAAGATTTTAGGAAGTTTTGGATTCTTGATTTTAACTCATCAAGACCGATAAATTCTATAACTTCAAAGATACTTGGGCTTACCGCACTACCTGTGATTGCTATTCTAATTGGTTGGGCTAGATCTTTTAGCTTTTTGCCTTTTTGAGTTAGAAATTCATTTGTCATCTCCTCAACTGCCTTAGCATCCATATTGGCATTACCAAGAGAGTTGGCAAATTCGCTTAAAAGTAGCTTATTATCATCATTTATAAATTTTTTCACAGCATTTTGGTCATAATTTGTTGGTTGATTGATGATAGCAAGAGCCGAAGCTTTTAGTTCTAAGAGAGTTTTTGAACGCTCTCTTAATAGATCTAGTAGCATTTGGCCTTTATTTATTGCCCTAAAATCTAATCCAAAATATAGCATATCATCAGCTAATCTTTCAAATGGTAAAGTTTTTATGTAGTGAGCATTTAGCCATTCTAGTTTTGATGGATTATATGTAGAGGCTGATTTGCTTAAATTATATGGATCAAATAGCTCTAACATTTGATGCATACTAAATATCTCATCATCTCCATGGCTCCAGCCAAGACGCACTAAGAAATTTAGCAATGCCTCAGGTAGATAGCCCATATTTTTATACTCCATTACATCTGTTGCGCCGTGTCTTTTGCTAAGTTTTGCTCCATCGCTTCCATTGATCATAGCTACATGAAAAAACTCTGGAATTTTAAATCCAAGTGCTTCATATAAGATAATTTGCTTTGGTGTGTTGCTTAGGTGATCATCGCCTCTAATGATATGTGTAACTCCCATCAATGCATCATCTATCACAACACAAAAATTATATGTAGGCGACCCATCACTTCTAGCGATAATAAAATCATCTAAGATATCCTCGCAGTTAAATTTAATATACCCTTTTACTCCATCGGTAAATTCAATTACTCCATCAAGTGGAGCTTTTATACGAATTACAGGCTCAATGCCTTGTGGTGGTGTGCCTGTAAAATCTCTATATCTGCCATCATATTTTGGTCTTTGCTTATTGGCTTCAGCCTCGGCTCTCATCTGCGCTAGCTCTTCTTGAGTAGTGTAGCATTTATAGGCTTTGCCATCTTTTAGTAGTTGATCAATATATTTTTTATAAATATCAAATCTTTTTGATTGATACTCTACTTCACCATCATAATCCAACCCACACCAATTAAAGGCTTCTCTAATAGCAATTGTAGCCTCTTGTGAGTTTCTTTTAAGATCGGTATCTTCTATTCGAAGTAGAAATTTACCGCCATTTTTGCGAGCATAAAGATAGCTATATAGTGCAGTTCTAAGCCCACCAATGTGTAAAAATCCAGTTGGAGATGGAGCAAATCTTGTAGTTAGCATTATAATTATCCTATTATTTATTTAAATTTGGATATAATTTTAGCTCAAATTTGCTTTAATAAAGGTTTTATATGATAAAAAATTTAATTTTTACAGCACTATTTTTGGCTATTTATGCCGATGCTAGATTTGTAGGTGGTTTAGTTGCGACTGTAGATAATGAACCTATTACGACTTATGAGCTAAACACTACGATGACCAAGATGAATCTAAACAAAGAGGCTGCACTAAATCTACTAATAAAAGATAAACTTGAGCTTGCTCAAATAAAAAAGCTAAATATAACTGCAAGTCAATTAGAAATAGAACAAAAGATCGCCCAGTTAGCTAGTGCAAATAAAATGAGCGTTGAAACATTTAAATCAGTTGTAAAATCTCGTGGTACAAGTGAAGCACAAATGCGTGAAAATATGGAAATATCGATTAAAAAAGAGAAGCTTTATGCTGGAATTTTAAATACTCCAAACCAAAATATCACTCCACAAAATGCTAAAAGATTTTATGAAAATAATCCTGGAATGTTTTTGCAATTTGATAAGGTTAGTCTAATTCGTTATACTTCAAATGATCCACAGGCCTTAAATTTGCAAGCTAAAGATTATAAAGCAAAAATAAACGGAGTGCAAAAAGAGAATTTAAGTCTAAGTTCATCTGAGATTGCTCCTGGGTTAGTTTATATCTTTAATACTACCCCAAATAGTGAATTTACACCGATTTTAGAAGGACCAATGGGGTTAGAAAGATTTTATATAGTAGCTAAAAGTGGCTCAGTTTTACCACCATTTGAAGTAGTAGAACAAGCTGTAGTAAATGCAATGGTAGAACAAGAAAGAGAGATTGCTATAATGGATTATTTTAATAAATTAAAGGTAAAAGCAAATATAAAATATATAAAATAATCTAAATTTGACTCTTTATTACATTTATTTTAGAGCTATTTTGAAGCTTTGCATCATCTTTGAAAATAGCTCTAACCTTATCCATACCGATATAAAATTCCTTCATCAAGCTAAGCCATAAATATCTACCAAATTGAGTTGATTCTATATGGTTGTTTTGAATTTTTATCGCACCAACAAGCCTTAAGAGATTGAGTTCTAAATTTAGAGTTTTATATAGATTTATATTGTTTGTTTGATTAAATTTATCAATATCTATAAATCCACTAAAAATTTCGGTCAAAAATAGATATTTTACCCGCTCTTTTGAACTAAATTTGCAATTTGCAATTACTGAACTTTGTTGATTTTGAATTTTTTCATTATATTTATTTAGATTAAATGCATTGATAAAAAGCTCCCCACCAAGAAAACTAAATCCACCACTTCCAATTCCTAAATACTCATGTTTTGAGCTTACATATTCATCATTTAGGCTAGATTTTTCTTTGGCGTATGACCAGGCGTTATTTTTATAATAATCTTTGAAATTCTCCTCTATAATAGAGTAAAACTCATACTCGTTATCTTTGTAACTATTGCCTAAAGTAGAAGCAATTTTATCTTTGGTTAAATTTGATTTCATCAATGGATAAAATGTAATTTGCTGCGCTTCAATACTTTTGGCTAGATTTATATCATTTAGTAGCATATCTTTGGTTTGATTTGGGAAGTTAAAGATTAGGTCTATACTTGTAACCGGTAAGATATTAATTGCATTTTTTAGTTTATTTACTAAATCAACACTTGAGCCAAATTTCTCATATCTGCCAACACGCTTTAAAATATCATCATTAAAGCTTTGCACACCAATACTTAGCCGACTAATTAATCCTTTAAAGCGTTTAAGATTTGCAGGTTCTATATGGCTTGGGTCGCTCTCGCATGATATCTCATCTATATTAAAAAGCTTTTTGGCTAGCTCTAAGGTTTTTATCAGCTCATCTTCATTTATAAGAGTTGTGCCACCGCCAACATACATTGAGTTAAATTTATATCCTAATGCATGGATTTGCTCCATTTCTTGGCGAAGATTTTTAAAATACTCTTTAGCAAGGTTTTCATCATAGGCATATTTATGAAATGAACAATATGGACAAAATGTATGACAAAATGGTATATGCGCATATAGCATATAATTTATATTTGGATCTGGAAGTTTGGTTTTACTATTTTGTAATATATCTAAATTTAGTTGAGTTTTTAAAGATCTATTTAACGAATATTTTGCATATTTGAGTGCTAAATTTTGGACTATGGAGAGAGGTTTCATCTGCTATAACTCTTTAAAATTGATTTAAATCGCAAATTATAGCAGATATTTTAAATTAAATATTAAATTTAACTTTATTTTAATTTTATAAGCTCAGATATTACTTCTACTAGTTCTTCTTGGCTATTTATGTGTTCAATATTGATAAGGTATTTACCATTTACTATAAATCCAGGAGTACCGCTAATTTTAGCTACCTCTAAAGCTTGGTTAGTTAATTTAGCATACTCTTTACCCTCATTTGAATCTGCGTAATCTAAGATAGATTGTATGCTAGCATTTTTCACCCCATTTGCTTTTAAAATGCTTACAGCTCTTTGGTAGAATTCTTCGCCGTTTTTATATGTTTTTTTATTTACAAAAGCATCTTCAAAAAAGCCTTTTAATACTTGATGAAAATTCGATTTTGCACTTAGACTATTTATTCCATTTTTCTCATCTATGCTCTTAGCATAGCCTAAAACCTCGCTCATCACAAAACCAAATTCGCCCATTTGACGCACTTGCCACTCATCATATTTAAGATCTGGCAGGATTTCAGATATAAACTTTAGTGTTCCAGCCCTAAAGTGATTATAGCAGTGAATACATCCATAGCTAAAGATCTCTATAACGCTATTTTGAGCATCTTTAAACTGCGCATGAGAAGGTAGTTTGATATACTCTTTGCCTTCAGTGATAGCATTTGCCCCCACTGCTAGTAAAAGTAAAAATGCTGTGATAAATTTTTTAAATTTCATTTTAACCTCTTTATTTTAGATTTTTAAAGCTTAGTGGTAGTTCTAAATTTAAACCTTTTACTAGCTTTATTGTATTTTGAAGCTCATCAATTGACTTGCTTACTACTCTTACTTCATCACCTCTAATTGATGCATTTACCTTGATTTTAGCCTCTTTTATCGCTTTTGTAATTTTTTTAGCATTATCGCTATCAAGGGTATCATTTAGTTTTAGTATGCATTTTGTATTACCGCCACTTGCGTTTTCTCTGCTTTTTTCGCTAAGTGCAACTGGTGGTATTTCTCGTTTGATTAATTTGCTTATTACTATATCTTTTAGCGCATCTATTTTAGAGTCGCTAGAGCTTAAAAGAGTAATGGTTTTATCTTTTTCATTTAGCTCAATTTCAGCCTTTAACCCTTTAAAATCAAACCTATTTGCAACCTCTTTTTTAGCTACTTCTAGAGCGTTTTTGACCTCCATCATATCGACACTTGCACTTATATCAAAGCTATGTTCATCAGCCATTTTTACCCCTTTATGAAATCTTCTATATTTTTAGCACTTAGCTCGATTAATTTTCTTCTAGCTTCTACACTTGCCCACGCAATATGTGGAGTAATCATTAATCTATCTTTATTTTTTACTTTTAATAAAGGATGATCGGCTCTAATTGGCTCTTTTTCAAGCACATCAGTAACAAAATAAATTTCACGCTCATCTATAATTTGGGCGATTTTTTCTTCATCTATTATACCGCCACGACCGCTATTTACAAGCATTGCGCCATCTTTTAGCTGGTTTAGGGCATTAGCATCAAATAGATTTTTTGTATTTTCATTTAATGGAGCGTGAATGCTTATTATATCGCACTGTAAAGCCTCTTTAAAGCTTACTCTTTTAAATTTGCTATTTGAGTTGTTTCCACTTGTTGAATAGTAGCAAACATCGCAACCAAAAGCTTGAGCGATTTTAGCTATTTCAAGACCGATTGTGCCAAGACCAACTACGCAAAATCTTTTACCGCTAAGTTCGAAAATTGGTCTATCTAAATTTACAAATATTGGACTTTTTGCCCAACCATCGCTATTTTTGCCATAGTTTTCATAGTAGCTTGTACTATTTCTAAGAGCTAAAATATTGGCAAAAGTTTGTTGAGCTACGCTATTTGTAGAGTAGCCAGCCACATTTTTAACTGGAATATTAGCCTCTTTTGCAGCTTCTAAATCGATATTATTTACCCCTGTTGCAGTTACGCAGATTAATTTTAAATTTGTTTGAGCAATAACATCTTTTGTAATTAATACTTTATTTGTTAATACTATATCTGCATTTTGAAGTCTTTGAACTGTTTGATTAGCCTCAGTCATATTATAGCTAACAAACTCACCAAATTTGCCAAATACAGCATCTAAATCTACATCATTACCTAATGTATCAGCATCTAAACATACTATTTTCATATTTTTCCTTTTATAAGTAATGGCTTTAATATTAACATTTTTTTATTAATTTTGAGCGTTAAATTTGCAAATATTTACAAATTTTGCCGATCTATTTGGTAGAATATATAAAAATAAAAGGTAAAATCATGGCAATAGGTCCAGTAGCAAGTATGGTATATGTAAATCAAAATGCTCCAGTTGCAGCATCAGTGCAAAGCGATTTTCAATCTAAGTTAGATATGCAAATGGCAATGAATGCTGCAGCGTCAACTGAAAAGAAAAAAGAGATCGAAGAAACTCGCCCAACTGAGGAGAGCTACAGAATTGATCCAGAAAATGAGCATGAAAAACAGACGCAAAAAGAGGATTTAAATGGGCAAAATCACAAGCCAAAGCACAATGATAAAGAAAGTGATGAATTTGAGCTTGATGAGAGTAGTGATGGCGAATTTGATGAAATGGATGGGATTGAGTTTAAAAGATTAGATATAGTGGTGTAATATGAGATATATATTTTTAGCGCTTTTTTGTATAGCATTACAAGCTGGAGATATTAGCAAAATAGACATTGTAGTAGCTAAGCGTGGAATGCTTGGGGCATATATTTATGGAGCTGGCACAAGTAATGTTATAGTAAGTTTTGATGGAGAGAGGATAGAGAGCTGTCGCATTGATGGAGTTAGCAGTTTACTAGATAGAGTAGTAAGGCAGTGGGCTTTGCAATGTAAGCTACCAAATAGGGCTGGAAAGGTTGAGATAAAATATTTTGATACATATAATAAACGTCAAACAGTAGCCAAATTCATCAACTAAATTTGGTTAAATTTTAGCTAAATTTGGGTAAAATCACAGCTTTTAAGGATTGTTTATGAAAAAGAGAATTTTTGTTGGGGTCGCTTTGTTTGCGGCGTTTTTGGCAGTTGTGGTGCTAGATATTTTTTGGCTAAATTTTGCTATTTTTGGCATACTTTTGGCTATTGCTGTGCTAGAGAGTCTAAAGCTTTATGGACTTAAGGAAAAGTCGCTTGCAGTGATTGCAGTGGCGTTTTTTACACTACTACCTTTTATTGGTGGAATTCAAGATATTTTTAAGATAATACTTCTAAATTTGATTGTAGTAGCTAGTGTTTTAGCATATACTAAAAATGAGAATTTAAAGATAATTTTGCCATTTATATATCCAACTGCACCAATGTTTATGCTCTTTGCAATTTATCAAAGTTATGGAATTGCAGCACTATTTTGGCTTATTTTTAGCGTGGTGGCTAGTGATAGTGGGGCCTATTTTATAGGAAAATTTTTTGGCAAAAGAAATTTTAGTGCTTCAAGCCCAAATAAGACTCTTGAAGGTGTTGTAGGCGGATTTGTGATTGGGTCTGTATTTGGTGTGGCTGCTGGGTTATTTTTGATGGATATAGACTTTTTAATTGTTATTTTATGTTCAGTTAGTGTGGTAATTTTTGGGATATTTGGAGATCTATTTGAGAGTTATTTAAAGCGTTTGGCTGGGGTAAAAGATAGTGGCGTGATACTTGGCGAACAAGGTGGAATTTTAGATAGAATGGATGGATATTTGTTTGGTGTTTTAGCTATGTATATGGTGCTTATATGATAGTACTTGGCAGTAGTGGGAGCATAGGGCTAAATGCTTTAAACTTAGCTAGGGAAAATGGCTTACAGATAGATGCTTTAGCGTGTAAAAGTAGTGTGGCGACCTTAAATTCACAGATAGAAGAATTTGCCCCAAAATTAGTATATATAGATGATGATAGCCTAAAATCTCAAATCAATCACAAATTTGTCTTTAGTAAAAAAGATGGAATAGAGAAATTCTTAAAAGCCTGTGATGAACAAAGTCATGGCTCAAAACTTATAAATGCTTTTGTAGGATTTGATGGATTAGTGCCTAGTGTGATGGCTTTAAAGTTGGGATTTGATCTGGCTTTGGCAAATAAAGAGAGTCTTGTAGCTGGTGGGCAATTCTTGGATTGTTCAAAGATTACGCCAATTGATAGTGAGCATTTTGGGCTTAAATTTATGTTAAAGGATCGCCCAAAAATTCATAGATTGATAATCACAGCTAGCGGTGGAGCCTTCTATAATCGTGAGATTTCGGCATTAGCAGGTGCTAGCGTAGAAGATGCTCTAAAACACCCAAATTGGAGTATGGGAGCTAAGATTACCATTGATAGTGCTACGATGGTAAATAAGCTATTTGAGATTGTGGAGGCGTTTTGGCTATATGGTTGCCAAAATATAGACGCTTATATAGAGAGAAAATCCCTAATTCACGCATTGATTGAATTCCAAGATGGATCTAGCACGGCTCACATATCAAAGCCTGATATGAGACTTGCTATAGCCCACGCCATAGGCCTTGGCGAGCAAAGAGTGATTGAAAATTTAGATATTAAGTTGTTACAAAATATCACCCTTGAGCCAATTAATTTAGATAGATACAAGGCATTTAGCTTAAAAGATGAATTATTACAAAATCCACAAATCGGCGCTATTATCAATGCTGCTAATGATGAGATTGTGGCTGGATTTTTGGGTAAAAGAGTGAATTTTATCTCTATTAGTGATGCGATTTTTGATGCTTTGGATAAATTTGGTAGTTTTAAACTAGATAGCTTAGAGTCTGTAATCGAGATAAATCAAAAAGTAAGAGAGTATATAAAACATAGATATATTAGTTAAATTTTATCAATTTTTAACAAAAAATTATTAAAATATGAGAAATTAAAGGAATTATATTGCGTAAAATTATTGCATTTTTAACTATTGTTATATTTGCTAGTTATGCTTATGGCGAGTTTTCTTTAATAAAACTTGGCATTGATAATAACAATACTGTACTTGTAACTGGCGGAATTCAAGGCGATGAACCAGGTGGATTTATGTCTGCTAATTTATTAGCTCGTGGATATGAGATTACATCAGGATCGCTATATGTAGTGCCAAATTTAAATATGCCAAGCATTATTAAAAAATCTCGTGGCATAAATGGAGATATGAATCGCAAATTTGATATACTTTCAGATAAAGACCCTGAAAAAGATATAGTAGAACAGATTAAATCTTTGGTTTTACAACCTAATATTACTATGCTTATAAATTTGCACGATGGAAGTGGTTTTTATCGTCCAAAATATATAAATAAAATGATGAATCCAAATCGCTGGGGAAATATTGCTATTATTGACCAAGCAACTCTGCCAGATGCTATATATGGCGATTTAGAAGCTACTGCAAATAAGGTAGTAAAAGAGTTAAATAAGCACCTTTTAGATCCAAAGCATAAGTACCATTTACGCAACACGCATACAGCCAAAGGTGATAAAGAGATGTTAAAGAGCCTTTCATATTTTGCGATAAAAAATGGTAAGGCAGCATATGCAAATGAAGCGAGTAAAACCTTGCCGGTGCACGAGAGAGTTTATTATCACTTAATTGCAGTAGAAGAGTATTTAAAGCTAGCTGGGATCGAATTTAAGCGTAAATTTGAGCTAACACCGCAAGGCGTTAAAAAGGCGCTTGATGAGGATTTATCTGTTTTAGTGTGCGGAAAGTTTATGTTTTATTCGCCAAAATCTCGCTTAGGTTATATTCCGCTTTCAAATGATGGCGAGCTAGAGTTTGATTGTGATAATGCTTTAGTTGCTCTTACTAAAAATAAAGATGAATATAATATCCATTATGGCAATAAGATTGTAACAAGATTTACGCCGGAGTTTTTTGAGTATTCAAATTTGATTAATGAAATTGAAATTCGCATAGATGAAGGAGAGCCTAAATTTGTAATTTTAGGACAAAAAATCAGTGTTAAAAATAGCTTTGAGATAATCAAAAGAGATGGGGTGAGAACTAATATAATAGGCTATGGCACAACCCCAGTAGATGAAAGCGGTATAAAAATTAGTAAAGATATGATAAAATCACGCTTTTCTATGGATAAAGATGAGTCAATTTATAGGGTTGAATTTTATGAAGAGACAGACTCAAAAGATAAATTTATTGGTATGATTTTGGTGGAGTTTGTAAAGTGATTTTAGGGATTGAGAGTAGTTGTGATGATAGTTCAGTAGCACTTTTGGGTTTAGATTTAGAGCTAAAATATCATAAAAAAATTAGCCAAGAATTAGAACATAGCAAATATGGCGGTGTTGTGCCTGAGCTAGCTGCAAGACTTCATACTGCAGCATTACCAAATTTGATTAAAGAGATTCAGCCATATTTTAAGGATATTAAAGCAATTGCAGTAACAAATCAACCCGGTCTTAGTGTAAGTCTTGTTGGTGGAGTAAGTGTAGCAAAAGCACTTGCTATTGGATTAAATTTACCATTAATTGAGGTAAACCACCTAGTAGGACATATTTTTTCGCTATTTTTAGAAGAATCTGAACAGCTGCCTCTTGGTGTTTTATTAGTTAGTGGCGGTCATACTATGATTTTATATGTTGATGAAAATGGAGATATTACCACACTAGCTTCGACTAGCGATGATAGCTTTGGCGAGAGTTTTGATAAGGTTGCTAAAATGATGGGACTAGGTTATCCTGGCGGAGTGGCAATTGAGAATTTAGCTAAACAATCAAATAGTCATAGATATAAATTTACTATTCCATTAAAGGGTGATAAAAGATTAGAATATAGCTTTTCAGGGCTTAAAAATCAAGTTAGATTAGAAATAGAAAAGAGTGTAGCAAATAACAGCCAAGATATTGATTTTGCCGATATCGCAGCTGGATTTGAAAGGGCTGCATGTGAACATATTATAGATAAGCTTAATAGGATTTGTATAGAATATAAATTTAAAAATCTAGGCGTAGTAGGCGGAGCAAGCGCAAATATATATCTACGCAGTATGCTTCTTAAGTTGTGTGATAAATTTGATATAAATTTACTAGTAGCACCAATGGAATTTTGTAGTGATAATGCTGCTATGATAGCAAGAGCTGGATTGGCAAAATTTAAAAAAAATAAATTTACTCAATCAAAAGAGCTAAAAATTAGCCCTCGTTCAAGCTTAGGCTCAATTTACTTGTGATATAATAAGCATATGAGATGTGTAATTTTTTTCCTATTTTTTTGTGTTAGTTTGCATGCTTTTACATTAAGTATAAATGCTGGTAAGTATCATAGTGATTCATACTATATAATCCATCTTCAAGATGATAAGGAGATAATTTGCGAAGAACGCAATAATGAAGAGAATAAAGTATATAGTTGTAAGGTTTTTGCTAAATTTGAAAAGAATTTAAAAAATCAAGATCTACCATTTGCTAGAATTAGTTTCCATCCTGTAAGCGATGGATTTACAGTGGTTATTCAGCCCAAAATGGCCTCTAGAATCTTTAATGCAAGTAATAAACTATTTGATTCGCATAATGCTAAAGCTGATAAAGATAGCCATTCAAAACATTTTACTATTAATATAAATAAACACCTTAATGAATTAGATACTAGCTATATTAATGGGATAAATTTTCCTATAAAATATCCAAATTTAATACATCCAAGCGTAGGTGCTTTAGATTTAAATAAAGAACCAATTACTTATAACGAAAATGGCGATATGGGTATATATCTCTCGATTAAAAAGAGCTATGAGCGTAAAGGTTATAGAGAGGTTATTTTTGAGAGTCAAAAAGCGATGAATATGCACCCAGATAGTATATTCTTAGGAGAGTTTTTGCTATATCAAATTCGTGCTATGGATAAGCTAGTAATCCAAGAAGCAGAGTATCAATCTACTCAAAAAATTAATCAAACTATTATAGATTCAGCCAAATTATGGATGAGATTTAATGGTTCTGATAGAAATTATCCTGAGGTTTTATACATCAATATGATGGCACATTTAAATAGCGATTTGCGTGAAGATGCAGAGTATATACTAGATATGTTAATGACTGAATATAGTGAAGATCAATGGACCAAGCGAGCAATTATGGGTTATGCTGATTATTTAGTAGCCCAAGGCAAACTAGGCGATGGAATGAGATTTTATGAAGATGTTTTATATAGCTCAAATGATCCAGATATTGCTAGTGAAGCCTCGCTAAAGCTAGTTAAAATTTATCTTTCGCAGCAAAGATTTACTGAAGCAGCGCATTATATCGATAGAGTTGTTACGGCAAATTCAAAATATATTTTAGATAATAAAGATTATAGTATAGAGGTTGCTGATGAATTACGTGCTAATGGTCTATTTGATACAGCCTCCAAGCTTTATAGAGTGATATTTGAAGATTCAACTTTACATGATGGACATTATGAAATTAGCCTTCGTCGCTTAAGTACTACACTAGTTCGTGGAAGCGACCCTGTGAGCGCTCATGAATATTTAAAAAGATATAAAAAAGAGTATCCTGATAATGAATTTACTAGTGAAATAGATAAAGCTATAGATGCTCTATTTTTTGATTTGCCAAATACAAGCAGCGAAGAAAAACACGCTCACTATGCTGATTTGCTAGAGCGTTATCCTGGACAAGATTTAGCTAAAATGGCTCTTAAGGCTGAAGTTGATTTAAGCTTTAAAGAGAAAAAATATGGCGATATTTTAAAATTGCGTGGTCTTATAGCTGATTTAAATGAGAGTAAGGTTGCTGATGTAATGAATGCTGCAGCATTAAATTTAGCCAATGACCGCAATCAAAACTCAGATTGTATAGATCTTATAGCTTTAATAGATGAATATGGATTAGAAGATAAAATTTCTGATAAACTAAAATTATTTAACTGCTATGATAGAATGAGGCGCTATACTCAAGCATATAATTTGGCCGAACAACATCTTAATGAGCCAAATTTAAATAATCGTGTTGTTTGGTTAAATAATTTTACTAAAATAAATTATAAAATTACTCGTTATACTAATGCTATCGATACTAGCTTTAAGGCTGTTGAGCTAGCTAGCAAAGTGCCATATAGTGATCCAAGTGAGGCGATTATATATAGATTTTATTCACTTTTAAAGCTTAATAGATTTGATGAGGCTATATCTGCGCTTAAAACCTTAGATGGGAAAAGAGGTATTGATTTGATGTTGATTGAGGCTTATGATACTGCTATGCATTATGCTAATCAACAAGGAAATCAAATCGCAGTAGATTATGCTATAAAAGTGTTAAATTTACAAAAAAAGCTAAATATCAATACATTTAGCCCAGAAGCAAATTTTATATATATAGATAGTTTAGTTGCAAGGTCAAAACTTCAAGAGGCAAAAAATGAGCTTGAGGAGCTTTTTGCGCTAAATTTAAAACCGCATAACCGTGCTAGAGCCTTGCACGAAATAGCTCAAATTGAAATTTCGCAAAATAATTTAAAAGAAGCAGCTAAATATATAAATGAATGCTTAGAGATTGCAGGTGATAGCCAGTGGCGTGGGCTTTGCGCTGAGCAAAAGTTATTAGTTGATGGAATTTAGCGATTTGATTTGAGTTAAAACCACACTTAAATCTAGATTTTTTCCATCAAGTTTTATACTATCAAAGCCTTTATTAAATGTTCTTTGACGTTTAGCTAGCTGAGTGGTATGAATAATTATTAGATTTTCTAGTTCATTTAGATTAATCTTGCCATTTAAATACTCTTTACACTCTTTTAGACCAATGGAATTAAGCGGTTTTAAAGAGTTATTATAGTGTTTAAATAGATACTCAGCCTCATCTATTAGGCCATTTTGTAGCATATTTTTGGTGCGGATTTTTATGCGTTCTATTAGTTCTATTTTATCCCAAACTAATTCAAAAATTGGTAAGTTTTTAATCACCGGTTGACTTGTGTTATCTCGTAGCCATTGCGATGGAATGGCACTAGTTTGGGTGTAAATTTGATACCATTTGTGTAGGCGAAATTTATCATTTTTGCTAAATTTAGAGCAAAATTCGCTATCAATTTTTACTGCTAAATTCCAAATTTCATCATCACTTATATCTATTTTGATTGGCTTTGTTTTAGGCGCTAGACCACTTAGCATAGCTTTTAGATAAAACCCACTTCCACCAGTAATTATTAATGGAATATCTAGATTTTTTGCATATGCTAAAGCTTGCTTATATTCAGCGATAAAATCCCCTACGCAAAACTCATCATTAGGACTAGCTATATCAATTCCAAAATGCTTAACAAGAGCTAATTCATCGCTACTTGGCTTAGCACTAGCGATATTAATTTCTTTATATATGCATAATGAATCAAGACTTAAAATCACTCCATCAAGCTCTCTTGCAACCTTAATAGCTAAGTCGCTTTTTCCACTTGCAGTAGTGCCAATAATTGCAAATTCATAAAACATTTTACACTCTTTATTTTTGTGTATTTTATCTAAACCATCACCTTAAATTGCTTAAAATAGCTATTTATCAATCAAAATTTAGATAAATTTTGCTAAAATAATAACTTAAAGGAAAAATATGGCGAAATTTATACAAATTTTAAAAGATATTAATGAATTAATTGTATTTAAACATTCTGTTTTTGCCTTGCCATTTATCTTTGTAGCGATGATTGTGGCTTCAAAAAGTGCAAATGGTTCGGTTTGGTTTGGTTTTGAATTGTTGATCTTGGGGTTATTTTGTGCAGTTAGTGCCAGAAATTTTGCTATGGGAGCAAATCGTTATCTAGATAGAGATATTGACAAAGATAATCCACGTTGCGCTTCTCGTCCAAGTGTAGATGGTAGAATTGGCAGTAAAAATTTATTAATCTTTATTTGGCTAAACGCATTAATTTTTGTAGTTGTAGCATATTTTATAAATTCACTTGCATTTTGGTTAAGCTTTCCGATTTTAGCAATTCTAGGAGCATATTCGTACTTTAAAAGATTTTCTAGCCTTGCACATGTAGTTCTTGGGATATGTCTTGGGCTCTCACCAATTGCTGGGGCTATTGCAGTGCTTGCTGATATACCTTTGTGGGTAATTTTGTTATCTTGTGGGGTTGTCTTTTGGGTGGCCGGATTTGATATTTTATACTCTTTGCAAGATATGGATTATGATAAAAAAATGGGATTATTTAGTATTCCTAGTATTTATGGGGCGCAGGCTTCGATGTTTATTTGCGCTCTTTTTCATTTTCTTACAATACTTTTTTGGCTACTTTTTGCTATTAGTGCAAAGCTTGGAATAATAGGATTTATAGGTGTAGCAGTTAGTGGAATTATTTTATATTTTGAACATAGAATTGTTAGACGAGATTTTAGTAAGATCGATAGAGCATTTTTTACTTTAAATGGCTATTTAGGGATTATATTTTTTATCTTTGTATTGGTGAGTTTATGGTAGATTTTAGATTGATTAGTAGTAGGGTTGAGATTGAGTTTGAACCTGATATGGATGGGGCGCACGAGAGTGAGTTTAATCAAAGTAGGAGCAATATCGATGAGTGGCTAAGCATCGAGATGGCTAGGGGTGAAGGTGAGAATAGCGATCCGCTAACTATAAAGCTTTTAGTTGAACTATATAAAAAAGTAGAAGAGTTATCAAATATCATTAAAAATCAGCACACTCCACCAAAGCCACTTAAATTTTGCCTTGTTACTAGTAAAATCGGATATGAGGGATTTGAATTTGATAAAGATTGTTTAGAAATTGGGACTAGTTATTTTGCTAGGGTAAATTTGCCATTATTTATCAAGCGTGAAGTTATGGTATATTTTAAAGCAATTACGCCAAAGTGTGCTAAGATTTTAAAAATTTCAAGAGGTAATGAGCGTGAGTGGAACGCTTTTGTAGCTGAGAGCGAGAGATTAGAGATAAGGAAGGTTAAAAATAGTGAGCAATGAGTTATTACTTTATGTAGCCTTTGTGCTATTATTAGGTGTGTTTGGAGCGATATTTTGGCTAAGAGATAAGCAAGTAAATCTAAAATTTGCTAAATTTGAATTGGCAATAGAGGGTCTAATAAAAGAGAATTATCAGCTCAAAAAACAACTAACAGAATTAGCACAAACTCCGCCACCAGTGCTACAAAATCCAGTTGATATGAGTCAGATAGAGCATCAAATTGATATTAAAATTAGCGAAGGATTAAGTCATAAAATCGCTCCAATAATAGAAAATGTTCGCATAATAGAACAATCTGTAAATGAGATAAAAGATGATCAATTAGATAGATTATACAACCTTGAAGAACGAACTAAAAGTATAAGCAAAATTACACCGCCAAGTTTTGAAGTAAGCAATGAGAGCAAGGTAGTTGAGATGTATAGGGCTGGAAAAAGTCCTGAGATGATTGCTAAAGATCTTCAACTAGGCGTAGGACAAGTTACGATGATTTTGAAATTTAAAAAAGAGATGTAATGCTAGTTGATAAATTTGGTCGAGTGATTGATTATTTAAGAATTTCTGTAACTGAGCTATGTAATTTTAAATGTAGATATTGTATGCCAGAAGATAATCAATTTAATAACATTGGTAGGGATAATATCTTAAGCTACGAAGAGATGTTTGAATTTGTTAAAATTTGCCTTGATAATGGAGTAAAAAAGGTTAGACTCACAGGTGGTGAGCCGCTAGTAAGAAAAGATATTCAAAAATTTGTTAAAATGATAAATGATTATAAGCCAGGTCTTGATTTGGCGATGACGACAAATGGATATTATTTAAAGCAAAAAGCTAAAGAGTTAAGGGAGGCTGGATTAAAAAGATTAAATATATCGCTTGATACTTTAGATGCTAAAAAGGCCAATTTTCTAGCTAGAAAGGAAGTTTTAAGCTATGTTTTAGCTGGAATTGATGAGGCAGTAAATGAAGGATTTGTAATAAAGCTAAATACTGTTGCTTTGCGTGGAGTAAATGATGGAGAGTTAATAGAACTTTTAGAGTTTGCAAAAAGCAAAAATGCTCAAATTCGTTATATCGAATTTATGGAAAATACCCACGCTGCTAGTGATTTAAAGGGACTTAAAAAGGATGATATTTTAGAAATATTATCTAAAAAGTATAGCATAAAAGAGATTACAAAAAGCCCAAACAGCCCTTCAAGCCTATTTGTAACCAGCGATGGGTATAAATTTGGAATAATTGATCCACATAAGCATGATTTTTGTGCTAGTTGTAACCGCTTACGCCTAAGTGCTGATGGGCTTTTAATTCCATGTTTATACTATGAAGATGGTCAAAGCATAAAAGAAGCTATGAGAGCTAGAGATTATACAAAAGCTAGAGAGATTTTAAAAGCTGTCTTAGATGCAAAACCTGAGAAGAATAAATGGGAAAATGACGGTAAAGGCGAGATCTCAAGTAGGGCATTTTATCAAACTGGTGGATAATATGGTTGAGATTGTTGAGTATTTTAGTTCGATTCAGGGCGAGGGAAAATTTCAAGGTAAAAATGCATTTTTTATCCGTCTTGGTGGATGTAATCTTAAATGTGTTGGGTTTGGTTGTTCTCTTCGCTCACCAAAAACTGGAGAGATGTTATTAGGGTGTGATACTATTAGAGCCGCACAATCATCACATTTTGAGTATGAAAAATTTGACTCTCAGCGTTTAATTAGCTTACTTCTTGGGTTAAAACATAAACCTTTAATCATTATCACTGGTGGCGAGCCGCTTATCTATTATAGCGACCGTGATTTGCTTAAGTTTCTTGAATATGCTATTAGTGTGGGATTTAGCGTACAGTTTGAGACAAATGGAACAATTGATGTTGATTTTGCTAAATTTCCAATATATAAAAAATGCACTTTTGCTGTAAGTGTAAAATTAGCCCTAAGTGGTGAACCAGCCCATAAAAGAATTAATAAAAAAGCGTTAAAATCACTATTTAGCAATGCTAGTTGTTTTTATAAATTTGTAACTACTGGTGAGCAGATTGATGAAATTAAAGAAATTTTAGCTTTACAAAATGGCGAGGTTTGGTGTATGCCTTTAGCAAGAGACCAAAATGAGCTAGAATACAACGCTAAAAATGTAGTAAATTTATGTATAGAAAATGGATTTAATTATAGCGATAGATTGCATATTCGAATTTGGAATGATTTAAATGGAGTTTAATGTATGATAATTAGAAAAATTTATGATTTTGAAAATGCACATATCGTAAGATTTTGTAGTTCTAAGCGTTGCAAGGAGAGTATCCATGGTCATAGCTATAGATGTGAGGTGTTATTAAAGTCTGATTATCTTGATGCTGCTGGAATGGTGTATGATTTTGGGCTTATGAAACAGCACATTAGAATGATTATTGATAGTTTTGATCACACGACCACATTATATGCAAAAGATAGCGATGAGTATAAAAATGATATGAAAAAGCATTCTAAACGCTGGATAGAGCTTCCATATAACCCAAGTGCTGAACATTTTAGCCGTATATTTTTTGTATTAATTGATAAGCTACTTAGTCAGTGTGTTATGCAAAATGGTGAAAAAGGTGTAGAGCTTTATAGTATTATTGTGCATGAAACAGCTACTGGTTATGCACAGTGTTTTAGAGAGGATGCATATAGCACAAAAATGGGGCTTATAAATTTAGATGAGATAATCTTTAGCGATGAGATTAAAAATGAGTGGAATGATTTTGATTTTTACGAACATCTTAAAAATGGCAATAAATTTATAAATCCAAAGGAGTGTTAATGAGAAAATTATCCTTGATAATTTTATTAATTGTTAGCTTTTGTGGTTGTGAGGATAAAGCATCACAAACTAATAAAAATGACGCTATAGAAATTCCGCCACCAGATGTGCCAATTGCTAAAAGTGATGGTAATGCAACAATTGATAGCGATTTCCCTCCAATGCCGGTAGCAGAATGATTGAGACATATGCGCTTAGTGCTAGCTTGCACCTTGGGTTTATAAAGATACTTTTAGCTTTGCTTGTAGTTCATCTAGGGCTTGTGTTTATCGGTGATACAGCTAAATTTGGTTATATTAAAAGACTTATGCTTTTCTTACCGACTTATTATGTTTTTATGGCATTTATATTTTTTACTGGAATGCTAAATTTGGCTATTTTACACTTTAGTATGAGTTTATCGATTTGGGTAATGATTGTATGCTGGATAGGATTAATTCCGCTTGGTGCGATTGGGTTTAAGCGGTTAAAAGCAGTAAGGGTTAATAAGGAATTTGGTAAATTTAAGACATTTATGGCTATAAAAATATTTTGTGAAATAGCTATTGTTGGATTTGGGACATTTATTGGAATTGTATTATGAAATTTATATATCATGCTGGTGCTGGAAGCGAGAATATAGATATTGATGGCGATAGCTTTAGCCATTTAAAAGCTCTTAGATTGACTCAAGGTAAAAGAGTAGATATAAGAAATTTAAAAGATGGATATAGCTATATTTATGAGATTATTAGTATGGATAGAAGGCGAGCTAGCTTGGAATTAGTGTTTAAATCATTAATCCCTTTTGTAGAGCATAAATTTGAGCTAGCGTGGGCGGTAGTTGATCCTAGCGTAATAGAAAAGAGCTTGCCAAGTCTAAACGAGCTTGGTGTAGGGCGTTTAAATTTAGTATATTGTGAGTTTTCTCAGCGAAATATTAAGATAAATTTAGAGCGATTAGAGCGGATTTTAATTAGTAGTTCTCAGCAGTGCGGTAGGAATTCTATTATGGAGATTGTGGTTTTTAATAGTATTGATGAGCTTTTAGCTTATAAAAGCGATTTAGCGCTTATTGATTTTGGTGGGGCGAGTTTATCTGGATATGAGGGCAAAGAGATGCTTTTTATCGGGCCAGAAGGTGGATTTAGTCAAAATGAAAGAGATAAAATAAGAATTAAATTTGCTCTAAATTCTCCATATATACTTCGTTCAAATAGTGCCATTATCGGCGTTGCTAGTAAGATTTTGATATAGATTATGGAAGTTATAGTAATTTTAATGATATGTTTAGCGCGTGCAATTATATGTGCGTTACCTGGATTTATTCTTGGATTTTTTTATGATTTGCAAGAGCGTAAAAAGTATATATTTTTAGCTTGTGCTTTTATGTTTAGTTTATATTTAGCATTTACAAGGCCTGAAGGGATAGATTTTTGGGGAATTTTAATTGGATTTATAGAGGATTTTGGCGGAATTTATATAGGGGCTTTTATATTTATAGGACTTAGAAATATGGCTAAAAAATTCGGCCTTTGTAAGATTTGTGATAAATTTAGGAGAAAGCGTGAAAACTCTAACAATAATTGATACTTTTGGATTCTTTTTTCGTCTATATTATGCTATGAGTGGTTTGAAAAATAAAGATGGCAAACCAAGCGGAATGATACATGGATTTGCTAATTTTATAGCAAATTTAAAGCAAGAATTTCATAGTGATTATATTGTTTTTGCTCTTGATAGCGGAGGTAAAACTTTTAGAAATGATATAGATCCAAATTATAAAGCTAATCGCTCAGAAGCTCCAAAGGAGCTAAAAGAACAGCTTCCAATATGTATTGATATGATTGAGAGAATGGGCTTATGTAGCCTAAGAGTTGAAGGATATGAGGCTGATGATATTATTGCAAGTTTTATAAAAAATAATCCACAAGATGATTTATTAATTAAAGTAGTTACTCATGATAAGGATCTATATCAGTTAATCAATGATAGAGTAAGCATTTATAGTCCGGCTAAAAAGGAGTTATATGATAGGGATGGTTGTTATGAAAAATATGGCATATATCCTGAGCAGGTTAGAGATTTTTTAGCATTAACTGGTGATAGTGCCGATAATATCCCAGGTGTTAAGGGTATTGGAGATAAAGGAGCTAAAAAGCTCTTAGATGAGTTTGGAACTATTGAGAATTTGTATGAGAATTTAAATCAAGTCAGAAATGAGCGAACTAAAAATTTGCTTTTTGAGGGCAAAGAGAGTGCTTTTATATCTAAGAGACTCGCAAGTTTATATGATGGGCTTAAAACACCTGATTTACAAAATGCCAAATTTCCTCAACACAATCCACTTATAAATATACAAGATATTCTAAAAGAGTACTCATTAAATCGCCTTTTAGCTAATCTTAGAAGTGATGAGCCAGTAAAGGAGCTAAGTTTTGAGCCGGTTTTGATTACTGATGAGTATGAGCTAGAAAGGATTTTAGGGGGTATTAGTAGTGATACGCTAATTGCTTTTGATACTGAAACAACTAGCATAGAGGCTAGAGAAGCTAAAATTGTAGGATTTAGCTTTTGTTTTAATGAACAAAAGAGTTACTATGTTCCTATAAATCATAGCTATCTTGGTGTACCTAATATGGTTAGCTATAAAGTGGCAGCTTGGGCAATTGAGCAGATTTTTTCAGCTTTTGTAATTGGGCAGAATTTAAAATATGATTTTAAAATTATACTAAATAATTTTGGCATAAAACCACCGAAAAATTATGCTGATACGATGATAATGGCATGGCTAGATAATCCAAGTACAAGTGTAGGAATGGATGCGCTAGCTAAAAAACTTTATGATTATGATACGATTAAATTTGAAAGCATTGTAAAAAAGGGTGAAACCTTTGCTAGTGTAGAACTAGAGAGCGCAGCAAAATATGCAGCTGAAGATGCGTGGATAACGCTTAGATTTTATAACAGTTTTTGTAAGAAACTTGAGCCTAATATGCTAAAAATTGCAAAAGAGATTGAATTTGATTTTATATTAACTTTACTTGATATGGAAGATAATGGAATTAAAGTAAATCAATCTAAGCTTAGGGAATTAATTGATAAAAATAATATCCAGTTAGAGAGCTTAAAGGTTCAAATTTATGAGCTATGTGGAATAAAATTTAATATAAACTCTACTAAACAGTTAGGTGAAGTGCTGTTTGATGAACTAAAGCTTCCTAGCAAAAAAAAGACAAAAACTGGTTATAGCACCGATGAGAGTGTGCTTAGTGAGTTAGTAGAGCTTCATCCATGTGTCGCTAAAATCTTAGAGTATAGAGAGCTTTATAAGCTACAAAGTACATATTGTGAGCCGATTTTAAATTTAGCCCAAAAGGATGTTGATAGCAGGGTTTATACCAGTTTTATTCATACTGGTACAGCAACTGGTAGGTTAGCTAGCAAAAATCCAAATTTGCAAAATATCCCAGCTCGTGGAAGTTATGCTAAGCCGTTTAGAGCAGTATTTGAAGCAAAAGATGGTTATAGTCTTTTAAGTCTTGATTACTCCCAAATTGAGCTTAGATTGCTAGCGCATTTTAGTAAGGATGTAGCACTTGTAGAGGCATTTAAAAGTGGTAAAGATATTCATGCTCAATCAGCTATAAATATCTTTGGTGAGTCAAATGAGCAAAATAGAGCAATTGCAAAATCTATAAATTTTGGATTAATATATGGTATGGGAGTGAATAAACTTAGTGCTAATTTAGATATTGACAAAAAGGCAGCTAAAGAGTATATTACTAGATATTTTAATGCATTTAGTAGCGTTCAAGATTATCTTCAAAGTATAAAAGATAGTGCCAAAAGAGATGGATTTGTAGAGACTTTACTTAGTAGGCGTAGGTATTTTGATTTTTCTAATGCCTCAGCTATGCAGGTTGCAATGTATGAAAGAGAAGCAGTAAATAGCAAATTTCAAGGCAGTGCTGCAGATATTATTAAGCTTGCAATGCTTAAAATTCGCCCAATGTTAGGCGATGCAAAGATGTTGCTTCAAATTCATGATGAGTTGATTTTTGAAGTTAGTGATGATATGGCACAGGAGTTTGGAGCACAAGTGGCTAATGTTATGAGCAGTGTTGTAAATTTAAATGTTCCATTGGTTGTGAACTATAATATAGCAAAAAATTGGGCTAATCTAAAGTAATTTGGTAAAATTCAGTTAAATTTTTGTTAAATTATGTAATAATTAAGTAATTTTTAAAATGGGGTCTTTATGGATATTTCTACTATTTTAGGGATGGTTTTTTCCATCGCAAGTATCTCGGTTGGAGATATTTTAGAAGGTGGTAATCCTTTGCATGTTTTGCATCTTAGTTCTGTACTCATTGTTATACCTACAGCGATGTTCTCATCTATGACTGCTACAAACAAAAAATATATCAAGGCTACTTTTCAAGAGCTAAAGATTGTATTTAAAGGCTCTGGTGTAGATATGAGTGCCAGGATTACAGAGCTAGTAGAGTATAGTACGCTAGCTAGAAAAAATGGAATTTTGTCTTTAGAACAAAAGGCTATGGCGGTTGAAGATGAATTTTTGCAAACCGGGCTTAATATGTTAGTTGATGGTCAACCTATAAATGAAGTCAAAGAGCATCTAGAGTTATCTATTCAGACAACTGAAGAATATTATCACGAGTGTGCGCATTATTGGATTAGAACTGGTGAGAGCTGTCCGACATTTGGACTAGTTGGGGCGGTTATGGGTCTTATGCTTGCATTACAACTACTTGATAATCCTGCTGCGATGGCTGCTGGTATTGCTTCGGCATTTACAGCGACTGTTACTGGTATTATGGGTTCGTATGCTATTTTTGCTCCGTGGGGTAATAAAATGCTAAACAATGCAAAAGACATCATAAAAGAAAAAGAGATGATCCTAGAAGCGTTAATCGGTATTGCTGAAGGAGCAAATCCAAGAAGCTTGGAAGCAAAATTATTTAACTTCCTAGATAAAAATGAACCAAGAAATTCACAATTTAACTAAGGTAGAATATGGCAAAGAAGAAAAAAGCACAAGAGTGTCCAGCAGGTGAGAAATGGGCTGTTCCATATGCGGATTTTCTCTCTTTGCTTTTGGCACTTTTTATTGCACTTTATGCGATTTCAGCAATCAATAAAGCCAAAATAGAGGCATTAAAGACTGAATTTATAAAGATTTTTGATTTTCCTGATACTCACTCATTAAAAGATACTAAAAAACCATCAAGAAGTGATAAGGAATTTGATAGTCCTAGTATTACAATGCAAGTACAAAATGATGCGCCAACAAATGTAAATGTAAATAATGAAAGATATAAAGTTACACTAGATCAAGCAGAAAATCAAGTGGCGATTGATTTACCAGCAAACATTAAATTTGATCATCAAAGTTCAAAAATTTATAATCCAGATGTAATAAACTTTATCAATATTCTATCTATGATTATAAATAAAATTCCAGCTTCTGTAGCTGTGGATATTAGAGGTTATGCTGATGATTTTGGCGATTATGCTGCTGATTATAGGCTAGGAATCGAGCGTGCTTATAGTGTGTTTGCAATGCTGGCAAACAACGGTGTAGATACTAAAAGAATGCGTATAACATCATTTGGTGATAGTGTAAATATTATAAATAGTGATTTAAAAATTGCTAAAATATATTTTAAGATTGATGTTAAAGATAAAGCGCTTCAAAAATCAGTTTTAGATATACTTAGTGAGCTTAAATAAAAATCATTATCATTTTATATTAAGTTATATATAAGTTTAAATTTGATAACCTACGGGTTAAATTTAATTTAAGGAGTATAAAATGGCAGTAAAAATTACTGATATATGCATTAGTTGCGGTTCTTGTATTGATGAGTGTCCAGTTGGCGCAATTGTGGATGACGTAGATAATCCAACTGGTGAAGATACTTATTATGTTTATGCTGATAAATGTGTTGAATGCGTAGGTCATAATGATGAACCAGCCTGTGCTAACGCCTGTCCAACTGATGGATGTATTGTATGGAGTGATATAGTAGAAGGTCAGCCAAGCAGAGACGATATTGGTGCCAATTTAAGAGATGGTAGAAACCCTGTAGTAGCTTAATCTAACTATAATTAAAAAAGATTACTATTTTTTTAAGCTTAGTTTTGATATAATCACGATTTTTAAAACCTGATTAATAGGAGATCGATATGGAACAAACTCTATCAATAATTAAACCAGATGCGACAAAAAAGGGCGTAATCGGTAAAATTATCGATAGATTCGAAAGCAATGGGCTTAGAATCGCAGCAGCTAAAAAAGTACAATTAAGCGTTGAAGATGCTAAAAAATTTTATGAGGTACATGCTAGTAGGCCATTTTACAATGATTTAGTCGAATTTATGACTAGTGGCCCAGTGGTAGTAATGGTGCTTGAAGGTCAAAATGCAGTGCTTAAAAATAGAGAATTAATGGGCGCTACAAATCCTAAAGAAGCTGCGCCAGGAACTATTAGAGCTGATTTCGCTGAGAGCATTGATGCAAACGCAGTCCATGGTAGCGATAGTTTAGAAAATGCTAAAATTGAGATTGCATTTTTCTTTGCTAGTAGAGAGATCTGCTAAGGTTATTTAATTGAAAATTCGCTTTGATAAGCTAACTACTACACCAGTTAATTTTGAAAGTAGTATTGATGGAGTTAAATTTAGCGGTAGTATTAAAAAAACTACTCTAAATTTAGCCAAGTGCAGCGGTAGATTAATCGGTGAATTAGAGCATATTTGTGATAGTTGTGGCACTGATATAGTTTTAAGCCTAGATGAAGAATTAAATCTAATTTTAAGCGATGGTATCTATAAAGATAGTGATAATGAGCTAAGCAATACCATAGAATTTTTTGGTGGTATAATAGATACAGATGAGATCTTAATTGGTGAGTTAGAGGCCTTTAAAAGCGATTATTTTTATTGTGATAAGTGTAAAATTTTAGAAGGAGAGTAAAATGGCAGTACCTAAGCGTAGAGTGAGTCATACAAGAGCTGCAAAGCGTAGAACCCACTATAAAGTTACATTACCAATGCCGGTAAAAGATAAAGACGGCAGCTGGAAAATGCCTCACCGTGTAAATAGAACAACTGGCGAGTACTAATATAAACGATGATTAAAATAGCAATTGACGCTATGGGCGGGGATTTTGGTGCTGAGCCAATTATAGCTGGAGTTATTGAAGCTTTAAAACAAAGAGAGTTTCAAGCTTATTTAGTCGGTGATGAGAGTAAGCTAAAATCCCTTATTCCACATAAATACTCTAAATTTATTACTTTTGTTCAATCTAGCGAAGTGTTTGCTATGGATGAGAGTGCTACTGATGCGCTAAAATGTAAAGAAAGTACGATATTTAAAGCTGTCGAGCTGGTTCGTAGTGGAGATTGTAAAGCAGTAGTATCAGCCGGTCATAGTGGTGCTAGTATGAGTTTAGCAACTTTACGTCTTGGACGAGTAAAGGGTATTAGTAGGCCAGCAATTGCTACTTTAATGCCTACAACACAGGCTAATCAAAAAACATTGGTCTTAGATGTTGGTGCAAATGTTGATTGTAAGGTAGAAAATTTATTTGAATTTGCTATTATGGGCTATGCTTATGCTAAAGAGATTATGAGGATTGATAATCCTAGAATTGGTCTACTTAGCAACGGTGAAGAGGATTGCAAAGGTAATGAAATTACAAAAGATGCATTTGAAATGCTTAAAAAACTCGATAGTTTCATCGGAAATGTAGAGGGTAATCAAATTTTTGATGGAAGTGTTGATGTTATCATCTGCGATGGATTTGTTGGTAATATTTTATTAAAAACCAGCGAAGGTGTTGCTAGTGCAATTACTAAAATTATCAAACAAAGTGTTAAAAAATCACCACTTGCAATTTTAGGTGCGATTTTGATGAAGAGTGTATTTAGAGGACTTAAGAACCAGATTGATTATGATGAATATGGTGGCGCACCACTTCTTGGTGTAAAAGATTGTGTAATCATCAGCCATGGTAAATCAAGTTCAAAAGCTATTAAAAATGCAATATTCCAAGCTCTTAAATTCTCAGAATCTAACATAAATGAGGTTATTTCAAATGAGCTTACAAAGTTTGCAAAATGACTAAAGCTTCGTTAATTTCAATTGGTGCTTATGCTCCTAAAGATATTCTTACAAATTATGATTTAGAAAAGATAGTTGATACTAGCGATGAATGGATAACTAAGCGTACTGGAATTAAAGAGCGTCGTATCGCTAAGGATGAATTTACAAGCGACTTAGGTTATAGGGCGGCTTTGCAAGCTTTGGAGCGCTCAGGATTAGATAAGAGTGATATCGATGCTGTAATATGTGCTACTATTACACCAGACTATTTTTGCATGCCTTCAACTGCTTGCGTGATCGCAAATAAACTAGGCCTAAAAGATGTAACAGCCTTTGATATTAGTGCGGCTTGTACAGGATTTATCTATCTTTTAGAGTTAGCTAAATCTATGATTGAAAGCAGTGCTAAGAGAAATATTTTAATTATTGGAGCTGAGAAAACTAGTGCGATTATGGACTGGAGTGATCGTAGTATTTGTGTGCTTTTTGGTGATGGAGCAGGTGCAGCCGTAGTTAGCGCAAGAGATAACAATCCAATTTTAGATGTACATACTTCAAGCGATGGAAGCAAAGGTGAGCTATTAATAACTCCGGGTTGCGCTATTGTAAATCCTGCAAATAAGGATACTATAGAAAATCGACTAAATTTTATGAAAATGTCTGGTAACGATGTTTTTAAAATCGCCGTAAATACTCTAACAAAAGATGTGGTTAATATTTTAGAGAAAAACCAAATTCCATCAGATAATATAGATCTTTTTATCCCGCATCAAGCAAATTTAAGAATTATAGAGGCCGTAAAACAAAGATTAAATTTTAGTGATTCTCAATGTGTTGTAACTGTGCAAAAGTATGGTAATACTAGCTCAGCATCTATTCCTATGGCGATGAATGATGCCTATGAAAGCGGCAGACTTAAAAATGGCTCATTGGTATTACTTGATGCTTTTGGCGGTGGATTTACTTGGGGTTCAGCGCTTCTTTATTTTGGTGGAAAGTAGTTGATATGAATGAGAATTTAATAGCCTATTTAGTTGCTTATTTAATTGGCGCAGTGCCTTTTGGTTTACTTTTTGGCTTACTTTTTGGTGGAATAAATATTAAAAAAAGTGGCAGTAAGAGTATTGGTGCTACAAATGTGTTAAGAGTAATTAAACAAAGCAATCCTTCGCTTGCTAAAAAACTTGCTATTTTAACTGTTGTGTTTGATGCGCTTAAGGGTGTAATACCTATTTTGGTTGGTAAATTTATATTTGAACTTGACATAGCTACTCTTTGGGCGATGGGAGTTTTAGCTGTTGTAGGTCATTGTTTTTCACCATATTTGATGTTTGAAGGTGGTAAGGGAATTGCTACTGGAGCTGGTGTTTTGGCGTGTTTTTTACCATTTGAGTTGATTATTGCTGTTATTGTATGGTTTATTGCTGGTAAAGTGCTTAAGATTTCTAGTTTAGCTTCACTTATAGCGCTTCTTGCAATGGTTGTATCATCATTTATATTCCACTATGATATACCTGAAATTAACACGCATGCGCCAATTTTAATTATTGCATTCATCGTAGTTTATAAGCATATGCCAAATATTAAACGCCTATTAAGTGGTTCTGAGGGCAAGGTTATTTGATTAGTGTTTTTGTTGATAGCCTTGAGTTTGATACAATAATTGGTCTTTTAGATTTTGAACGAGTCGAAGCTCAAAGAGTTTGTATTGATATGGAATTTAGCGCTGATGAATTTATAGATTATGCTAAGGTCTGTGAAGTTACACAAAGTGAATTTAAAGAGCAAAAATTTTATAAAATAGAGGATGCACTAGAGTATTTTTCCATTAAATTCAAAGAAAACTACCCAAGTCTAAATAGTTTTTATATGAAAATTTCCAAAACTCAAATTATTAAAAATGCTACTGTAGGTGCAAAAATAATAAAGAATTATTAAAAATTGTTTAAATTTTCTTGAATTTTGGCTTAAATTTTGCTATAATCTCGCATTAAATTTTTTACTTTTAAGGAAAAGCTAATGAGAATTTTGATAGTAGAGGATGAGACTACGCTAGGCAAAACTATAGCCGAAGGTTTGCAAGAGTTTGGCTACCAAACAGATAATTCTGAAAATTTTAATGATGCAGAATATTTTATTGGTATTCGCAATTATGATCTTGTGCTTAGTGATCTTATGCTTCCAGATGGTGATGGAATTGATTTAATTAATGTTATCAAACAAAAATCTCCACGCACATCTGTAGTGATTATTTCAGCAAAAGATGATAAAGAAAGTGAAATAAAAGCTTTTAGAGCTGGTGCTGATGATTATATTAAAAAGCCATTTGATTTTGATATTTTAGTTGCTAGACTTGAGGCTAGACTTCGCTTTGGTGGTACAAATGTGATTAAAATTGATGATTTAACAATTGATCCAGATGAAGAAAAGATTACATATCAAGGCACAGAAATTGAATTAAAAGGTAAGCCATTTGAGGTTTTAACTCATCTAGCACGCCATAGCGACCAGATTGTAAGCAAAGAACAACTTTTAGATGCTATCTGGGAGGAGCCTGAGCTAGTTACGCCAAATGTAATTGAAGTTGCTATTAATCAAATTCGCCAAAAAATGGATAAACCACTTAATATTTCCACAATTGAAACAGTAAGACGCCGTGGATATAGATTTTGCTTCCCCAAAAAAGCTTAAGGGCTAAATTTGCCTTACAATTAGCATCGGCTTCTACGATGCTAATTGTTATATTTTCGGTGATGTTATACCACTATATTAAGATTACAATCTTTGAAAATATAGTCCAAGGTCTAACTTTGGAGGCTAAGAATATCTCTTCAATGAATGAGAATGAGAGTCTTGAGTATAAAAATAGTAATTTTGATCTAATTAAAATAGTCTTAAATGACGATAATCTCACTCGGCCTGAATTTGTCTCAACTAAAGATATTAATGCTACATATTTAACGCTATATTATCCATATCAAAACCGTCTTTTAGTATTAACTAAAAATACTAGCGAATATAGTTTAATAGTAGATCAAATTTTAGTTGATATTTTAATCATTAATTCCACAGCAATATTTTTAATTTTATTTTATGCGCTATTTCTATCTAGAATGTTGCTAGCGCCTCTTCGTTCGTTTTGTCTAAAGCTTGGGCAGTTAAATGAGAGATTTCTTCAAGAAGTTGAGACAGATGAATTGCCGGTAGAATTTAAGCCTTTGGGTGATGGAGTAAATAGATTAATTGGTAGGATTTTGACCTTTGTACAGTATCAAAAGGAGCTTTTTATTGGAGCTGCGCATGAGCTAAAAACACCACTGGCAGTAATGAAAACTAAAAACGAAGTTACCCTTATTAAAGAGCGTGATACTCAAAAATATATTGATACATTAAAAAACAATAATGAAGCTATAAATCAGATGAATAAAATGATTAGCTCAATTTTGGAGATTGGTAGACAAGAAGGCGCACAGTTTGAACAGCCAGTGATGACTGATATGATTGCTTATATAAATGAGATTGGTAATAATTTCTTAATTCTTGCAAAAGGTGATGATAAAAATATTAGAATAAATTTGCGCCCTCATAGTCTTAAGATTATGATCCAGCCAACTCTATTTTTACATGTATTGCAAAATTTTGTCCAAAATGCAATTAAATTTTCTCCAAAAGGTGCCACAATTGAGATAAATTCTACACTCGCAAACGGTGAATTTATCGTTCGTGTGATTGATGAAGGGATTGGAATTGATGAGAGCAAGGATCTTTTTGCTCCATTTAAGCGCTATGGAAATAGCAGCGGGGCTGGACTTGGATTGTTTTTAGCTAAGGGAGCAGCGCAAGCACTTGGCGGAAGGATTGAACTGCGTAATCGCATAGATAGAAGTGGAACGATAGCGACGCTAACGCTACCTATACGAAATAGTAAATATAAAAAATAAATTTAAAAGAGATTTAATGTCAAAAAGAGTTGCAGTTATTGATCTTGGATCAAATTCGGCTAGAATGGCGATATTTGAACGAACTAGTAGGCTTGGGTTTTTTATTCTTCGTGAGTATAAGGTAAAGGTACGTCTTGGAGAGGGCGCTTATGAGCGTGGTGGAGTATTGCAGCCTCAAGCAATGGATAATGTTTTACATGCATTTAGTGAATTTAAGCATTTTTTGAGAATTTATAAGGTTAGTAAGGTTTTATGTACCGGTACTTCAGCTTTGCGTGACGCACCAAATTCGAATATCTTTATTAATATGGTAAAAAGAGAGCTAGGATTAAATTTGCGAGTGATAAGTGGAGATATGGAGGCTTTTTATGGAGGGCTTGCAGCACTAAATCTACTTAGCCCTCTAAATGAGGCTACTACGATTGACATTGGAGGAGGCTCGACTGAGCTGGCTAAAATCAAAGATGGAAAAATCGTAGATATCATTTCGCTTGATATTGGTACAGTTAGATTAAAAGAGCTATTTTTTGATAAGGGAGATATAGATGGAGCAATTAAATTTACTCAAGAGATAATTGCTCAAATTCCATCGCACTTTATAAATGAAAATATAATAGCAATAGGTGGGAGTTTAAGGGCGATATCGGGTGCGATTATGCAGTTGCAAAATCATCCAATTAGATTAGTGCATAATTTTACTTATGAGTATAAAAATTATCTGAATTTAATTAGTAAAATTGCTACAGATAAGGAATTTGATTTAAAAAATATAGCCATTAAAAAAGATCGCTTTGATACTATTAGACAGGGTGCGATGATATTTAGTGCTGCGGCTAAAAATTTAAAAGCTAGGATGGTTTATACTAGCGGTGTTGGGATTAGAGAGGGGGTATTTTTGGCTAATCTTCTAAGGCCAAATTTAAAATCCAAAGAGCTAATCCAAATGCCACAAAAGTATAAAATAGCCTTTCCAAAAGGCTTTAATCCAAGTCTTAGGAGCCTTCAAGATAGATTTGCTAAGCGTGATAATAGTATTACTACAAAGCATGTAAAGACTCTATTTGAGATTTTAGCACCACTTCACAAGCTTAATCCAAGCTATCTAAATGAGCTTATAATCGCTTCTAAACTCTATAATATCGGTAGAAGTGTTGGTTTTTATTTGGAGAATTCTCATAGTGGATATATTGTGAAAAATGCTCTAAATTACGGCTACACGCATCAGCAAAAGGCGTTAATCGCTGCTATGATTGAGTATCAGGGTAAGGCTATAAATAGTCTTGGTGAATTTGAAAAATTGCTTCCTAGTATTGATGTAGTTAGATGGCTTAGCTTTATTCTTGGACTTGCTGGAGTATTGAGCCTTAGTCCAAATATTAGTTTTGAATTTAGTTCAAATACTTTATATATTAAAGGTGCAAAGAATTTTTTTATGTTAAAAAATGAGATAAGAAAACTAATAAAGCCTGAGATTTTTGTGATTTCGTTTGAGTAGGTTGAATTTGACAGGTGTCAAATTCAACTAAATACCTTAAAATCTTCTACCAATTGTAAATTCAAAGCTGCTTGTGTCATCGCCTTTTTTATCATCTAGAGCTTGAGCGTAGAATAGTTGAAGTGGGCCAATTGGTGTAATCCACTCAATACCAGCTCCAGCACTAGAACGCTTAATCTCATTAATATCACTATGACCAATCATACCATAATCATAGAAAATCACTCCACGCATTTTAAGGCGATTAATGATTGGAAAGCTTAGTTCAAATGAGTTATTGAAGCTGATTTTACCGCCAGTTTCAATAATTTCACAGCCATTTATTACAGTGCCATTGCTATTTTTAGGATTGCAGATTTTTTTCTTTGGTGTAACTGATCTGCTATCATAACCTCTAATTGAGTTAATTCCACCTAAAAATAGCTTTTCATTAATAGGCAATTTTGAGCTATCATCATTATAAATATATCCAAATCCAGATTTATATCGTAAAATTAAATCCATATCTATATAGTCTTGTAAACCTTGATAAATATTAAATGTAGTTCGGTTTTTGATAAACTCCATATCGCCTCCAAGGCCAGCATACTCTAGGCTGGTTGATGCAATGATACCACTTCGTGGAACATAGTAATCATCGGTATTGTTAAATGATATACTAGGAGTTAATGCGCTTTTGATATTTACGCCATTTTGATATCCAGCATCTCTATAAAATGCATCTAACCCCTCTATCTCGCTACGCTCAATTTGGTAGCTTAAATATGCGTTTATATATCTGCCTAACTGTCTTCCTCCTATAATATTAGCTCCATAGTTTTGCTCATCATACTCATCCCAGCTATAATCATTAGCAAACAGCCCCCCACCAAGACTATAAGCTGAGTCATTTACACGTGGATTGGTTAAATTTATATTCCCACTTAATGTATCATCGCTTTTATCAACCATAATGCTACCTTTATATCCAGAGCCAAATACATTTGAGTCGCTTACTCCGGCATTTAATAGCAATCCATCGCTACTTCCATAGCCTATACCGCCTACAATACTACCAGTTGAGGTTTCTTTTACGGCTATTTCTAAGTCGATTTGGTCTTTATCTACACGTTTTTCGATTATCTGGACATCTTCAAAATACCCACTTCTTTTTAATGCATTTTTAGAGTCTATAAGATCGGTTTTATTATATAAATTCCCTTCTGTTAAATATAGCTCACGCCTAATAATCCGATCAGCCGTACGATCATTTCCGCTTATGATCACATCTCTTATATATACCTTTTCTTTAGGAATTACCTCATAGACTATATCAGCAGTATAATCGCTATTTTTTGTAATATTTGGATGAACTTTTACATAAGCAAAGCCCTTATTTGCTACTATATTTTCTAGAGTGCTAATGTCTAATTTCATCCATGATGAGTTTAATATATCACCTTTTTGCAGCTTAAAATCATCAATTATTTCAGTTGTATCAAGTTCTAAAAACTCAGGCGCTTTAATACTAATTTGATTAGCTTTATAAATTTCACCCTCACTGATATAATAGGTCAAATCAGCTTTGTAATTATCAAAATGAGCGTTTAAATTTGGTGCTGAGACGCTAGCGTCTAAGTAGCCTTTTTTTAGATATTCATCTTGAATTTTGGCACTATCACCTGGGAGTTCATAAATTTTAGCTTTGCCATCATTTAATCCCCACATCCATCCCATAAATTCTCTACTTTTATTTGCTACGGCTGGTTCGATATCTGAATAATCTAATGCTTTAGCTCCTACTAAATTTACATTTTCGATTATGATATTTTCACCTCTATTTACTGTTAGAGTTATATGAAGTGAGTTTTTATTCTCATTTATTGGTACAATATCGGTAGTTACAACAGTATCAAAATAACCTCTAGCTTCATAGAATTGACGAATTCTAATTTTGGTATTATTTAGTGCAAACTCATCATACATTTGACCTTTTTTGATATCTATTATTTGTTCAATGGATTTTTGATCATTTGTAACAACACCATTAATATCAATTTTAGCAATTACTGGCTTTTCGACCAAATTTACTATTATATTGCCTGCATTTTCTTCGATAGTAATATTTTCAAAATACCCTTGTTTGTATAAATTTATAATAGCACGATTAGCGATCTCATCACTAAAATTACTACCAACTTTTAGCCCGCTAATATCAGTTGCACTCTCATTAGAGAGATGTAAAAGACCGTTAAATGTAATACTCTGAATCTGAGTAGCCTCCAAAGCGGCTGCTACAATAAAGCTTGAAAGTACTGCTTTTTTCATAAAATTACCTAAAAATAAAATGGGTAAAATGGTATCATAAATATTTTTAACTTTTGATTAAGTAGCCTTTTGGACTAAATTTGATATAATCGCACGCTAAAAATTTCTAAGGAAACACTATGCATGTAGGGATTATTGGACTTGGGCTTATTGGCGGGTCTTTAGGTTTGGCACTAAAAGATATGAAGCTTATTGCCAAGGTTAGTGGATATGATTTAGATAAAAATAATGAAAATGATGCACTAAATTTAGGGCTTGTTGATGATATTATAAGCTTTGAAGAGATGAAAAAAAGCTGTGATATGATATTTTTAGCAATTCCAGTTGAAGCCATTATTAAGGTTATGCAAAACTTAAAAGATATCCCAAGCAATACTACAATTGTTGATCTTGGTTCAACAAAGGAGCAGATTTTACGCTCATGCCCAACTGAAATTAGGAGCAATTTTGTTGCAGCTCATCCTATGGCTGGAACAGAAAATTCAGGACCAAAGGCTGCTTTTAAAACTTTGTTAAATGGCGCTGTAGTAGTAATTTGTGATGATAAAAACGCTGGAGAATTTCATATTAAAAGAGTTGTTGAGATTTTAAGTCATGCTGGGATGAAGATTGTATTTATGGATTCAAAAAGTCACGACCATCATGTAGGAATTATCTCACATTTGCCACATGTAATTAGCTATAGTTTGGTAAATTCGACCTTAAAAGAGGAAGATAAACGAAATATTTTACTTTTAGCAGCTGGTAGCTTTAGTGGAATGGCAAGAATAGCAAAGTCTAATCCGCAAATGTGGAGTGATATTTTTAAACAAAATAAAGATAATCTTTTAGAAGCAATTACATCATTTAAAAATGAACTTGAAATTTGCGAAAATATGATAAAAAACGAGAAGTGGGATGAGTTAAAAGAGTGGATGGAGACCGCACGCTCTTTAAGAGAGATACTTTAATACTATTTATTGAATTTATTTAGATAGAATTTTGCGATTTAAATTTAGTAAAGGATAGTTGTGAGAGGTTCAAAGGTTAAAACTTTTATATTTGCATTGATTTTTATCGGACTTATTTTTGGTGTTGTTGGAGTATTAAACTCAAATTCAATGGATTCAGAAACACCAAAAATATCTATAAATAGTGAAATTTACTGGAATCAAAAGACTCCAATTGATCTAAATATTAGTGATAATGGTACACTACAATCATTTAAAGTTACATTAGTAGATGGACAAAGCGCTCATATTATAATGGATGAAAAATTTAATGAACCACAAAATCAAGCACAGATAAATTTAAAATTTCCAAAAAGTCTAATTTTAGATAAAAATCGTGCATATGAGCTATTAATAGAAGCAAAGGATTCTAGTTTTTTAGGTGGAAATGTAGCTAGTAAAAAGGTAAATTTGATAATTGATAGTAAAAATCCTCAAATTCAACTCATAAACCAATCATATAAAATTACTAAAGGTGGCTCAGCTGTTGTAGTTTTTAAAGCAGTTGATGAGAATTTACAAAGTGTTTATATCCAAAACGGAGATCGAATTTTTAAACCAACTAAATTTGTAAAAGATGGTTACTGGGCTTCTTTGCTCGCATGGGATTTACAAAGCCCAAATTTTAAAGCTAGAATTGTGGCTGTAGATAAAGCCGGTAATAAGAGTTTCTCAAGTATTGGCTACTATTTGCAAGATCGTAAATATAAAGAGTCTAGAATTGCTTTGAGTGATAGATTTTTAGATGGTAAAATTGATGAGCTAGCCAACCAATATGCTCAAAATTATCCAGAGCTTGATAGACTTGCAAAGTTTAAATTTGTAAATGAAACTCTAAGGGATTCAAACGAAGATATGATTCATAAGATAACTTCAGCAGTGCCAGAGGAGATTATAGATAGCTTTTATATTGAACCATTCTATCCGCTTAGAAATGGTGCAGCAGTAGCAAGTTTTGGAGATCATAGATTTTATACCTATAATGGAGAAGATGTAAGTCAAAGCTGGCATATGGGGCTAGATCTTGCTAGTACAGCTATGGCATCAATTGATACGCAAAATGCAGCTTTTGTGGCATATAATGATTTAAATGGAATTTATGGTGAGAATATTATTTTATATCATGGATTTGGACTTTATACACTTTATGGGCATTGTAATGGTACTTTGGTTAAACCTGGTGAGCATATTGGAGTTAAGCATATAATTGGTAAAACTGGCACTAGCGGATTAGCGCTTGGCGATCATTTGCACTTTGGGGTGTTAATTCAAGGCGTTGAGGTTAGGCCTGAGGAGTGGATGGATAGAAAATGGATGAAAGATAATATCTATGATATTTTAAATTCAGCCAAAAAAGCTATAAAAGGCTGAAATTTTAAGATTTTTTAATCCTTTTAGGATTATAATTTGCAAAATTTTAAGGAATATTGTGAAACAAAGAACTATAGGAAAACGAGTAGAAGGAGTCGGAATTGGTCTTCACAAAGGTGAGCCAATTAAGCTGATTTTAGAGCCTTTAGAAGCTGATAGTGGAGTAGTATTTTATAGAAGTGATATGGCTACAAGTTTTAAAGCTGAGCCAAGTAGTGTATTAAATACTCAGATGGCTACAGTAATTGGCAATGAAAAGGCTACAGTATCAACTATCGAACACCTAATGAGTGCGATAAATAGCTATGGAATTGATAATATCAGAGTTATTTTAGATGCAAATGAAGTACCAGTGATGGATGGAAGTGCTATTAGTTTTTGTATGATGCTTGATGAGGCTGGTATAGTCGAGCTAGAAGCTGATAAAAAAGTAATAGTAGTTAAACGAGAAGTAGAGGTAAGAGAGGGCGATAAATATGTCAAATTAACTCCATCAACCAATCCAAAATTTAACTATACAATTAAATTTGAAAATCCAGTAATTGGCTTACAAAGTTATACTTTTGAATTTAGTAAAGAAAATTTTATAAACCAAATAGCAAGGGCTAGGACTTTTGGATTTTTAAAAGATGTACAAAAACTAAATTCAATGGGCTTAGCACTGGGCGGAAGCTTAGATAATGCTGTAGTAATAGATGGTGGTAAAATATTAAATCCTGAGGGGTTAAGATTTGAAAATGAATTTGTCCGTCATAAAATTTTAGACGCAATTGGCGATATAAGCTTACTTGGAGCACCTATGATTGGAGATTATGAAGCTTTTGCTGGAAGTCATGATTTAAATCATAAATTAACTGTAGCACTATTAAGCGATGAGAAAAATTATGATATTATAACTCTAAGTGAAGCAACACAAAAAGAGTATGAAAAGGCATTTGCATAAAAAAGGTTGATATATTAGTAATTTGCCTTAGTTCACCTTTGCTTGTGGGTGTATATTTAGGTGGAAATTTAATTGAGCAGATTAAGAGCGATGAAAAAGCAAGCGAATCCTTAGGAGAGATTTTGGGTTTGCTAAGTGCTAAATTTGAGATTAGTAAAATTATTTATGCTAATGGGCCAGGAAGCTTTATGGGGCTAAAGGTTGCTTATTTGACACTTTGTACTTTTTGCGTGGCTCGTGGGTTGGAGTTTTATGGAGTTGATGGATTTGCTTTAAATGGGGCTAAGCCAATTAGAGCCAATAAAAATATGAGTTTTGTGCTAAAAAATGGGGCTATTAGTCTACAAAGAGTTGAACCGTATGAATTTGAGTTGCCAATAAGTTTAGATGGTTTGGAGTTGATAGCTGATGCATTGCCAAATTATGTTATAGATGCAGTTTAGGAGATTATAATGACAATATTTACACCAGCAACAAGTGCGAATTTGGGACCTGGATTTGACTCTTTGGGTCTAGCTTTAAAGCTTTATAATGAGGTTAGCATCACTGAACAAAAGATTAGCTCTATTAATATTATAGGTGAAGGAAGCGATAAAATTGCTTTGAAAAAAAATAATACATTTGTAAATATTTTTAATGAAACTATTGCCAGCTTAAATGGTAAGAGTTTAAATTATAAATTTAACTTTGTAAACAATATTCCCTTTTCAAGAGGATTAGGAAGCTCTAGTTCGGTTATAGTTGGGGCTATTGCGGCTGCTTATTATATTGCAGGATTTAAGGTTGAGCGTAGCGTAATTTTGAATAAAGCTTTACAGTATGAAAATCATCCTGATAATATTTCGCCAGCCGTTTGGGGTGGATTTACAGTAAATATTGTTAGTGGCGATTCAGTTTTTACTCAAAGAACAGATATTGATTCAAATTTAAAAGCTGTGGTTGTTATTCCAGATGAGCCGATGAATACCAAGCAAAGCCGTGGCAAACTTCCGGCAAACTATACAATGAGCGAGTGCGTAAGCAATCTTAGTCATGCTGCTTACTTAAGTAGCTGTTTTATTAAAAAAGATTATGATAATTTACGTCTTGCAAGTATTGATAAAATGCATGAAGAGTGCAGAATGAGTGCTTTACCAGAGCTTTTTAGGGTTAAAGAAGTAGCATATGCTAATGGTTCTTTAATGAGTACACTCTCAGGAAGCGGATCAAGCTTTTTGAATTTAACCTATGATGATAGAGCACAAGCTTTAGCGCAGGCTTTGCAGAGTGAGTTTAGTAAATTTAGAGTTGTAATTTTAGATATTGACAACGATGGATTTAATATAAAAAGCTAAAAATAAAGAAAACTAAGATATAATAGTGCGAAAATTTTATAAACCTATTAGAATGTGCGTGGTTTGCAAGAGTAGATTTTACCAAGATGAGCTTTATAAATTCCGATCAGTAAATGGTGAAATAGTATTAAATTTATGCAATGCTAGATCGTTTTATGTTTGTAAAATTTGCATAGAAAAAGATGCAAAAGAGCTAAGAAAACCACTTACAAAATTTGGAAAAAATAGTATAAATTTAAAGGAGATAATAGTCAATGGCAAAGATTAGAATTCACGAAATAGCAAAGGAGCTAGGCTCATCGTCTAAAAAAATTTTAGAGAAGGCAAAAGAGCTAGGCTTTGCGGTGACTACTGTCTCAAGCGCTGTAAGTCCAGAAGATGCTGCAAAGCTTTATGATTATGTCCAATCTGGTATAATCCCAGAGGCTAAATCGGCTAAAAAGCCAGCAGTTAAACAGCCGCTAAAAGATGAGTCAAAACCAACTATAAAAGATGAGTCACTCAAAACTCAGCTAGCACCTGAATCAGTAAAAGTAGTAGCTGTAGAGTCAAAACAGCAGCCAGAATCCAACCAAAAAGATGAATCAAAACCTGAGAGTCTAGCAAATTCAAGTATAAATAAAAGGCGTGGCTTAGTAATTGTTAAAAAGAAAAAAGACGAACAGCCAAAAGTAGAAAAATCTAGTAGTCCAACAATGATAAATAATAAAGCACTTGAATCTATGTTTGGTAGTGGTGAGGAGAGTTTTAAAAAGAAGAAAAAAGATAAAAAACAATTTCAAGCCACTAAAAAAGAGAGTTCATCAAAGCTTGATTTAATGGGTCTTAGTGAATTTGGTGACGATATTGTAATCGATGATGAAGATGTTGTAGTGCTACCAGACCTCACAGTAAAACCGATTGAAACTGAAAGGGTTCAAACTACTAAAAAACCTCTAAATATCTATAAACCTGCGCAAAATAATGGATTTAACTTTGAAGGCGGAATTCAAAGAAGTAGCCGCAAAAAGCATAAAAAAGTGGTCAAAGATAATCAAAATGAGAGCGTTGTAAGTGTAGATATACCAAAAGAGATTAGAGTATATGAATTTGCTGACAAAATCAAAAAATCCCCAAGTGAGATTATTGGTAAGCTTTTTATGCTTGGCAAGATGACTACCAAAAATGACTTCTTAGAAGAAGATGAGATTGAAATTTTAGGTGCTGAGTTTGGTATTGAGATTAATATTGTAGATACTCAAGAGGAATTTGACTATGTCAAAGCTTATGAGGGCGAAGATGACCAACACTCCGAGCCTAGAGCGCCTGTAGTTACGATAATGGGGCATGTCGATCATGGTAAGACAAGCTTATTAGATTATATTCAAAACTCTAGAGTAGCAAGCGGTGAAGCCGGTGGTATCACTCAACATGTTGGCGCATATATGGTAGAAAAAAATGGCAAAAATATCACATTTATTGATACGCCAGGGCATGAGGCCTTCACTGCTATGAGAGCTAGGGGAGCTAGTGTTACTGATATTGTTATTATCGTAGTGGCTGCTGATGATGGTGTCAAACCTCAAACCAAAGAGGCGATATCTCACGCTAAGGCAGCGGGCGTGCCAATTATCATAGCTATAAATAAAATGGATAAAGAGAGTGCTAATCCAGATTTAGTAAAAACTGGTTTGGCAGAACTTGATATCATGCCTACAGAGTGGGGCGGGTCTTATGAGTTTGTCCCAGTATCAGCAAAAACGGGAATGGGGATAGAAGATTTATTAGAAATAGTGCTTTTACAAGCTGAAATTTTAGAGCTAAAAGCCAATCCAAATAGGGAGGCCAAAGCTACAATTATAGAGAGTTCATTACAAAAAGGCCGTGGCCCAGTAGCTACTATAATAGTAGAAAATGGAACTTTAAAAGTAGGTGATACCATAGTTGCGGGTGTGGCGTATGGTAAAGTAAGGGCTTTAAGCGATGATAAGGGCCGAAGCTTAAAGGCTATTAAGCCAGGAGAGTGTGGAGTATTAATAGGTCTAAGTGAAGTACCTGAAGCTGGCGAGACGCTAATTAGCGTAAAAAGCGATAAAGAGGCTCGTGAATACGCACATAAAAAATATGAGTATCTACGCCAAAAAGAGTTAAGCAAATCTACAAAAGTTACAATAGATGAGTTAAGCGCCAAAATCGCAGAAGGCGAGTTGAAAAACCTACCTGTAATAATCAAAGCCGATGTCCAAGGCTCATTAGAGGCTATTAAAGCTAGTCTTGAGAAGCTTAGAAATGATGAGATTAAAGTTAGCATTATCCACTCTGGTGTAGGCGGTATCACTCAAAGCGATATATCACTAGCTAGTGCTAGTCAAAATTGCGTGATATTAGGATTTAATATTAGACCAACTGGTGATATCAAAGAAAAAGCCAAAGAAAAAGCTGTCGAGATCAAAACCTATAATGTAATTTACAATCTTTTAGATGATGTTAAGGCTTTATTAAGTGGCCTTATGAGCCCAGTTATCACTGAAGAGGATCTTGGTCAAGCAGTGATTAGACAAGTTATAAATGTACCAAAAGTCGGTCAAATCGCTGGCTGTATGGTGACTGAAGGTATTATTAGCAGGGGTGCGAAAATTCGTGTTATTCGTGATGGCGTGGTGGTATTTGAAGGCAATATTAGCTCACTTAAACGCTTTAAAGATGACGCCAAAGAGGTAGCAAAAGGTTATGAGTGTGGCGTAGGAATTGAAGGCTATAATGATATGAGAGAGGGCGATTATATTGAGAGTTATAAAGAAGTAGAGAATAAGGCAGAGATATGAACCCTGCTGAGTTAAAAAGACTTCGCACCCAAAGCATATTAAAAGAGCTAATTCCAGAAGCCCTAAGCACTCTTGAAGATGAGTATTTAAAGGGGCTTTGTGTTACTGATGTTGAGTGTAAAAAAGGCAGATATGATGCCTTTGTATATTTAGATAAGATGAATTTTGATGAGAAAGAACAAGCCTATATATTATCTCATCTTAAAAAGATTAGTCGCCATATCCAAAATCATTGTATGGCAGCCGAGGGGTGGTATAGGGCTCCAAATTTTCATTTTATCTTTGATGATAGATTAAAGTATCAAAATCATATGGATGCTCTATTTGCTAAGGTTGCTGATGAGTTACAAAAGGGTAAAAAGTGAATTTAGAAGAGTTAGAAAAGTTATTAAATGATTGTGGCGTGGCTCTGTATGATACAGAGATAGCCAACGAAAATGGCCGCCAAATTTATAGAGTTTATATAACTAAAAGTGGTGGTGTGAGCTTAGATGATTGCGAGGTTGTTAGTAAGCTTTTATCGCCTATTTATGATGTTATGCCGCCAGTTAGTGGGGATTGGGTTTTAGAAGTTTCTAGCCCAGGACTTGAGCGAAAACTAAGCAAACCAGAACATTTTGCTAAGAGTATATCTGAGATGGCAAAGATTATATTAAGCGATAAAAGTGAGATAGTTGGCACAATAGTAAGTGCAAATGGTGATGATATTGTAATCAATGATGGCACACAAAATATAAATTTAAATTTTAATAATATAAAAAAAGCTAAAACCTTTATCCAGTGGTAAATATGAATGATGAGTTTTATCTATCTTTAGCTATTAATAAAGCGTGGGATTATCAGCTTTTGACCTATCCTAATCCCGCAGTTGGGGCTGTGATTTTAGATGAAAATGGCAAGATTTTATCTATTTGTGCTCACCAAAAAGCTGGAGAGGCTCACGCTGAATTAAATGCGACAAAAGAGGCTTTAGAGAGCAAAGATAGCAGTTTAAAAACCATATTTGCCACCGCTAAAAATCCAAATGAGCTATATAATCTCATAATCCAAAATCACCGAAATTTGCTTAAAAACTCCACCTATTATGTGACGCTAGAGCCATGCGCTCATCAAGGTAAGACGCCACCTTGTGCGAGTTTGATTCTTGCTATGGGTGCAAGGCGTGTAGTAATTGGCTCAAGAGATTATGGAGAACATGCCAAAGGCGGGGCTGAGTTTTTAGCTAAAAATGGTGTTGAGGTAAAGCTTGATGTGTGTAAGGCTAGGTGCGATGAACTACTAGAGCCATTTTTAAGGTGGCAAAGTGGGAATTTTATATTTTTTAAGATTGCTCTTAGCCAAAATGGGGTTGCAACTGGTGGAGTAATATCAAATTTAGCCAGTCGTACTCATACACATCATTTGCGTTCTTTAGTTGATTTAATGGTAATTGGTGGAGCTACTGTGCGTATTGATAGACCGACATTAGATGCTAGATTATTTAGTAAAAAATCACCAGATATTTTGATTTATTCATCATATGCCAATTTTGATCCTAAAATTTCACTTTTTAATATACCAAATAGAGAAGTTATAATTAGCAATTCTTTGGATTTAGCTTTTAAAAAGAGATTTGTTATGATTGAAGGTGGTGAAAATTTCTTAAGAAATTTAGATTCTAGAGTAGATTGGATTCTAATTTATCGCTCAAATGAATTCAAAAGTGCTAATAATATAAATTTAGATATGAAGGTTAAAATCTTACATAGAAGTATTTTTGGCGATGGAGAGCTTTTGTGGTGCAAGAGACTAGATTTAGGAATTAATGCATGAAATATGTAACTATTTTTGGCTCAGCCAGATTAGATGCTAGCAGTGAACATTACCAAAAAGCATATAAAATCGCAAAAGCTTTGGCAGCTACTGGATATGGGGTTATCACTGGCGGAGGTGGCGGCATTATGGAAGCAGCAAACCGTGGAGCATTTGAGGCTAGAGGGGATAGTATAGGGATAAATGTTATATTGCCAAATGAGCAACAGCTCAATTCTTATTGCACCAAATCGCAGACATTAAATAGTTTAAGCGAGCGAAAAAACGCTTTAATAAAAGATAGTTTTGCTTTTATTATTTTTCCTGGTGGTTTTGGAACGCTTGATGAGGCTTTTGAGGTTATTGTATTGGCGCAGGCAAGGCTTAGAGATCATAAGGTGATTTTTGTTCAAAGAGATTTTTGGGCGCCACTTTTTAACTTTTTAGATAATCTTGTGAATTTGGGTTTGGTTAATAAAAATAGCTATTATAGTGCTGATAATATAGATGAGATTATGGATATTTTACTTTTATAGCATAAATATCAAGCAGTGCTAGCTTATTGCTATATTATGTATGCTAAATGTCAATTTACTTAGATTATACAAGACAAATTTGGCTAAATGAGTTTTAAAAACTTGTATTTTTAAGATAAAGTTATTAAGGTTTTGTATAAGATTAGATTTACTCAAACTAATTCTAAATTTATATAATATACTATTTAAATATATTATATAAATTTTTACTATCTCGTTTTATTATATTTAGAAATATTTTGTATAATCATCAAAAAATAGCGATAAAAGGATTATTTTGAAAGTATTAATAGCATTAAGCGGTGGTGTAGATAGCTCAATGAGTGCCAAATATTTACAAGATCAGGGTTATAGTGTAGTAGGTTGCTATATGAAGCTACACGGCAGAGAGGATTACCATAGACATAATATTGAGAATGTCAAAAAAGTATGTGAGTTTTTAGGGATAGAGACTCATGTTTTAGATCTGCAAGAGACTTTTAAAAAAGAGGTTTATGATCTATTTGTTAATTCATACAAGGATGGAATTACGCCAAATCCATGCGCTCACTGTAATCGCTTGATTAAATTTGGTGCACTTTGGGAATTTGCTAAGAGTCTAGGCTGTGATAAAATCGCAACTGGTCATTATGCTAGAATAGAAAATGGCTTAATAAAATCTGCTATTGATGAGACTAAAGATCAAAGTTATTTCTTGGCCAATCTTGACCCGCAAATTTTACCTTACATCATCTTTCCACTCGGAGATAAGCTCAAAGTCGATATAAAAGCCCAGGCTTCGCAAATACCACAGATTGCATCGTTGGCCTCACAAAAGGAAAGTAGTGAGATTTGTTTTGTTGAGACTACATATATTGATGTTTTAAAGCAGCACTATAATACCAATCTTCCAGGTATTGTTCGTAATTCAAATGGCGATGCTATCGGTACTCATGATGGCTATATGCATTATACAATTGGCAAGCGCAAAGGCTTTAAAATCAATGGTGCGCATGATCCTCATTATGTAACTAATATCAATGCTAGAGCTAATGAGATTACTGTAGGTAAAAAAGATGAATTAGAGTGCTATAAATTTAAAACACGTAATTTTAATAATTTTACTCAGTTGAGCGAATTTGAATCTTATGTAAAAATTAGATATCGTTCAAAGCCTATTTTATGTGTTGTTCGTGTAAGCAATGGAGTAGCAACTGTAGAACTAAAGAGCAATGCTGGAGCTGTTGCTAGTGGTCAGTTAGCTGTATTTTATGATGAAAATCAAAGGGTTTTAGCTAGCGGATTTATAGAATAAATTTGCTAGTCAATTTATTCTTTTGAGTTTAGATATTATTATATGTCTTGTGCTATAGTAATTGTTTAAATTTATACTATGCTAAATTTGCAAAAGCAAGGCTAAATTTATCATTTTTATCGGTTTATTAATTAAATTTAGATAAAATATTGCCTAAAATTTTTTTATAAAGAGGTTACAATGGCACTACCAGAAGCAGAACATATATGGTATGATGGCAAATTAGTCAAATGGCACGAGGCTACAACTCATGTTTTAACTCACTCATTACATTACGGCAATGCTGTATTTGAAGGCGTTAGAGCTTATATGACACCAAAGGGTTTAGCTATTCTTTGCCTTGAAGCACATACAAAAAGGCTATTTGAATCTGCTAAGGCTTGTGGGATTAAAATTCCATTTACCGCTGAAGAGATCAATCAAGCACACATTGACCTATTAAAAAGCAACACCTACACAGATAATGTCTATATTCGTCCACTTGTATTTTTAGGCTATGGTAAAATGGGTGTTAGTCATATTGGATGCCCAGTAAATGTCGCTATTGCAGCGTGGCAGTGGGGTGCATATATGGGCGAAGAAGCTCTTCAAAATGGTATAAAAGTCAAAATCGCCTCTTGGATGAAGCCGGCACCATTTTCTATGATGTCAAAGGCAAAAGCAAGCGCTAATTACTTTAACTCTCAAATGGCAAATTTCGAAGCACACGAAGCAGGCTGCGATGAGGCTTTGCTGCTTGATCCGCAAGGATTTATCGCTGAAGGTAGCGGCGAGTGTTTCTTTATCGTAAAAGATGGAGTAATAATAACTCCACCAAATGACACTAGCTTAGAGAGTATTACTCAAAAAAATGTGATTCAAATAGCAAAAGATTTAGGCTATACAGTACTTCGCCAAAGAATTACTAGAGATGAAGCTTATAACGCTGATGAAGCATTTTTTACTGGAACAGCAGCAGAGGTTACGCCAATTAGTAGTATAGATAGTAGAGTAATTGGTAGCGGCAAAAGAGGCCCAGTATCGCATGAGCTTCAAGGTGCGTATTTTGATATAGTAATGGGTAAAAATCCAAAATATGAACATCTACTTACTTATATTAATTAAAGGATAAGAATTGCCTGCAGATTTAAATGACTATTTTAATAAAAAAAATGGCAACTCAAATAACGATGAGAGGAAGCCAAATTTTAATTTTAAAAAGCCAAATGTACCAAATTTGAGCGGAGGTTTAGGTAAATTTAGTGGTATTATATATGCTTTAATTGCTATAATTGTTATCTTGGTGGTAGCTAAGCCATTTGTGGTTATTAACTCAGGTGAGGTAGGTATCAAATCTACTGCTGGTAAATTTGACCCAAATCCGCTTCAACCAGGATTTCATTTTTTTATACCTTTTATTCAAGAGGTACGCATAGTTGATACTAAAGTTCGTCAGATTAATTACACCTCTACAGAGGGTAGAAATGAGACAAATTTCCGTGGTAGCGGAATTGAAACTAAAGATACTATATCGGTTTTAGACTCTCGTGGACTTCCTGTTAGTATGGATATTACTGTTCAGTATCGCCTAAATCCACAAAATGCACCGCAAACCATTGCTGCGTGGGGTTTTAGCTGGGAAAATAAAATAATAGACCCAGTTGTAAGAAATGTTGTAAGAAATGTAACAGGTAAATACACAGCAGAAGAGTTACCAGAGCGCAGAAACGATATCGCCGCAGCTATCGATATGGGAATTCGCTCAGATATAGATAAGCAACCAAATCAGCCAGTAGAATTAGCTAGTGTTCAGCTAAGAGAGATAATCCTACCACCAAAAGTAAAAGAGCAGATTGAAAGAGTTCAAATAGCAAAACAAGAGGCTGAAAGAACTAAATATGAAGTTGAGCGTGCAAATCAAGAAGCTCTTAAAAAAGCTGCTCTTGCTAAAGGTACAGCCGAAGCTGTAAAAATCGAAGCCCAAGGTAGAGCCGATGCTGTAAAAATAGAAGCTGATGCGCAAGCCTACTCAAATTCACAAATCGCAAGAAGCTTGACAAATAATCTTTTAGAACTCAAACAGATCGAGACTCAAAAAGGGTTTAACGAAGCTTTAAAAACCAATCAAGATGCGAAAATTTTCTTAACTCCTGGTGGAGCTGTTCCAAATATCTGGGTAGATACCAAAGATAAACAAAGACAAACTTCAACACAAAATTAAGGATTTTTAGATGAGCGTGAGTGTAAATTGGAATAAGATTAATGGTATGCTCCCAGTAGTAGTCCAAGAGGCTACTACTAGTGAGGTCTTAATGCTTGCATATATGAATCAAGAAGCCTTTGAGCTTACTAAAAGTACTGGTCTAGCTCACTACTACTCACGCACTAAATCTAGAATTTGGAAAAAGGGCGAAGAGAGCGGTAACTTTCAAATTGTTAAATCCATTAGCCTTGATTGCGATAGTGATGCTTTGCTTTTAAAAATAGAACAAATAGGTGGTGTAGCGTGTCATACTGGAGAGAAATCTTGCTTTTTTAATCATTTAAATTTAGAACAAAACAGCAGGCCAAATTTAAATAAAGAGATAAAATATGATATCTTAGATCATCTTTATCATATTGCACTTAATAGAAAGCTAAATTCAAGTTCAAATTCATATATCGCTAAACTTTATACAAAATCTCCAGATAGTTATCTTAAAAAAATATCTGAAGAAGCGTGTGAATTTGCTCTTGCGATTAAAGATTTAGAGCGCTTTAAGTTATATGCAAATATGAACAAAGAGAGTTTTGGTGAGCATAAACCAGGCCAGCCAAAATATGACGCTATTTACGAGGCAGCTGATGTGTTATTTCATATGATTGTTGCGTTAGCTGATTATGATATTCATCCAAATGCAGTACTAGAAGAGCTAAAACGCCGTGAAGGTATAAGCGGAATAGAAGAGAAGAAAGCCCGTGACAAATAGTATATTTTCTACCATTAAATTTTATGTAAGTAACTTTGGATTTTATGATTATGTCGCAGTTTCGTGGGTAATTTTGCTATTTTTGGCGCTATTTATTTTAGCCATTTATATGATGTTTAAGCGTCCATTTTTTGCTATAATTTTATTTTTGCTTAGCTTTGTAGGGCTAGGTGCTGGTATAAATTATTCACTTAAATTTATTGATGATGTAACACGCCCAAAAGATGTAAATATTGCCCCACTTCGTCAGTTATTTTACTCTGATGTTATGATAGCTGATGTAAATATAACCAATAAATCCAAACAACCATTTAAAAAGTGCCGAATAAAGCTAAGTTTTCACAATATCGGAAAAAGTAAATTTGAAAATTTAAAATTTAAATTTAACCCATTTCATACAGAGGTAATTATAACTGAGCAGATTGAACCTGGCAAAACTGGGGAAATCAAATTCGTTATGAAAGAATTTCGCCCACAAAACTATACCACCACACTAAGAACGGAGTGTTTTTAATGAGCTATTTTAATATATTTCATATAATAGTATTGATACTGATTTTATCGATGTTTGGCTTATTTACCTATTTAATAATCCTAAAAGAACACCGCACTAAACAAGCTATTAGTCTACTTATTGTTAATGTTGCTATTATGAGTTGTTTGGCTATGATTTCAATGATGCTAATTGATAAATATACCAAAGTTGCAGAGATTATCAATTTAGAGGGTAGGCGCACCTTAATCAATGAGACTATTAGTTATAGTGGTATTATTAAAAATGTTGGTTATGGTTATATTAATTCATGTACAATCAATATTGAATTAATCAATACTCCAGAAAAAGGATTAGAGGCTAGCAATTTTGAAAATCGTGGATTTTTTGATACTTATATTGGTAGTAATCATAGCCAAAAAGGTTCGCAAAAAGGTGAATTTTTAATACTCAAAGACCTTCCAAGCGGTGATCAAAGAGGCTTTAGCTTTACAATGCCATATCCTGCTCACTTTAAAAACCATACTACAAATTATACGCTAGATTGTAAATAATTTAAGTCAAATTTAAATTTGGCTTAAATATTTATATATAATTTTCTTATAATAATTAATCTATCTATTTTAAGTTATTATAAATCTAATATTAGCTAAAATATATAATAAAAAATTTCAAAGGATAAGTATGTTTAAAAATATGAAACTATCAGTTAAACTTGCTTTTGCGGGTTTTGTATTTACTGCCTTGATAGTAGCTACCGTTGCTGGTATCGCCACATATCAAGCCATAAATAGAGTCGAGTCGAATTCTGCTGCCTTCATGGAAGCTGGTTCTTTATCACAAGCAAATTACATCGCTGCTGAATTTAACAAAATTTCCGATGCTTTAAATGCTTATAAAACAGCTATGGAATCATCATTAAATTCCGGTATAGCTATGCCTGTTGATATCATAACAAATATGTTAAGCGAAGCCATAAAAGATCAAAAAATAGCCGCTGGGATATTTTTCTACACTACAGATGACAGCATATACGCCAAAAACCCAAATTCAAACGACCCACGATATACCCAAGCTGGCGATCTAGCCATATATGTCAATTATCACAACAGACTTGAGCGTATCGAAGATAACTTCAAAAGCAAAGATTATTACGCAAATGGCCTTAGCAAACCAAGATTAACCGAGCCTTTTAGCGATCATATAGAGGGTAAAAACATAACAATGGCTTCTATGACTTTCCCTGTGAAATACAAAGGCAAAACAATAGGTATAATCGGTGCTGATTTGGATTTAGACACATATTTTATAGATAGATTAAAAGAGATTAAACTATACAAAAGCGATACAAGCTTCTTAGTCTCAAACAAAGGTATAATGGTAGCCAGTCCTAACCCACAAAATAGAGGATTAACCATTCAACAAGTAAATCCAAATCTAGCTCAACTACTACCAGTTTTAAATAACAAAGAAATTGATTACGCTACAGTAGCAGCTATGAGCAAAAGCATACAAGAACACGCTCACTTCAACCTATCCAGAGTAAATATGCATAATATGGATGAGAATTGGGGTCTTGCTACACTAGTTCCTACTAGAGAGATTTTCGCTGAAATCTCATCAGCTAGAAATAGCTTAATAATTGTAGGCATAATAGTCGCTATAATCGGTGGATTTTTCCTATTCTTCGCTACAAAAATGCTAATTACTAGAATAGAAAATATCAGAGCTTTACTATCAGATTTCTTCGATTTCTTAAACCACAAAAGAGCCGACGCTCGCCTAGCAGTAATTACCAATAACGATGAAATCAGCCAAATGGCTAAGGCTATCAACGATAATATCGTAATCGTAAAATCAAATTTAGACAAAGACTCAAAAGCCGTTGAAGAGTCTCTAAAAAAAGCTAGCGAAGTAGAAAACGGAAATCTAACCGCTAGAATCACTCTAAACCCAGCTTCACCAGAGCTATTAAAACTTAAAAATGTCCTAAACAAAATGCTAGATGTCTTAGAACAAAAAGTAGGTAACGATATCAACGCCATCCAAAGTGTATTTGATAAATTCAAACAGCTAGATTTCACCGTAAGAATAGAAAACCCAAAAGGCGAAGTCGAGATAGTTACCAATCTACTAGGCGATGAAGTTACTAAAATGTTAAGGGCAAATCTAGAACAAGCAAACAACCTACAAAATAAAGCAGATGAGCTAAAAGGCTTTGTAACTTCACTAAACGAAGGTGCTAAATCTCAAAGTGAATCCCTACAAGAGAGCGCTGCAGCAGTTGAAGAGATGAGTAGCTCAATGAACTCTATAAATGATAGAGCTAGTGAAGTTATCAAACAAAGCGAAGATATCAAAAATATTATTACAATAATTAGAGATATCGCAGACCAAACAAATTTATTAGCCCTAAACGCAGCTATCGAAGCTGCTCGTGCTGGAGAGCATGGTAGGGGATTTGCCGTGGTGGCTGATGAGGTCAGAAAACTAGCTGAAAGAACTCAAAAATCCCTAGGCGAAATCGAAGCAAATGTAAATATCCTAAGCCAAAGCATAAATGAGATGAGCCAAAGTATCAGCGAGCAAACAACAGCTATAAACCAAATCAACGAAGCTATCGTAAATGTCGATGGTCTAACTAGACAAAACACACAAATCGCACAAAATAGCAATGTAGTAGCAAATGAAGTTGATATGATTGCAAATGCAATTGTGCAAGAGGTTAAGAAAAAGAAATTTTAAATTTAGCTTTTTATATTGTAACAACTCTTACTATTAAAAGTTATACTATTAAAGCCCCCACTCTATTGTGGGGCGCTCTCATTAAATCAACCACAATATATATTTTTATTCTAACCTCCCCAAAACCCACAAATTTAATTACACCCCATAATATTTTAATATCTCACCCAATCCAATCTAAATTCCACTCTAAAAATTATAAAATACCC